>JALWSS010000188.1 GCA_026993525.1 Saprospiraceae bacterium
CCAACCCTACACCCAACACCCTACTCCCTACTCTTAATTTTACCGCAGAGTTGAACAGAGTAATGCTTCCAAACCCTACTCCCTCAACTCTACACCCTAAACCCTACTCCCTACTCCCTACTCCCTACTCCCTACTCCCTACTCTTAATTTAACCACAGAGTTGAACAGAGTTGTAGCACAGAGTTGAACAGAGTTTGATCACAGCGTTGTCCGGAGATAGTGCCCCAACCCTACACCCTACACCCTACTCCCTACTCTTAATTTTACCGCAGAGTTGAACAGTGTAATGCTTCCAAACCCTACTCCCTCAACTCTACACCCTACTCCCTACACCCTACTCCCTACTCCCTATTCCCTACTCCCTACTCCCTACTCCCTACTCCCTACTCTTAATTTAACCACAGAGTTGAACAGAGTTGTCACATAGAGTTGAACAGAGTTTGATCACAGCGTTGTCCGGAGATAGTGCCCCAACCCTACACCCAACACCCTACACCCTACTCTTAATTTTACCGCAGAGTTGAACAGAGTAATGCTTCCAAACCCTACTCCCTCAACTCTACACCCTAAACCCTAAACCCTACTCCCTACTCCCTACTCCCTACTCCCTAAACCCTACACCCTACACTATATAAACAGTTCTTTCCTGCCGAACTTGCTGCAAATGGGGCATTTGTGCGGATCGTGTCCCCGGGCCGGGCAGTACTCACGGCCGAAATAAATGATCTGCAGGTGCAGTTTGTTCCAACTTTCTTCGGGGAAGAGGGCTTTGAGGTCCCGTTCAGTCTGTTCCACGTTTTTGCCGTTGCTGAGGCCCCAGCGCCAGGCCAGCCGGTGGATGTGTGTATCCACGGGAAAAGCAGGTCTGCCAAATGCCTGCGACATCACCACCGAAGCGGTTTTGTGCCCTACTCCCGGCAGAGACTCCAGCGCTTCCCAGTCCTCCGGCACCTGGCCGTTGTACTTCTCCAACAGGATTTTCGACAACTCTGAAATGGCTTTTGCCTTCCGTGGAGCCAGGCCACATGGGCGGATGATGTCTTCGATGGTGCTTACGTCCTGTGCTGACATTTCCTCCGGTGTGTGTGCCAGGGCGAAAAGGTGGGGCGTGATTTTATTGACCCGCTCATCGGTGCACTGCGCCGACAGAAGCACCGCCACCAGCAGGGTGTAAGGGTCCGAATGCGACAGGGGGATGGGCACTTCGGGGTACAACTCGTCCAAAATAGCCGCTATTTGAGCGGCCTTTTCCCTTTTGGCTTTGGTGATGCGGGTTGTTTTTTTTCCGGGCATGGGCAGTGGGTTGTCACGTTTACTAAACCTCTGAAGGTTTAGTAAACGTAGAGGGTTTAGCAAACGTAGAGGGAAGAACCTTGAAGAAAATTCAAAGAATTCCGCCCCGTCCCGGACTTGGGACGGGGCGGAAAAACCCAAAAGAAACAAGAACGGCTAAGCCGCAAAAACCTCAGTCCAACTTTCTAACACTGAGTCCCCCGATCCCGAAGCCGATGCCGATAGTTGTCGGCATCGGCTTTCGGGCTTTCGGGGCAAAAAGTCATTTTAGGTTAGGGTTAATGCAAATTAAGTTGGTTAAGAGGGGTTGATCCCGATATTCATTGGGAGGTTTAGAGTTGTTTTGATCGCATTCTCTCAACCCCTCTCAACCTCCCGAGCTTGTCTCGGGATCAACCCCTCTCCATCACTCCTTCACTAAAAAAAAGGTCGGAATAATCCCCGTCATTACTTCCCTGACCACATTACCGGAGGCATCCACCACGGTCATGCTGCCGGGGGAGGCAAAGTCGCCGGCGTTGCCGGCAAGCAGGGTGTTGTCAACGGGGTCGAAGCCGAGGGAATACCAGGCGCCATCGAGAAAGGGGGTGTTGTTCAGTTGCGGCTGGTTGGTGAAAAAGTCGAAGACCCTGCCGGCGTATCGGTTGTCGAGGTAAAAGAGGCGGTTGCCCTGGCTGTTGATGATGAGTCTGCCGGCGTCGTTGGGCAGGTCGAAGGTCTTGGTGATGGTTTTGTTGCTGATGCGCACCAGCTTGCCGGGCGTGCTGAGCGGGTCGCTGGGGTCGAAATTGTGGGCATAGCCGGCGCAAATCACCCAGATGTTTCCATCGCTGTCCTGCACCAGGCCGTTGGGATTGTCACCTACCACAATGGTTTCCTTCACCGAAAGGCTGTTCACATCAATGATGCTGATGGTGGAATCGCGGCCGAAGCCACCGGCGTTGGCCACCCACAATTCATCGCCGGTGAGCAACATCGTTTCAGCGCCGCTGCCGGTGGGAATGGTACTGGTCACCGTGAAATTGTCCGTGTTCACAACGGCCACCGAGCCGTCGGTGCCGGTAGCACCCCATTGCGACACAAAAGCGGTGGAAGACCCACTTTGTGTCACCATATAGCGGGGCAATGACAAGCCGGTGATCTCTCCGTTCTTTTTGAAGGTGGAGGCATCCACGGCCACCACCTTGCCGGCGTTGTTGACGACGATGAAGGCCTGGCCGCCGGCAATGGTCATGGACTGGGCGATGTTGCCGAGGTCTTCGCCGTTCTGACCAAAATAAATGCTCTGAAGAACAACATCATTTTGGCGATCCCAGAAACTGACCGTGCCGGTTCCATTCTGGAACGGCCCTTCGTTGACGATAAAGATGCCGGAACCAAAAGTGCCGGCAGGCTGGGTGTCGTCGTCTTTGTTGCAGGCCGTCAAGGCCAGCACAACGAATGAAAGCAGCCAAATCCATTGGCGGGTAAGGGTTTTGAATGACATGGTAAACTGTTTTGATGGTTAAAAAAAACAGGGCGGGCCCCCACATCAGCACCATGACGAAAAAACAGGAGGAAGGAATCCGGCAGAAACGCCGTGGCAGGATTCTGATCCTCGCAGCCTTTTCTCCGAAAGCTGAGAAGGATAGCCGCACCCGAAGGTGGACTATGCCTCTGGCAGGTCTTCTGACTTGCTCCGGTGCGGCCGGCCTTCCCATTCGCCTGCGGCAAACAGTGGCCATCGGTTGGCAGCACTTTGGTGGAGCTCACAGCTGCGGGAACAGTCCAGGTTTTTCACCTGATTCCCTTTTCATCCATTAGCATGGAACCAAAGGCGGGGCGAAGGTAGCAATTGAATGTGGAATTGTGTATAGAGTAGGGAGTAGGGAGTAGGGTGTAGGGAGTAGGGAGTAGGGAGTAGGGAGTAGGGAGTAGGGAGTAGGGTGTAGGGTTTGGGAGAGCTAGCTCTGTCATTCCTCATCCCTCATTCCTCATCCCTCATCCCTCATCCCTCATTCCTCATTCCTCATCCCTGACCATTCCCTCAGGCCACAGCATCCTTTTTGAAGAAAGACCGGAAGAATATCAGGAAATGGGCCCACAAGGTGGCGGGCAGGCCGTAGTGCCGGCGCATCACTGCAAAACGGTCTTTGAGTGATTGGCGGTGGCGTTTGCGGGACAGGCCGCCCACCAGGTATTCTGCAACGATGAGGTGCGTGTTGACCGTCCGGCGGCTTTTTTTCAGAATGCTGATGACCCAGTCTATGTCAGCGGCCAGGTTGTTTTCGATGTATTGCGGAGCGATGGAAGTACGGGCCATGAAGGCCTGGTGGCAGACGACCATACCCTTTTTCAGGCTTTTCCAGGTGAGGTTTTCCGGCAGCTTGCGGGTGGTCATTTGGGTTCGGGTACCCAGGTGGCGGCGGCTTTCCGAAACCAGCATCACCTCGCCGTAGAGTACATCGGTGTCGGCGGTGCAGTGTTCCATCATGTTTTTGATGGTGTCGGTTTCAAAGAGGCGGTCACCGGCATTGAGGAACAAAACAAAATCGCCGCTGGCCATGCGGAGGCCTTTGTTCATGGCGTCGTAAAGGCCCTTGTCGGGTTCGCTGATGGTTTTGAAGACTTTGGCATTCAGCAGGCGGTGGTTCAGGTTTTCCATCAACCCGATGATGGTGGCGGTGTGATCCGTAGATGCCCCGTCAATGACCAGGTACTCGATGTGCGGGTAGCTTTGGGCCAGCACACTTCTGATGGTGCCCTCCAGCAGGTGGGCGGAGTTGTAACAAACCGTGATGATGGTGACAAGCGGTGGTCTGGGTAACATTGATTGGTCTTTCGTCTAAACTCCTCTAAACCCCTCTCAAGCTCCCGAGCTTGTCTCGGGATCAACTTCTCTCAACCCCTCTCAACCTCATTCCCTCAACTGGTTGATAATGCCCATCAGGTCCAGTTCCTGCCAGCTCCGGTAAATCTTGCCGTCTTTCATTTCATAGATCACCATTCCCGAAGAGCTGAAATGTTTGCCCGTGGCCGGAATGCCAAACGCATCGCCGTAGTGGGTGGCCTCCACTTCGTACCGGATGGCCACGTTGTTTCCCTGGCCAAACAGGTGGGTGATGGTGAAATGTGCATCCGGGAAGGCTTCCCGGTAAAACTTCACCAGTTGCCGCATCCCTTCGATGCCGATGGCCTGGTTGGAGCGCAGCGGATTGCCATCCGTCCATTCGGGGTGGAAGACCTCTTCCAGCAATTCTTCATTCCGGTTGTGGTTCCAGCCCTCTTCAAACCAGAGGCGCACCGTTTCAACGTTTTTCCGGGTCTGCCGGCTTTCTTTCAAAGTGGCACATTGACTGAACAACAGCAATGCAAAAATTGCAAGGGGGGTGTGGTTGAGCTTCATGGCATTTCACTGTGAGTTAGAGAATGCCCTAAGATAGTCAAGTGGTTGCATATTCCGGCAGTGTACGGGCTTGCGTTTAGCGAAGCAAAGCTACATCCCCGCGATACAGCAACACCTGCCCGTCGAGAAACTCGATCTCGATCAGGTACATGAACACCGCCGGGTCCATGTCTTCCCCTTTGAAGCGGCCGTCCCAGCCGATGGTTCCATCAGCGCTCGGCGACAAGTTATCGGCTTCAAATACCAGCTCTCCCCAGCGGTCGTACACCCGGAAAAAGTTGATTTTGGTGACACCAATACCCGTGTAAACCCGGAAGATGTCGTTGATACCGTCGTTGTTGGGCGAGAAGACGTTGGGGATGTAAACATTCCGGTTGCGGTCAATCTCGATCAGCACCTGGTCGCTGGCCGTACAGCCGTTCACATCCGTGATGGTGAGCGTGTACAATTGTGTTATCGTCGGAATGACGGTGGGGTTTTTACAGTTGCTGCAAGTCAATTCTTCCGAAGGTGTCCACAGGAAGGAGTCAATCGGAAGCGAGGACACAATGATGGGGTCCAGCACCGTGGTGGTATCTCCGAGTTCTATCGTCAGAACGTCGGGCAGCACCACGTTCAGCGGCACCGGTTCCGAAATGGTGATGACCGTATCCACGGTGCAGCCGTTCAGAACGTCCACGATGGAGATGGTATGCGTTCCGGCAAAAACCGGGCTGGGGGTTCCCAGCACCCGCAGGATGCCGTTGTCAACAGAAAACTGGTAGGTGCTCAATTGTCCGCCCCAGACGGAATCCACCGTGATAAAGGTATTGCCACCTGCACACTGTATCGGAGTCACCTCGCCCAGGCTGAACTGGATGGACTGCGGCTCGGAAATGGTGTGCGTCAGGGTATCGGCACAGCCCCTCACGTCCACCACCGTCACAGAATAGGTGCCGGGGCTGAGTCCGGCTGCGAAGTTGGAGGTGGTGGGAGCGATGCCGTTTTGCCACAGGTAGGACGGATCGCCCAGGGGCAGGTTGCCGCCTTGCACTTCCACGGTGATCACCCCGTCATCTTCGCCTGCGCAACTAACGTCCATGGTGCCGGCCTGGTTGATGCTGGCTACCAGCACAGGTGGTTCCGTAATGGTCACCGTGTGGTTGAAAGTACAGCCGTTGGCATCTTCGATAACGGCCTGGTAAGTGCCGGCGCTCAGGTTGGGCAGGGTCGGACTTACGATGTTGCCCGTCCAGGTGATGGTGTAGGGTGGGGTGCCTCCTGACGGGGTCAGGGTCACTTCACCGTCGGAGCCGCCGTTGCAGCTCACGTTGGTGATGTCAGCGCCCGGTTGGATGGCCGGTGGCGCCGGAATATCCACTGTAAAGGTGTCGAAACAAATGCCGTCGGAAACGACGACGAACTGAGTGCCGGCACAGAGTTGCACGGCCGTGCTGCTGCTCAGGTCGTTGTCACTTTCGCCACTTTGCCAGGTGAAGTCAAACAGGCCGGTATCGCCGTTGGAATAGGAAGCCATTGCCGTTGCGCTACCGTCGCAGGCAGCCATGGTGCCGGCACAGCTCACCGAGTCAATGGCGGAAAATGCTACCTGCAGACTGGGTGGGTCGAGCAAAGTGATGCTTTGCACCAGCGGCTCGCAATTGTTGTCGTCGGTAATGGTCACACTGTAGCTGCCGGCGCTGATGGTGGAGCCACCCAGCACGTTGAAGCCGATGCCCTGCAGGCCCGTACTCCAGTTGAATTGGTAGGGTGCTGCCCCACCGCTGACAAAGACCGTGATCTGACCCCCGCCCGATCCCGGACATTGCGGAGCGACGGTGACAATACTGTCTATGACCAGGGGCGCAGGAGCAACCACCATGGCGCTGGCTTCGGCGGTGCAATTGTTATCGTCGGTAACGGTGACCGTGTAGTTGCCGGCCGGCAGGCCGGTGATGGTCTGACCGTTGGCGCTGTTGGACCAGGAGTACAGCGAAATGGGCGCATCGCCGGGGGTGGCCTGTACGGTCAGCATTCCATTGCTGCCGTTGGGGCAGGAGAGGGTATCGTTTTCCAGGGAAGTGATCGTGGGCGGCAGCGGTTGGATGATGGTGGCCGAGGTGGAATCCTCACAGCCGTTGGCATCCTGAACGGTGACGGCGTAGGTGCCTGCCCCGAGCCCCGTGGCGATGCTGTCGGTGGTGATGCTGTTCCAGTTGTAATTGAACGGATAGGTGCCACCCGTTACGCCAAGAATGATGCTGCCGTCATTGCCGGGCGTGCAGGAAGCGTTGTTGGCTTCCAACACTGCAACCATCACCTGCGGCGGTTCTGTCAATGTGAAGCTGGTATCAACCTCACAGCCGGCGGCGTCTTCCATCACAATGGTGTAAACCCCTGCGCACATGTTGGTGGTGGTGGATGAGGTGGCTGTGGTGGTGCTCGGCGGCGGTGGCGGTGGTGAGCCGAACCAGTCGAAATTGTAAGGCAGTGACGGCGGTTGGCCGTTGGCCGAAGTGGTCACCCCGGTAATGGCTATCTCACCGCTGCAAATTCCGGCACAACTGATGTTTTGAACCACGGCGTCCATGCTCAGCACCTTGCGTGCCGGCAACCAGATGTCGGCCTCGAAGGTGCAACCGTTGCTGTCCGTTACCCGAAGGGGATAAGAATCCGATTCAAGGCCGTTGATGTTGGAGATGGTGTTTTGCAGGGTCAGCCCCGGTGCGGGCCCGATGCTGGGCCATTGGATGGTATAGTCGCCGTTCACGTCGGGTGTGCCTCCTGAAACCACCACATGGATGGCCCCGTCGCCGATGCCGCTGCACGTGGCGGAGTCAGTGGTGATGAGCACATTGAGCACCGGAGGCTGAGGCAAAAAGGTGTTGTCCTCAACCGTACAGCCGGTGGCCTGATCGGTGATGGTGAGTGAATACACCCCCGACATCACACCGCTGATGGAAGTGCCGGTGTCGTTGGTGCTCCACAAAAAGTCGTATTGGGCGGTCGGGTTGTTGACGATGACGCTGTCCACCACGATGGTGGCATCCACGCTGCCGGGGTCGCCGTTGCAGAGTGGTGGCGTTTCATTGAAAAGGATTTCAACATCCGGTGGGCCGGGTACGGTCACCTGTTCCGTAACCACGACGGGCATACCGTTGGCATCGGCCACGGTCACGGTGTAGGTGCCTTTGGTCAGGTTTTGCACGGTGAAGCTGCCCCCGTCCAGGTTGATGGTGGCGGGGCCTTGCACGGGGCCTCCCATGTCGTCCTGCCAGGTGACGGAGTAGGGGGCCATGCCGCCGCTCACGGTCACCGTGAACGATCCGTCGTTGGTGTTGAAACAGCTCACGGAATCAGTGGTGAAATCCACTACCAGGGCATTGTCGGACACGCAAACCTGCCCTGGCATTCCGAAGAAACCGATGGAAGAGCCCAACTCGTTGATGACCTCGATGCCCGGGCCCGGCGGGGCCACGAAGTTGAGGTCGGTGCATTCCCCGTCCATTCCGACGACGTCAAAACAAACCTGGTAAAGCACCGTGCCGTCGGGCAGGCTGTTGCCATTGCCGGCCAGGTCGGCCCAGGAGAAAAAGAGCGAATCGCTGGTGGCATTGAAACTGCCCCCTATGGTGAAATTGGACAGCAGGGGCGTCAGGTTGGTGACGCTGGAGAATTGCAGAATGTTGCCGTCCCAATTGAGTGCATATTGCATGGACACCAGGTCTATGAAGCCCCCCTCATTGGTGATGTTGACACAGATGTTGTCGCCGGGAGCCACGGTCATGCTCTGGGCGCTCTGGGTGGTGTTTACGCAACTGGCCATGTTGGCGAAAAACTGGTGCATACAGCCTTTGCCGTCGGCAACGGTCACTTCGTAAACACCCGGTACCGGCACCTGAAAGGTCACGGTTTCGTTGTGGGTATAGGGCCCGTTGACGAGGTAACCGTAAACGCCCGGGCTGCCCACCAGCTCGATGCTGATGTCGTAATTGCTGCCGTCAAATTCCGGCAGGCCACCCACCACTTCAAAAGTGCCCTGGCAACCGCTCACACCGGTGTTGGTGCTGAGGTTGCTCACGTCTATCTCATTCAGGTACACCACCGGAAAAGCAGCGTCAACGTTGAGGTTGACGCAAGGGCCCACCTCCATTGTTACAGGGTCCTGTTCGTAAGCTTTGTTAAAAAAATGGTCAATTGTCAGCGGAGCGAACCAGATCATCACTGGATTGCCACCGTTGTAAAAATTCTGAATTTGACCGGAGTTGTTGAAGGTGATATTACCATTGGGATTACCGCCGGCAGTCGCCCAAATCCCGATAGTCGGAGGTGGTGTAGTAGTCAGACAGGGATCCGTAAGGATGGTGCTTAGGTTGGGCCCTGAGACCGTCGGTGGACAGTCGAAAAAACCGTAGGTGACACCCGGCTGGGTGCCGGGGTCGGGATCGCCGGTCAGGTTGGCGTCGCCGTTGTGTACGATGTTCAGTATCTCACCAAAACACAGGTAAAATGTGTCCTCCACAACGGGGTTGCCAAATTCATCTTCAAAATGAATCGTGCCGGCAAACTGATCGGCACAGGCCGCAAAGCTGGAAACATTCTGAATGGCGGCACCTGCAGGAATGCTGATGTTTTGGGGAACCTGGGCTTGCAGCGCCCAGTTGTTCAGTAAAAGGATAGTCAATGGGATGTAACGGTAATACATTGCGTTCAATTAGCGATTTCGTGAGTAAATGACCGTCTGTCTGGGTTTAGAGGGGTTTAGAGAGGGGTTTCGGGCTCAGCCTCTCTCAACTTCTCTCAACCTCCCGGCGAATACCGGGATCAACCCCTCTCAACATATAACAATAAACTGCCCGGTAAAACGCGGCCAAAAATAGACAGAAAGAAAGGGTGGAAGGTGTTTTTAACATATTTTGTTCAAACAGGGTGCTAAACGGTAAAGCAGCCGTCACTGTTGCCCTGCTTCGGCCAGTAACTTTTCAACGCTGTTGGCGCTCACGGCGTGGCAGCACTTCCTCGCTTTCGCAAAAATGTTGTTGGCCAGATCCAGTTGACGGGTGTCCAGTGGCGCCGTGTAAAGCGGGAGCAGAAATCTGCGCCGACCCATGCTGGTCAAAAAACTCTCCAATTGTGGCTGAACCTCAGCCAGATAGCCCCGGCGGATGGCCCTTTCCAAAGTCGTTGCAAGTGTTGAGCGGAGCGGCACTTGCAACCTATCCTTGGGCGGCAAGTGCCGTCTCTCCAGGCTCGACTTAACACTTGCCGGAACGGGGCAGAGAGGCACTTGCAACCTATCCATTGAGCGGTAAGTGACGTTTCGCCATGCTCGACTTAACACTTGCCGGAATGGGTTTCCTTCGGTAAATTCTTCCGTCATTGCAAGTGTTGAGCGAAGCGGCACTTGAAACCTATCCTTTGGGCGGCAAGTGCTGTCTCGCCAGGCTCGACTTAACACTTGCCGGAACGGGTTTCCTTCGGTAAAATCTTCCGTTGTTGCAAGTGTTGAGCGGAGCGGCACTTGCAACCTATCCTTGGGCGGCAAGTGCCGTCTCGCCAGGCTCGACTTAACACTTGCCGGAACGGTTCTTTTTGATATTGAAAGTATACCGTCGTTGCAAGTGTTGAGCGTACCGGCACTTGCAATCTATCCTTTGGGCGGCAAGTGCCGTCTCGTCAGGCTCGACTAAACACTTGCCGGAACGGAGGTTATAATGAATTGAGCGTAGAAAAGAAATCTTCTTCTGTCTTTCCCATTGTTTTCAGATTATTCTTGAAAATGAATTGAGGTATCTCTTTTTTATTTGATTGGAAAATTACAGGCCTTGTCATTCCTGGTTTTGACCAACTTTCGTGACTACATTTTGTTCTTTTATGAGTGAGTCCCCAAGCGCGAATGACTTTTCTAAAATCCCTGGTTTTTACAGACCCCATTGATTAAGCGTGTAAAGCCAATTGTTTCTCTATCACATTAAAAGAATTGACCCCCTTCTTTGCCATGATTTCTCCAGGGTCGAACTTAGGGGGATCAAACGTCTTCTTGAAATGTGAATGCTTTCTCCAACCAAGTTTTTTTAAGTCACTTTCCAGGGTATTTTCTTTAATAACATGATCTAAGTACAATTCTACTGTCTCCTCAAAGGCTTGAAAAGCCTCATCCTCATTTTCTCCATAAGCGTATAAATCCAATGTAGGAGAATACAAAACAAAGTATTCTCCGTCTTTATAACCGATAAGGGTAAGTTTAAGAGTTACTTCCCCATTCATGAACTTTAGGTCGTCAATTAATTTCTTTGCCATCTAAGGAGTTGATTTTCAATAGTTTTCTAAAGCTTTTAGACTTTTTGCGCTTATGGAACACAAGTGCCAATGCAAAAATTGTGATTAAATTTGAAAACTTCAAAACATTCATAAAAAGTCACTAATGAAACACTTGACTTTCAGGCAAGTTTGGATTGGTCCAAAGGCAGAGAATCTAACTTAATGCAATAAAGTTAAACAATTTAACACATACAACAATTATGCATGTTTGTGTAATTCTTCCGTCGTTTCAAATGTTGAGCGGAGCGGCACTTGCAACCTACCCTTGTACGGCAAGTGACGTCTCGCCAAGCTCGACTTAACACTTGCCGGAGCGGGTGGGCTTTTATCCAGTATGAGTCGCCGGAGCTATAAGTACTACTGTGGTGATATTTTCCTTAAAAGGAAATGGTATACATATCCTTTGCCAGCATCACCAATTGTATAATTTGTTACAAAGTCCCATCCATTTTTGAACATATAATTTAAGGCTCCTACGGTAGTGTTCACTTTTAACGGTTTTCCATCTTTGTCAGTTACTTTATCAAAACCATAACTACCACCAGGTTGACCATAATCTATCTTTATTTTTACTTTCGTTCCCCAAAAATTTGATTCTGCAACTATCTCGCAAAACTCGATATCAAGCTCATTGATGTTAATGCCGTCAACTACTACTTGACTTTGAGCAACCATCAAGCAAGTAAAGTAAAGTGTAAGAAGGATGATTGAATTTCTGATCAACATAATTGATAGGTTTACATGATAACGTTTAGATTCATTTCTAAACTATTGCAAATTTATAGCATGGCGAATAAAATGTCAATGGGTTGATTCATTTTAGTAATCACCACCGTTGTTGCAAGTGTTGAGCGGAGCGGCACGTGCAACCTATCCTTGGGCGGCAAGTGACGTCTCGCCAGATTCGACTAAACACTTGCCGGAACGGGGCGCTCGTGGCTGATTTCCTTCGGCAAATTCTTCAGTTGTTGCAAGTGTTGAGCGGAGCGGCACTTGCGACTTATCCTTGGGCGGGACGT
>JALWSS010000189.1 GCA_026993525.1 Saprospiraceae bacterium
CCTGGCGAGACGTCACTTGCCGTACAAAGGGAGTAGCCGGTCCGGCCCGTCTGGCCGCCGGACAGGCTGGCGCCAGGCCAGACGGGGGAGTAGGGAGTAGGGAGTAGGGAGTAGGGAGTAGGGAGTAGAGTGTAGGGTGTAGGGTGTAGGGTTTGGGGTAGTTAGCTTCTTTCATCCCTCATCCCTCATTCTTCATCCCTCATCCCTCATCCCTCATTCCTCATCCCTCATCCCTCATTCCCCTTCCCCCGCTCGTATCTTTTTCCATCTTCAAAAACGGTTTTACCGGAACGGTGTCCAGTGGCATTTCGACGACGGGTTTTTCCGGGCGGGGCGGGATGAGGCTGCGCACGGAGGTATCCCTGTTGGCGCGGGCCCTGGCCAGGATGGTGGAATCCACGATTTCTCCGGCCCGTTCCAGGGCTTTGTCCGTGCAACTGCGGCGCCAGGAGCGTTCCCAACGGGCCAGGCGCTCGGCCACCTTTTCCTGCATGACTTCTTTTTTGGTTTTGCCTTTGGGCTGCTCCAAACAGGCTGTTGCCAGCAGCAGTGTCAATGCCAGCAGGTATGTCAATTGCTTTGCCATGGGTTATTGCTGTTGGGTGGTATCGCCTTTGATCCGTTTCAGGTAGCGCTCAATTTCCTCCATTCGTTCGTGCATCATGGAATCCACGCTGGCCTGCACCAGACTGTCGAATTGCAGTTCACAGAGGCTGTCGAGGATGGGGCGCAGGCTGTCCACGCCCTTGTTGTACAGGCTGTCCACCTGCAGGCGCTCCTTGTAGTTGAGTGTGGGAGGCGGGGGCTCGGTGCAGGCGCCCCACAGCGCCGCCAGGCACAAGGTCGCCAGGGATATTTTCAAAGCGTGCTTCTTCATTACCAGTTTCTTCCGGATGCGGGTTTGGTGGCTTTGGCCCTGCGCAGTTTTCGCTGCACTTTCTGCTCTTCCTGCTCCATGATCCTGAGCAATTGTTCCATTTCTTCTTTTGAGAGTTTTTCCTTTTGGGGCTTTTTCTTTGGTGGTGATTGCCGGGGTTGTTGCTGTTTTTGCTGATCCTGATTTTGCTGGTCCTGGTCCTGATCCTGTTGCTGCTGTTGATCCTCGTTTTGTTGGTCCTGGTACTGTTGTTGGTTTCGTTGTTGTTGCTGTTGCTGCTGAAGTTTCAGCAGTTGTTGGGCCAGGGCCAGGTTTTCTTTCGTCGCAAGGTCGTTGGGGTTGATCCGCAAGGCTTGTTTGTAGGCCTCCACACTGTTTTTGAAATCCTTGTTGTTGAAATAAGCGTTGCCGAGGTTGTACCAGGCATTGGCTTTGGTGGCCGGATCGGTGGCCGATTCGGTTACTCCTTTGTAGTGCCCGATGGCTTCGTCAAAACGCTCCTGCCGGTATATGCTGTTGCCCAGGTTGTAGGCCCCCTGTGGGGTTGGGTCAATGTCCTGTGCTTTCCGGTAGGTATCCTCTGCTTCGTCAAAACGTCCGGACTTGTAAAGCCGGTCGGCTTTGCGCAGCAATTTATGCCCATCGGCGGCGTCCTTGCCTGTCGCCGGAACCTGCCCCGATACCCCGGGAGGCGAAGCCAAAAACATTGCGACGAAAAAGAAAAAAAGGCCTGAAAACGAATGGCGGATCATGAATTCAGCTTGCAGAAAATGAGAGTTCACAACAGCAGGCAAATGTACTAACCGAAACCCTGAAACGGACATTCACCGGATGCAAGTGGCCCCTGGTCCTATTTTTACGGCCTGATGCCGGCGCAGGTCAACCCTTTAGGTGGTGGCTTGTTCCTTGCGAAAATTTCTGCTGCTTTGACAAAACCAACACCTTTCTGGCTTCTCAAAATGGCCTGGCGCGACAGCCGCCGCAACCGGGGCCGTTTGCTGCTTTTCATAGCTTCCATCGTCATCGGAATAGCGGCGCTGGTCGCCATCAACTCCTTCAGCCACAACCTGGAACGGGACATCGGGCGCGAGGCCAGGAGCCTGCTCGGTGCCGACTTCGTGGTGGAGGGCAATCAACCTGCTGCCGACAGCATCCTGGCGGTTTTTGACACCCTGGCCGTGGAGGAGCAATCCAGCACCTTGAACCTCCTGTCAATGGTGTTTTTTCCGGAAAACGGCGGCACCCGCCTGGCACAGGTGAGGGCCCAGCAAGGGGCATTTCCCTTTTACGGCAAGTTCGGCACGGTGCCAACGGAAGCGGCAGAGCGCTTTAAATCGGTCGCTGCGCAACCAACACCCGACCCCTCCGGCAAAGACCGCATCGCACTGGTGGAGAAAACCCTCATGCTGCAATTCGGCCTGCAACCCGGTGATACGGTGCGGGTGGGCAAAATGCCCTTTGTCATCGAAGGCACCTTGAACGCCGCCTCGGGCAGGGCAGGCGTGGCCGGTTCCATGGTGCCGGTAGTTTACATCCCGGGAAAGTACCTGCAACAGACCGGCCTGGTGCAGATGGGCAGCCTGATCTGGTACCAGTACTTTTTCAAAACCCCGGAACACACCGATGCCGATGCACTGGTGGAAACCTCCCTGAAACCGCGCTTAAAAAAGACACCCCTCCGGGTGGAAACCGTCAGTGAGCGGCAGGAAGGCGTCAGCCGGGCTTTCAGCAACATGCAGGCCTTCCTCAACCTGGTGGGTTTCATCGCCCTGCTGCTGGGCTGCATCGGCGTGGCCAGTTCGGTACACATTTACATCAAAGACAAGATTTCGAGCATTGCCGTGTTGCGCTGTCTGGGTGTCAAGGGTGGGCAGGCCTTCCGGATTTACCTGCTGCAGGTACTCATCCTCGGCTTGGCAGGCGGGCTTTTGGGTGCCTTGCTGGGCAGCCTCCTGCAGGTGAGTCTGCCCAAAGTCCTGGGCGATTTTTTGCCGATCGAGGGGGTGAGTACCGCCGTATCCTGGCCGGCCATTGGTGCCGGGGTGATCACAGGGCTTGGCATCACCGTGTTGTTTGCCCTGCTGCCGTTGCTCAACATCCGGCGCATCTCGCCGCTGCGCACCCTGCGTGCCTCTTACGAAGCCGATACAGCCGGCAGCGACCCGCTCCGCTGGCTGGTGTACCTGCTCATCTTCGGGTTCGTGGCGGGCTTCACCTGGCTGCAGACGCAGGAGTGGCAAGCCATGTTTTTCCCGGTAGCCGTGGGGCTGGCTTTCATGGCGCTGGCCGGCGTTGCCAAACTACTGGTTTGGGCGGTGCGCAAGTGGTTTCCGGTGGGCTGGAGCTATGTGGCCCGGCAGTCCATCGCCAACCTGTACCGGCCAAACAACCAGACCCTTATTCTCATCGTCACAATAGGCCTGGGAACGGCGCTGATCTCCACCCTTTTCCTTGTAAAAGACCTGCTTCTGCAACAGGTGGCCTACGCCGGTACCGGCGATGTGCCCAACATGATCGTTTTCGACATCCAGCCACCGCAAACAGCCGACATCGTAAAACTCACCGAAGCCCAGGGCCTTCCGGTAAAACAACTCGTGCCCATCGTAACCATTCGGGTGGAAAGCGTGAATGGCATCACCAAAGCCACCAACCTGCCCGACTCATTGGCGACAGCCGAAGCAAACATGGACGAAGAAGCAGACCGCCGTTTTGACGACGACGAAGACGGCCCACCCCGCCGCGATGGCAGAAAAGTTCGCAATTGGATCTTCGACCGGGAGTTTCGCTGCACCTACAGGGATACCCTCATCGACACCGAGGAAATTGTGGAAGGTGAGTGGAATGGCGAAGTGGGTAACGACGGCGTGGTGTACATCTCCGTGGCCGACAACGTGGCCCGGGCCATGAACGCCAAAATCGGCAGCAGGGTGACCTTCAACGTGCAGGGCGCTTTGATCGAAACAGTGGTGGGCAGCATCCGGAAAGTGGACTTCAGAAGGGTGCAAACCAACTTTCTCATCCTTTTCCCGAAGGGCGTTCTGGAACAGGCCCCGCAGTTTTTCGTGATCGTTTCCAGGGTGGATTCAGAAGAACAGAGCGCCCGCTACCAGCAGGCACTGGTCAAAAATTTCCCCAATGTCTCTGTCATTGACCTGACGCAAATCCTCCGTTCCGTGGAAACGGTACTGAACAAGGTCTCTTTCGTAATCCGCTTCATGGCCCTTTTCAGCATTCTGACGGGACTGGTGGTGCTCATCAGCTCGGTGGTGCTGAGCAAATTCCAGCGGGTGAAGGAGAGCGTATTGCTGCGAACCCTCGGCGCCCAACGCAGCCAGATACTCTGGATCAATGCCCTGGAGTACTTCCTGCTGGGAGCCCTGGCTACCTTCACGGGTATCGGACTTAGCATTGCCGGTAGCTGGGCCTTCGCCCGCTTCATCCTCGACATCCCCTTTACACCAAACCTCTGGCCGGCAGCAGCCGTGTTCTTCAGCATTACCCTTCTGACGGTACTCATCGGCATGCTGAACAGCCGGGAGGTGGTGAGCAAACCGCCACTGGAAGTGCTGAGGCAGGAGATTTGAGTGGTTGAGGATTTGAGGAACTGAGGAACTGAGGAACTGAGGAACTGAGGAACTGAGGAACGAGTTGTCTTGTCCTCCTAAAGTATTGGTTTATCCCGTCATTCGCCGGGAGGTATATGGACGACCGAGCTTAACCTCTCTCAACTTTTCTCAACCTTTCTCAA
This sequence comes from Saprospiraceae bacterium, assembly GCA_026993525.1. GTDB lineage: Bacteria > Bacteroidota > Bacteroidia > Chitinophagales > Saprospiraceae > UBA6168. Next base: position 4,626 of record JALWSS010000189.1, read on the forward strand.
CCTCCCTCCCTGACGATGGACCTTGCTTATCGAAGTGTTGCAGGATGGCCACTTTCATTCATGGAGTAAATTGCTAAGCCCTCAATTTACAAGAATCCTCCACAGGCTCGTCACGAGCTGCGCTCGTTGACGTAACCTAAGTGGCGGCCTCCCGGCCGCCGTAAAATTTACAGCCATTTAACGAGAACATCAATAAGCTCTCCTGGAGAGCATGAACCTGGGCACCGGTCAATTCCGTCGTTTCTTTCCAAACAGTCGTTCCCAGAGGTTTCGTTTTCGTTTTTGTTGGCGCTTGCGGCGCTCCTTCCGGCGGATTTCCCGCACCTGGTCGTTGCGCAAGCGATGGATTTCCCGGCGGATGGTTTCTGGTAGATAGATGCGTTCTCCCCTGCTTTGGTCAAAGAAATGGGGGGTGTAATCCAACACTTCCTTTCCCATTGAGACCAGGATCATATCGGCTAGCTCCAGTTTCCGGGCCCTCACGGTGCTGTCTTCCGGCAGCATCATTAACCGAAGGAAAGAATCAATGAGCACCGAATCAGCGGGGATGTAGTCGTAACAATTCAGGCGGGCGAGGGTGCTGCTATCGGGTTGTTCAAATCTTGATTCCCTGAACTTTTTGAAGCGCGGGTTGCGGTACACACGGTTGAGGAAGTGACCGCAGATGGGCAGCGCCGTGGCCGAGCCCTGTCCCAGGGCAGTGGAGTGAAACCTGACCACCGGCTGCGAGGCCCCCACCCAGGCGCCAAAGGCCAGGTCGGGTGTGTAGCCCAGGAACCAGCCGTCGGCGTTGTTGTTGGTGGTGCCCGTTTTGCCTGCTACGGCATACCTGAAGCCAAACTGGCTGCGCAGCCGGGCTCCGGTGCCTTCGTTCACCACCGCCTCCAGCATTTTGGTCATCACCCTGGCGATGCTGTCGCTGATTACCTGCTCAAAGCGCCGGGCATCGGGCCGGTTGAAATTGATGAGGGTGTCGCCGTCGGCGGTTTCCACCCGCAGCAGGTACCAGGGCTCGGGCCTGCGGCCCTGGTTGGCCAGGGTGGCATACACCTGCACCATGTCGTAAAGGCTGGCATCAACGGCACCCAGCGCAATGCCGGGCTCGTTCGGAACCCTGGTGCTGATACCCATGCGCCGGGCCAGTTTCCGAACGGGTTCGATGCCGGTACGCATGATCAGTTGCGCAGCGACGGTGTTCACGGATTTTTTCAGGGCTCCCTTCATGGAGTAGGTGCCGCCGTACTCCCCTTCGGCGTTTCGGGGTGTCCAGCCCTGGTACTTCTCGTAGGTGATCAGCTCGTTGGGGAAGCGCTCACAAGGATCAACCCCCTGCATCAGCGCTGCGCTGTACAGGATGGGCTTGAAGGTGGACCCCACCTGCCTCCGGGACTTCACGTGGTCGTACTGGAAGTATTTGAAATCAATGCCGCCCACCCAGGCCCTTACCTTTCCGGTGGAAGGCTCCAGGGCCAGAAAACCCGCGTGGAAAAGCGAGAGGTAGTATTTGAGCGAATCCATCGGCGCCAGCAGGGTGTCGCGGTTGTGGTCGGCCACGCTCCAGTCAAAAATGGTCATGTGAACGGGGAGCTTGAACAGGGAGTCAATTTCCTCGTCGGAATGGCCCTGTTCTTTCCAGACCTGGTAGCGCTTTGTTTTTTTCAGTTCGCTGCGCAACAGGCGCTTACTGCCCCAGGGCACTGCTCTCCGGCCTTTCAGGTGGCGGTAGTACTGCCGCTGCACCTGTGCCATTTGCCTGCTGACTGCCGCTTCGGCGTAACGCTGCATGCGGGAGTTGATGGTGGTGTAAATCTTCAGTCCGTCGGTGTACAGGTTGTAAGGGCGGCCATCGGGTTTGGCGAGTTTGCTCAGTTCCTCGTCCAATTGCCGGCGCAGGTGGCTCCTGAAATAAGTGGCCAGGCCTTCGTAATGGCTCTCGTGGGAGTAGTTGACCTCCAGCGGAATGGCCTGCAACGAGTCGCACACAGCCGGAGCCAGGTAGCCGTATTTGCTCATCTGACGGAGCACCACGTTGCGGCGGGATTGTGCCCGCTCCGGGTGCCGCACCGGGTTGTACAGGTTGGGGCCTTTCAGCATGCCCACCAGCATGGCCGCCTGTTCAACGCTCAGGTCTTTGGGGTCTTCGCCAAAAAAGCGTTGCGAAGCGACCTTGATGCCATAAATGTTTTCTCCGAAGGAAACCGTGTTCAGGTACAGCGCCAGCAACTGGTCTTTGTCGTAGATCTGCTCCAGCCGGTGAGCGATGAAAATCTCTTTCACCTTGACCACCGGGATGGTCAGTATGCCGTGGCGCTTGCGAGGGTAGAGGTTTTTTGCCAATTGCTGGCTGAGAGTGGAGCCGCCACCACCCGAGCGGTCCATCAGAAGCACGGTGCGCAAAAACACCCGCACCCAGGCCCGCAGGTCTATGCCACTGTGCTGAAAGAACCGGGCATCCTCGGTAGCCACCAGCGCATTGATGACGTGCGCCGGCAGGTCGTCCAGCTCGGCGGGCAGGCGGTTCTCGATGAAATACTTGCCCAGCAGTTCCCCGTCTTCAGAATACACCTCCGAGGCCACGTTCTGGTTGATGTCCCGCAACTCGGCATAGGTGGGCAATTTACCGAAGGCACCGGCATACACCAGCAATACAAAGAACAGTACCAACACGAAAAAGCCGGCAACGGCCAGGCCGAGGCGCTTCAGCCATCTGGCCGCCCGGGGCCGCTCCCGGCTGAACCTGGCCCAACGCCGTTTTACCGAAAGCCTGCCCCGAAACCCCGGGGGAAGAATGCCGCCCGAATTACCGGAATCAGATTGCTGGGGAACTGGGTTTTGGTCGGTCATAGTGTTTCGATGCCGCTTTGAACTTTGGTTTGGCACAGGGCAAACGCTGTGGGTGCAAATTTCTTGTAACAGGTTTGTAATGAAAAGAAAGTTGCCTCCCCACCCTGCTCAGGGATGAGGGATGAAGGATGAGGGATGGGGAATGAGGGATGAGGAATGAGGGATGAGGGATGAGGGATGCCCCGATAGTCATCGGGGGAGGGATGAAAGGAGCTAGCTACCCCAAATCCTACACCCTAAACTCTACTCCCTACTCTCTACTCCCTACTCTCTACTCCCTTTGTACGGCAAGTGACGTCTCGCCAGGCTCGACTTAACACTTGCCGGAACGGGAGATGAGGGATGAGGGATGAGGGATGAGGAATGAAAGGAGCTAGCTACCCCAAATCCTACACCCTACACTCTACACTCTACACTCTACACTCTACACCCTACTCCCTACTCCCTACACCCTACACCCTACACCCCACTCCCCCTAACTTTACCCCCTGCAAAATACAACATTGCGCATCAGCAACTTCCGACATAGCGACCCGATCGTACCGGCGGCCCTGCTCATAGGCTTGCTGGCCCTGCCGGCATTGCTGCTCAACCTGGGCATGGCCCCACTGACCGACGACGAGGGCATCCGGGCGCTTGTGGCGTTGGAGATGGAGCACAGCGGCAACTACCTCGTGCCCACGCTTTTCGGGGAGTTTTACTACAACAAACCGCCGCTTTACAATTGGCTGCTGGCAGCCTTTTTTCAGTTCACCGGTGACAACTCCGAGTTCACGGCCCGGATCACTACGGTCCTTGCCCTGCTGCTTTTCGTGTACCTCATTTACCTGTCGGTGTGGCAGGGCCTGCGCAAGGCCGCTGAGGAGAACGACTGGCCGGCGGGCTGGGCCTGGCTGCCGGCGCTGGCCTTTCTCACCTGCGGCCGGGTGCTGTTCTGGGACTCCATGCTGGCCCTCATTGACACCACTTTCTCGCTGGTCATTTACAGCCTGTTCATGTGGCTGTATTACACCGGCCGGCGCCGGGGCTGGTTCTTTGCCGGTGCGTATGCGCTCACCGCCATCGGTTTTCTGCTGAAGGGATTGCCCGCCATCGTGTTTCTCGGCCTGAGCATGGCTGTCTGGCTGACCTGGCAAAAGCAGTGGAAAAAAGCCTTCAGTGCGGCGCACCTGCTGGGCTCGCTTTTTTTCATCGTCCCAATGGCAGCCTACTACCTGGCATATTCGCAGTACAACGGTTTGGGGCGGGTTTTCAGCACCCTCATCAACGAATCGGCCAAACGCACCGCGGTGCAATACGGCATCGGCGACACAGTGCTCCATTTTTTCAGTTTTCCTTTTGAGTTCTTTTTTCACTTCCTGCCCTGGACCTTTCTGGCGGTTTATCTCCTTCGGAAAAATGCCTGGCAGTTCATCCTCCGGAACGATTTTATTTTCTGGAACGCCCTGGTGTTGGGCATCAACATCCTGCCCTACTGGCTGTCGGTGCAGGTGTACCCGCGCTACCTGCTCATGCTGGTGCCGGCACTTTACACGGTGCTCTTTTACCTGCATTTCCAGAGCCGTGGGCAGCGCATCCACCAGCTTGTCAACGGGACATTTGGCGTACTTTGCCTGCTGGCCATCGGGGTGGGGCTGGCTCCCTTGTTTTGGGAACCGCTGAAGGCAATACCCCATTTCTACCTCAAAACCGCCCTGCTGACGGCGGAGCTGGCGGTACTGGGCATCCTGGGCTGGCGGGTGCAAAAAGCCCGGCTTTTTTATTTCGTCGCAATCATGCTGCTGGTGCGCCTGGGCTACGACCTCTTCCTCATTCCCGAGCGCAACCGGGTGATGTGCGCTACCTTGATGCGTGAAGAAACCCTCGCTGCCGCAAAAATGACCGAAGACCTGTCCCGAAACCTCGGGAAAAAGCCCCTTTATGCCCTGGAATACAGCCTGGGCCTCCAACCGGCCACGGGGTATTACTTCGCCCGTGAAACAAAGCAGCCCGTTTCCGTAAAATTTGAAGACTTTGACACCACAGCCCTTTACATCATCAACCCCATGACCTACCCGCCCAACACCTACGATACCCTCGCCACCTTCAAAGTGCGGTGGGATTGCCGGGACCTGGTGCTGGGCCGCATCAACAACAACTTTTTGCACTGGCACCGCCGCAACGAGGCACAACAAAAACAAAGCAAATGAGCCAACCCAAACTCTCCGTAGTCATCGCCGTACTCAACGAAGAGGAGAACATCCTCCCGTTGTGGCAACGCATCGGCCAGTCCCTGAAAGGTCTGGACTACGAGCTCATTTTCGTTGATGACGGCTCCACCGACGGCACCCTGAACAAGCTCAAAAGCCTTTCTGACGACAGATTGAAAATCATAGAGCTTCGGAAAAACTACGGACAAAGCCTGGCCCTCATGGCCGGCATAGACCACGCCTCAGGCCAGTGGATTGCCACCCTCGACGGCGACCTCCAAAACGACCCCGCCGACATCCCGAAAATGCTGCAACTGGCCGAAAGTGAAGATTGGGACATGGTGGCCGGCGAGCGCACCAACCGCAAAGACGACTTTCTCCTTCGGAAAATCCCCAGCCTCATCGCCAACTGGATCATCCGCCAAAGCTCCGGCGTCAAGCTCCGGGATTACGGCTGCGCACTCAAGGTCATCCGAACCGACATAGCCCGCAACCTGGGCCTCTACGGCGAACTGCACCGCTTCATTCCCGTGCTGGCGGTCCTGGAAGGCGCTCGCATCACACAGGTGCCCGTGCAGCACCACCCCCGGCAGTTCGGCCAATCCAAATACGGCATGGGCCGCACTATCAAAGTCGTCAGCGACCTGCTGTTGATGCTCTTCTTCAAACGCTACCTGCGCCGCCCCATGCACCTCTTCGGCGGCATCGGCATCATACTCTTCACCATCGGCGCCATCATCAATCTCTACCTCGGCTGGCTGAAACTGCTCGGCCAGGACATCTGGGGAAAACCCCTCCTCCTGCTCGGCCTGATGCTGGTCATCGGCGGCATCCAGTTCATCACCATCGGCATCGTCGTGGAAATCCAAATGCGCACCTATTACGAATCCCAACAAAAAAGACCCTACCAGGTAAGGCATGTGTGGAGAGGATGAGGAATGAGGAATGAGGGATGATCCCGAAACAAGTTCGGGACTGCCTCCGGCAGGGTGAGGGATGAGGGATGAGGAATGAGGGATGAGGGATGGAAGGGCTAGTACCTCCAAACCCTACTCTCTACTCTCTACTCTCTACTCCCTACTCAGGAATGAGGAATGAGGGATGAGGAATGAAAGGGCTAGTACCTCCAAACCCTACTCCCTACTCCCTACTCCCTACTCCCTACTCAGGAATGAGGGATGAAAAGCACACAGGTCTATTTCGGGGTAGCGCCCCAAACTCTACACCCTACACTCTACACCCTACACAGGGATGAGGGATGAGGGATGAAAGGGCTAGTACCTCCAAACCCTACTCTCTACTCTCTACTCCCTACTCAGGGATGAGGGATGAGGAATGAGGAATGAGGGATGAAAGGGCTAGTACTCTCTACACCCTAAACTCTACACCTTACACCCTAAACCCTACTCCCCAAAAACCACCCACTTCAGCCCTTTCAAAACTTCTCCTTCCTCGCTGCGCAAAACCAGCCACCAGGTGCCGGGGGGGGTGTTTTTGCCTGGTAGATTTATTTCCTCGCTTCGCAAAACAGGGTGCTGCCACAGCAGGCGGCCGTGGCTGTCGTGCAGGCTGAGGCGGAGGTGTTGGAGCCAGGGGCCACTGAGTTGCAGCACGGCGCCGGCACTGCCCGAAGGGTTGGGTACGATGCGGGCTTGCAGTTTTTCACTCGTGGGGTTGTTCGTTGAGGTGAGCAGCACTTCAAATGTGAAAACTTCCGTGCAGCCCGGGGCGTCGGTGATGGTGAGGCTGTACTCGCCGGCGGCAAGACTGTCAACGCTGGCGGTGGTGGGGCCGTGGCTCCATTGGTACTGGTAGGGGGGGGTGCCGCCGAGGGTGAGCTGTACGTCCACGACGCCGTTGGGCGGGTTGGGGTTGGTGACGGGCTGCACCTCAAAGAATATCTGGATGGGCGGGTCTTCGGCAACGGTGTGGCCGGCCGTCTGGCTGCATCCGTTGGCGTCGGTGAGGGTGAGGTTGTAGCTGCCCGGGCCGGCGCTGAGGGTGCTGTCTTGTGTGCCGGTGCTCCACTGGTAGTGGTAGGGGGGGGTGCCGCCTCCGGGTTGCGCAGCGAGGACGGTGGAATCGCCGGGGCAGAGCGTCGTTGCGCCAGCGATGGAAAGGCTGAGGGCCGGGGGCGCCTGCACCAGCACGCCGGCGGTGTCCTGGCAGTCGTTCACATCGGTGACGGTGACCGAGTACCAGCCGGGGGCCAGGTTTTCGATGGTCTGGAAGGTGCTGCTGTTGCTCCACAGGTAGCTGTAGGGGGGGGTGCCGCCGGTGGCCGTGGCGCTGGCCTGGCCGGTGGCGCTGCCGGCGCAGCTCAGACCCGTGGCGCTG
>JALWSS010000190.1 GCA_026993525.1 Saprospiraceae bacterium
ACATTTTATCGAATATGAATTACAAGCCATTGCGCTGACCTGGATGGGGGTGATCTACCTCATAAAGATCATACAGTTGTCGGGCATGAAAATGCCCTGGGAAACGGCCCCGGCAAAGGGTGACAAAACTTCGGGGGTGTTGCGTTCCTATGCATCCATTTTCATGCCCTGGTCAATGGAAAGCACCCGCAGGCATTTTTGGCGCTGGCTGGAGTTTGGGGTGTATCACGTTGGGGCGCTGGTGGCCATTGTCAATACCTTTACGATGCCGTTTGCACCTGAATTGATGACCCGCCCGGTTCGGGTTGTTTTTGCGGTGTTGATTGCACCTTCCGTGTTGGTCGGTTTTATCAAATTGTACAACCGGGTTGCCAAAAAAGAGCTTCGTATCATAAGCACGCCGGACGATTATTTCTCCCTTGTTTCCATGCAGTTTTTTCTGTTTTTCGGTGTCATGGCTCTGCTCACCAATGCACCGGGTTGGCGGATGTGGTATTTCCTCATCACTGCCTTTTTCCTGTTTTATGTGCCGTTCAGCAAGATATCGCATTACATCTATTTCTTTTTTGCCCGGTTCATTGTCGGCGCCAGGTATGGAATAAAGGGGCTGTGGTCGCAACACAAAGTTCCCGGTTGAGAATAGAGAACCGGAGCGGGGCCTGGTTTTGACGAAGAAAAAGCAAGTCAAATACGCAGCCCCTGTGGCACCCTCAACCCCTCCAAACCTCCCGAGCTTGTCTCGGGATCAACCTTTCTAAACCCTTCCAAAAACAACAGTCATGGGAAATAACAATGTCGAAATAGCTTCCAGAGAATTGTCCAAAAGGCTGAACCGCATGTTGGGTGTATCGGCCACGAATTTGTGTACGCACTGTGGCTGGTGCATCGAGGCCTGCCACGTTTACCAGTCAACCAAAGACCCCGAGAAATCGCCCGTTGCCAAGGCCGAGCGGGTGCGCCGTGTGCTCAAATCCGAAGTTGACTGGCTGAGCAAGTTGTTTCCGTGGTGGACAGGCGCCCACAAGCTTACCGAAGAGGACCTCGATGATTGGTTGTACGCCGCTTTCAGGGATTGCACCCTGTGTGAACGCTGCGTGATCAATTGCCCCATGGGGGTTGAAACACCGGCTATTCTGGCCGCCGCCAGAGGCGCTCTGACCGCAGTGGGCAAGCATCCCGAAATACTGGAAGACCTGGCTGAGATAGCCATTTCCAGGGAGGAATCACTCGACAGTTACCGCGAGTTTTTCAAATCGCACATCAAGAGCCTGGAAAAAGAAGTGCAGGAAAAACTCAAAGACCCCAGGGCTTCCATCCCACTGGAGAAACAAGGTGCCGAGATACTGTATGTGCCATTGTCGGGGGTGCACACCATCGTGCCGCCGGCCATTATTTTCAATGCCGCCGGCGCCTCCTGGACGATGAGCATGTTTGAAGCTTCCAATTATGCCTTCTTCATGGCCGACACAGCGAAGATGAAGCAAATTGCTGAGCGCATCCTCAAGGAAGCCCAGCGACTGGGTGTAAAAGAAATCGCCGTCACGGAATGTGGTCATGCCTATGGTGTTTTGAGGTGGGAAGCCAAAAAGTGGTTCGGTGACAAATACAATTTCAAGGTCAGAAGCGTACTCGAACTTTACGACGAATACCTCTCCAAAGGCCTCATCCGGCTCGACCCCGCCAAAAGCAACTATTCCGTCACCTACCACGATCCGTGCAACATCGGCCGGAAAGGAGGTGTGGTGGATGAACCCCGCCGGGTGTTGTCAGAAGCAGTGAGCGACTACCGGGAAATGACCCCCAACAAAGCCGAAAACTTTTGTTGCGGTGGCGGAAGCGGCATGGTGGCATGCGAAGAATGGTCGGAATACCGGCTTACCTACGGAAAAGTGAAAGCTGATCAGATCAGGGAAACCGGAGCCAAAAAGGTGGTGACGGCCTGCGATAATTGCCTGCACCAGATCAAGGAATTGAACGAACGCTACGACCTGGGAATCACCGTTTCCAATGTCTCTCAGCAAATCGTGGAATCGCTGGTGGTGTGATTGCAAGCCATTTCTGAGAAAAACGGGAAGGGTGGGAAAGGCCCGGCCTTTCCTCTTTTGTACGGGTGAAATACAGGGGGACGGGATTCGGGGCGGGATTCGGGAGCCGAACTCACCATGCCTGCTTGAGGTGAATGGCAGAACGGTCAGCGCCGGCGCAATAGCCAGCTTTTGCTGGCTATTGCCGCTGGCGCATTGTTCTGCACAGTATTTCATTTATGTTTTATTATTTCCATTTCTTTATTGTCCCTTACAATTATTGTGTCACCTCCCATGTAGTCAATGCCGCCTTCAATTTCACCTTGGTCAGAAATTAGGGTGATTGGATTCATAAGAGTATATGTAAATAAAGTAAAATTATGTTTCTCCAATCCGTCTTTACTCTTCGGGTAATTTTTAAATTTAATTTTATTGTGTTTCGGTAACATAGCTTTCACTAATGCTTTCTCGGCATCTAAATAGATTGTTCTCTGTTCAGGCATATTGTAACCTAACAACGAATTGACCATGTCCTCGACTGAGGAATTCTCGTCAAAACTACTAATGCTTAAATTGTCACGAAACTTAAGTAACAGCAATGCGATTTCATGAGTAGGAAGAGACCCGTAGTTAAATGGATATTCGACAGTTAATATATCTTGAAGAGTTTCATGCCCTGTTAATCTCTTCCAAATTTCTTGGTCGGTAGCTTTACCTATGTAGTGAACCTTATACCTAAGGAAGTCTCTGAAATCTCCTTCCACATCTGCCTGAAAATGTCCATTTTCCCAGTTGATGATAAAAATCTCTGGAGACAAATAAGTTATAAAATTCTCAGGTTTTACTGATGAGTAATAAAATTTAATCCCATGTACATCATTAAAAGGTTGAGATTTGAATTTCTTATTTTGAATATGGGAACCTAAATAGAGGGCAATTTCCTTGTTTGGGTCAGTTGCAATATTCGGTTGAAAATATGGGAGCTTGCATTTTAAAACTTGTGTATTACCTTTTTGATGTATTTCAAACTCCATATATCCACCAACTTGATTTATGGTAAGATTTTCAAAACTTAACTCAGCTCTTTGGGTTATAACGTAAATGTTACTATCTTTCAAAAGGTCTTGCACAAATTTATCTTTCTTTAAATATTTAAAATCATAATTAGACATTGGGCTACATGCAAGCTCAATTTGATTTATTAATGTTTTAATGTTTGGGGTCTTTTCTTTTTGGAATTGTATTATTCTTGGCTTACCTAAGCCTTCAGTATACCATGAAAATTGATATGAAATCCATTCTGTTGCTGCATCAATGTAACTAAATCCAATTCTCTTGTTGAATTCTTGATAAGTATCATTTTCATCTTTACATAGAATCAACCCGTCGTATGTATTTGTTCTTTGGTTAACTATGATTGCTCCTAAAAGTGAATCATCATTACTTTGAAAACAATGGGAAGTTTTTTTTTCTTGTGAAGCAAAAAACTCATTGGCAAGATTTTTAAAATCTGATTTATTTATAGTCTTCATATTTCTTCTATTTAACTTTCATTTTTGTCTTTATTGTGCAGAACGTTCCAATATACGCATTGAGTATATTCCCCTATACCCGCATTGCGCATTTCCAAATTTGAATTTTCACAACCATCGGCTCAATGACCTGAAAAACAACATTATACAAGTCATGCCGGCATAACTTAAAGTTAATAACCCGCAACTCTTTTGTCCGGTGAGTCCCTGGTGTCGCCCACAAATTTACAAATCCACTCCAAAAACCAAAGCCCAAAGTCCCACGAAAAATGCCCCACCCCCAGGCCTGTTCTCTCGCTGGCGCTGTTTTACGCTTTTGTCACCTGATAGCCGGGTAAACCACCTTCATTCCTTACCTTTAGCCCCGAACCGTGAAGAAAACGATCCTGAAGAATGCCCAAGTCCTTTTGTACCTTACTGTGTGTTTGTTTTTTCGTCCTCTTTTCGGCTGCCGGTAGTCTGGCCCAGTGCCCCATCACCGTTGATGCGGGGCCCGACAGGTTTGTTTGCAACATTGGCGATCAGACCACCTTGTTGGGTTCGGTTACGGGCAATTACCTGGATGTGTTGTGGAGCCCGCCAACGGGCCTGAGCGATCCCACTTCGCTGACTCCGTCCGCAACGGTGAGCGGCCCGATGACCTACACCCTGACTGTTTCGGCTTATGACCCCTCGGCACCCAACCTGGTGACCAACCCGGCTTTTGAGGCCGGCAACACCGGGTTTACGTCCAGTTATACCTATACGTCGTCGCCGGTCACACCGGGCACCTATTACATCACCACTTCACCGTCTGTCGTCATTTCCAACTTTCCGCCTTGCGACGACCACACCTTTGGCAACGGCACGGGCAACATGCTGCTGGTGAACGGTGCCGGTGCCCCCGGTGCCAACATCTGGTGCCAGACCATCCCGGTGATGCCCAACACCACTTATTTCATGAGCGCATGGGTCACTTCCTCGCCGATTGATCCGGCGGCATTGCAGTTTTTCGTGAACGGCAATCCGGTGGGCAACGTCTTCAACTCTTCCGGCGGGGGCTGTTCCTGGGAGCAGTTTTCGGCCAGTTGGAATTCCGGTGCTGCCGTAACGGCTGACCTCTGCATTGTGACGCAAAACAGTGGCAACGGCCTGTTCGGCGACGACTACGCCCTGGACGACATCTACTTCGGGGCTGCCTGCACCCAGTCAGACATGGTGAACGTGGACCTGGCCACGGTGGAAGCCCAGGCTCCGGCCACGGCATTTCTGCTTTGCAATTCCCTGCCCGGCGGCATTCAGTTGGATGGCAGTGGCTCCACCACGGGACCCAACATCAGCTACCAGTGGACCACTTCCGGTGGCAACATCGTCTCCGGTGCCAACACGGCCGTTGCGACGGTAAACGCCGAAGGCACCTATACGCTGACCGTCACTTACGACGATGGCAACGTGCTTTGCCAGGACATGGCCACCGTGGTGGTTTTGCCCGATCCCAACCTTGTCTTCGCCAATGCGACGGCGCCGCCGCCGGCCACGGTCAATTGTGCCAATCCGACCCTCATGCTGGATGGTTCCGGTTCCTCAACGGGGGCGGATATCACTTACGCCTGGACGCCGGCTGCCGGCATCGTTTCCGGTGGTGGCAGCCTGAATCCGGTGGTCAACCAGGGCGGCACCTATACCCTGACCGTCACCAACCAGGCCAGTGGCTGCACGGCAACGGCCAGCGTCGTCGTGGACGAAAATTTCGACACCCCCGTTGCTGCGGCAGCAGCGAACGACACACTGACCTGCAGCAAGACCACCCTGACCCTCGATGGCAGTGGCAGCAGCACCGGCGCCGGCATCAGCTACCAGTGGCAGACCACATTCGGCAACATCGTCTCCGGCAGCAACACCCTCAACAATTGCGTGGTGGACAGCGCCGGCGTGTACCAGCTCACGGTGACCAACACCGCCAGCCAGTGCACGGCCGTGGCTTTGGAGGTGGTGCTGGCCGATACTTCGGCGCCCATTGCCGACGGCGGGCCGGACTACACGCTGCACTGCGTTCAGACAGCTGTCCATCTCAACGGTGGGGGTTCTTCGTCGGGTCCGGAATTTACTTATCTATGGGAGACAGCGGATGGGCATATTGTGTTGGGGGCAAATGGGATTGCGCCTTTGGTGGACAGTGCGGGCACCTATGTGCTGACTGTGACGGATACCCTGACGGGTTGCGCATCCACCGATACCGTTGTGGTGACGGCCAACCTGAACGGTCTTTCGGTCAGCATCGTATCACCGGGCGATTTTGATTGCAAGCACGATACCCTGACCCTGTACCCCCAGTCCAATCCCTTTCCGGCCAATGCCCTGCCGCTCTGGAGTACGCCCGATGGAAACATTGCCGCAGGCGACAGCAGCGTTTTTGCCACCATTACAGCACCTGGTACCTATGTATTGCAATTGCTCGATACCCTGAGCGGCTGCACCGGATGGGACACCGTCAGCATCGGCATTGATACCATTCATCCGGTGGTGAGCATCCCTGAGGTGGATACAATCACTTGCCTGGAACCGGTACTCACATTGGCCGCCAGCTTTCAGGTCACTTCGCCAAATGTATTGCTTTGGGAAGCAATTGACGGAGGGAATGTAGTGTCGCAAAACTACGCCAATGGAACGGCACTGGTGGATGAAGGAGGAGTGTACCAGTTTTATGCCCTGCAACTGGGCAATGGCTGCATAACCTTTGATACCATGACGGTGGTCAACCTCCTGGACAGCGCCGAAATAGCTTTTGAGGAACCGCTCGTAATCACCTGCAGACGGGATACGGCCCAACTGGATGCCACCCCCACCCAGCCTGGACCCGGCTTCACTTTTGAATGGAGTACCAGCTCGGGCAACTTTCTTTACGGAACCAACACCCTGACACCGGTAGTGGACCAGGGCGGTTTTTACACCCTGATGGTGTATGATTCCCTGGGCTATTGCCTGGGCAAAGATTCAGTGGAAGTGGTTTATGACACCACGCATCCCGTCATCAATTACGTCAACGACGGGCACCTCACTTGCCAGGACACGGTTTACATTCCCGAGTATGACGTTGATTGGAAGGATATTCATATACAGTTTCAAAACTTAGAAGTTGAGATCATTACAGGATCTTATTGGGAGGGTTTCCATCCAGATGTTCCGGGCCTGGATGCTGGAGGAATCTATGTGTTTTTAGCTGAAAGTACTTACAACAGCTGTGAAACCCGTGACACCTTCATCGTCACCGTTGACAGCCTGATGCCGGGGATCACCTTTGATCCACCGCCGGCTTTTCTTTGCAGCTCCGATTCGGTTCAGCTCTCGGCAAGTGTGACTCCGGCCACCGGCGTTAGCTGGAGCACCGATTCTGGTGTCCTGCTCTCCGGCGATACCACCGCCATGCCCTGGGTGGGCGCACCGGGCGATTATTACGCCAGCGCCACCCTGGCCTCCAACGGCTGCACCAACACCGATACCCTGACGGTGCCCTTCGACAGCAACGCACCCGTGATCAGTCTGGACGGCGCTCCGCTGACCTGCGCCGAGGCGGTGCAGCAGATCAATGCCAGCATCAGTGGCACCGGGCCTTTCGACATCCTGTGGACCACAACGGACGGGCAGATCGCCGGCAGCAACACCGGCCAGCAAATCACCGTGGAACAGCCGGGAACCTACACCATCTCGGTCACTGACCTTTCAAATGCTTGTTTCGCTTCGCAAAACATCACCATAGCCGCAGACACCCTCGCTCCGCAACTGACCGCCTTTCCGCCCCCCACCTTGAATTGTGAATCCGACACGGCGCAACTGAAGGTTCTTACCCAGTCCACCGGCGATTTCGACTGGCAATGGAGCAGCGCTGATGGCAACATCGTCCAGGCTGTGGACTCGGTGGTGCTGGTAGATGCCGGCGGCAGCTACCAGGTGGTGGTCACCAACCTTGCCAACGGCTGCACCTCCGAAACCCTCATCACGGTGGATCAGGACACCACCGCTCCTGTGCCGGACATCGCCTGGTTTCAAAGCCCCGATTGCCAGACGCCGACGGTCCAGTTGTTCGGCTCTTCGCTGGGTACGGGGCCCTTCACCTGGCAGTGGACGACCACCGACGGCCTCATTGCCGCAGGCGAAGACCAACAAGACGTGACCATCGGGGCGGGCGGAACCTACCAGTTGCTGGTTACGGACTTGAGCAACGGCTGCACCGCCACTGCCGCCGAGACCATCCCGGTGGATACCCTGGCTCCCCAACTCGGCATTGCCGTCAATGGTCAACTCGATTGCGCCAACGCCACGGCTGAACTGACCGGTACGGCCACCGGTACGGGGCCCTTCAGCTGGCAATGGACGACAACGGACGGCCTCATTGCCGCAGGCGAAGACGGGCCAACGGTACTGGTAGCGGCAAGTGGCACTTATGACCTGACAGTGACCGATCTGGCCAATGGGTGTTCTTCCGTCGCTTCGCAATGGGTGGGACAGGACACGGTGGCCCCGCTGCTGAGCATTGCCGGAGGCGAGCCGATCACCTGTGCCAATGCAAGCGTTTCGCTTTCAGCAACGGCGGATGGCACGGGGCCCTTCACCTGGCAATGGACCACAACGGACGGCCTCATTGCCGCAGGCGAAGACGGGCCAACGGTACTTGTGGCGGCAAGTGGCACTTATGACCTGACAGTGACCGATCTGGCCAACGGATGTTTTTCCGTCGCTTCGCAATGGGTGGGGCAGGACACGGCGGCCCCGCTGCTGAGCATTGCCGGAGGCGAACCGATCACCTGTGCCAATGCAAGCGTTTCGCTTTCAGCAACGGCCACCGGCACGGGGCCCTTCACCTGGCAGTGGACGACCACCGACGGCCTCATTGCCGCAGGCGAAGACGGGCCAGTGGTTGTGGTGACGGCCGGCGGCACTTATGAGCTAAGCGTCACAGACTCCACGAATGGTTGTGTTTCCGTCGCTTCGCAAACGGTGGGGGTGGATACCCTGCATCCGGATGTGTCAGCAGGCCCGGATGTGTTTCTGACCTGTTCCGAAACCATTACGGCGTTGAGCGGCATCAGCCAGACGCTGGGGGTGCTGTACCAGTGGACCACGTTGGATGGGAACATCGTTTTCGGAGCCAACACGACCATGCCGGCCGTGGATCAGCCCGGTACCTATGTGCTGACGGTGACCAATCCCGCCAACGGATGCACGGCCGGCGATGAAACTTCGGCCCTCAGCATTGTGCTGGAGGGCTTTGGAGTGGCAAAAGAGAATGCGGACTGCGCCACTGGATTCGGGCGCATCATTTTCGGCGCTGTGGCCGGCGGCACCCCACCATTTGAATACTCAGTGGACGGTGGAAGCACCTGGAGCGGCCAGCCGGTGATTGACAGCCTGCCGCCGGGAGCGTACACGGTATCCGTCAGAGATGCCCAGGCCTGCCGCCTCGACAGCAGCATGACGATTCACGGCCCGCCTCAAATCGTGGTGGTGCTGGAACCGGAACATTTCATCCGCCTGGGCGAGCAGGTGCCGCTTGTGCCGCAGCTCAGTTTTGACGAAGCACAGGTTGCCGGCATCAGTTGGAGCCCGGTGGAAGGGCTCTCCTGTGCCGACTGCCTGGAGCCGCTGGCAGGGCCTGCATACGATACAGAATATCTCTTGACCGTGACGGACAGCAACGGTTGTGTGGCGGAGGCCCTGACCAAAGTGATCGTTGACCGAAGGCCGGCTTTTTACGTTCCGAACGCCTTTTCTCCCAACGACGACGGCATCAACGACGAATTGCTCATTTTCAGCCGGCCCGGTCTGGTGAAACGGGTGGAAAGTTTCCGGGTCTTCGACCGCTGGGGCGGGCTGGTCTTTGAAAATTTCAACTTTCCCCCTGCAACACCCGGCCACGGCTGGGACGGCCGGAAAGACGGCCGGCGCATGCACCCCGGCGTTTACGTCTGGATGGCGGAATTGCTCCTGGTGGATGATTCAACGGTGTTGCTGAAGGGGGAGGTTGTTTTGGTGAGGTGAGGGGTAAGGATTTAACGCCGGCAGGGTTCGAAACCCTGCCGGCGTTGGTCCGGGCTGTAGCTGGTTGCATTTTGTGTTTATTTTTAAATGGTATTATCAAAGTCAGGACCTGTCAAGGGAAGGGGAAAAGTGATTGTTTTTGAAAATGTTTAACGCCGGCAGGGTTCGAAACCCTGCCGGCGTTGGCCCGGGCCGCAGCCGGCTGCGTTTTGCTTATATTTTTAAATAGTGTTGTCAAAGTCAGGACTTGTCAAGGGAAGGGGAAAAGCGATTATTTTTGAAAATGTTTGACGCCGGCAGGGGTTTAGAACCCTGCCAGCGTTTCGAAACCGTGCCGGCGTTGGTTGGCGTTGGCCATACATCAAAACCATAAAAACAACTGTTATGAAAAAACACACTGACCCACTACTCTCCGGATGTTTTTATCACATTTACAACCGGGGTATCAATGGCGAAGATTTATTTAAAGAGGAAAAGAACTACTCGTTTTTTCTAAAACGATATGGCAAGTATATTCCACCTGTTGCTGAAACATACGCTTATTGCCTTCTGAAGAACCATTTTCATTTATTGATCAGGACCAGGAGTCCGGAGGAAATTATGCGTAATGTTTCCAAAGCCAACGCTGGCAGGGTTTCGAACCCTGCCAGCGTTACAAAAGAGGATGTCGAAAAAACTGCATCCAATTTGATCAGCCGAAGCTTTTCCAATCTTTTCAACAGCTACGCGCAAGCTATTAATAAGGCTTATGGACGTACCGGAACATTGTTTGAGGAACCGTTCCGCCGTGTCGGCATCAAAAACGAGGCACATTGTTGCTGGGTACTGAGCTACATCAACACCAATGCCCAGCATCACAGGTTCGTCAAGGATTTTAGGGATTATCCACATTCATCCTATCATGCTTTTCTTTCAAAAAGTCCTACCAGGCTGATGAGGGAGGAAGTTTTGAAATGGTTTGGTGGTGTAAAAGAATTTGTGCAATATCACCTCGACAAAAAACGAAGGCTTGATTTTTCAGAATATCAAATCGAATTTGAATGAATATTGGAATTCAAGGCTGACAGGGCTTCGAACCCTGCCAGCCTTAGAAAGGCCCTTCAATTCAAATTTATTAAACTCAAAATTTATGAACTCGTTCCCAACATTTTTTGCGAAACATTATTTGAAACTGCT
Source organism: Saprospiraceae bacterium (assembly GCA_026993525.1). Classification (GTDB taxonomy): domain Bacteria; phylum Bacteroidota; class Bacteroidia; order Chitinophagales; family Saprospiraceae; genus UBA6168. Next base: position 10,748 of record JALWSS010000190.1, read on the forward strand.
ATTTACCCTTTTTCTTTTCGTTGTCTTTATTTCCAACCAGGTTGAGGCCCAGACCAGGTCCAGAAGCCGGGGAAAGACCATCAGCGTGACACACAGCCTGAATATTAGGCAGAAAGCTGATTCGTATAATTGGATTAGAGAATATCAGGAGGAAAGGGATACCTTATTCTTAAGGTTTCTGACAAGTACCTCAGGTACATTTAACATCAAGGAAGGGGATCCATACAACGTTATTCGCTCCAGGGAAAGCACTGCGCCTTCGATAACATTTTTTCTGGGAGCTTCAGTTCGGTTGCTTAATAATGACAATTTCATGTTTCATGAATTTGCAATTACCAGATTTGTTATAGGTAAGCAGGAAGACAGGGGAACCTACGTTCTCGAACTTCCAGGAGGTAATTTAATCAGACCATTTGGTTTCACGCAGCGTTTCACGCACTTGTCTTTACGGTACTCCATCGGAAAATACTTTGTAAAAAATCGAAAGTCAAAAACGAAGTTTGGTGTGAGCGGAGGCGTTGAGCCCTCGGTATTTACCTTTAAGCAATACCCCTATTCTCCATGGTATTATCCTTTAAAGGGAACTATTTATTCCATTGAATTTTCCATTCAACCTCAGCTTTCTATCGCCTTGTCAAAGTATTTAAGTCTTGATTTTAGTCTGTTGTCCAACTTCTTGGTAGCTGACTTTGGAAAACTAAATGAACTCGATCCATCCCTCGTTGCCAGACAACGCGGAGGAGAGCGGAACTATAAAGTGCCCGACATTACGATGGGCTTTGGTGTGGCACTGAAATATGCGGTAAAAAACACAGGTGCGAGGAGGTGATTTTAGTAATGAGTCGTTTAGAGGGGTTGATCCCGATCCCGAATCCCGATCCCGAAAGCTTTCGGGATCGGGATCGGGACGGGAGGTTTAGAGGGGTTTAGAGGGGTTTAGAGTGGCCTTCGACCAATGTTTAGAGAAGTTTAGAGGGATTCGGGACGGGATTCGGGACTGGATCGGGATGGGACTCAATTCCTCGATTCTTCAATTCCTCGATTCTTCAATTCCTGAGTGCACTGCAAAAAGTGGTATTCTCGTCAAACGAAGTTATTCCTTCTGGAAAAATGTCGGACGGAGTCCGACAAGATATGGTCCCGGACAGAGTCCGGAACCAGCGTGGT
>JALWSS010000191.1 GCA_026993525.1 Saprospiraceae bacterium
ACATGGGCTATGTGCTGGATTTTCATCTTGGCCCAAGGGGCAATCTCCTCATCGGACAAGAAAGACCAAATTTTGTTTGCATGTCAAAGAACTAGTTGATTTTACCCCCCTTTTTGCAGTGGACTCAGGAATTGAGGAATTGAAGAACTGAGGAAGTGAGGAATTGAAGAATTGAGGAACTGAGGAACTGAGGAATCGGGGTGTGTTATAAATTTTACTTCTCACATTTTGAGCCTGACCGAACCAACCGCGTTCACCTGGCGTAAATTTTAATTTTATGAAAGATAAATTTCTGATAAGACTTGCCTTGTTGACGGCAACTGTAATCTTTGGCTATATTTTGATCCGTACGGTTTTAAGTTCGGATTTCAACCCAATGATTTCCGAATTGTTTGCGGCAATTATTGGCTTTGCCCTGACGGTGATGACTACCTCGTTATTGTTGAGTAAGCAAACTGAGGCTGAGTTGCGGAAAGAGGAAAGTGTTCAATTTCTGAATTTGAAAATGAATATTTATTTGGAACTGTTGAATCAGCTGAAGGATATTATAGCCAAAAAGAAAATAAATTCTGACGATGTGATGGAGTTGCGGCTGTTGAATCAACGTATATCTTTCATCGGTAGCCCGGATGTCCTGATTGCATTCAACAGATTTGTCAGGGCCTTTGCGGAAATGGCCAACAAAGAAGAGAAAGGCGATGAAATGATTGACAATTTACTCGATCAAATGAGCCTGTTGACCGTACACATCAGAAATGACCTTTTCCAGACGGATACGAAACAATTAAAATCCGAAGAAATCAAAAGAATTATTCTCAGCAGCGACGATTTGTTGGACATAAATAACTGAACCGTCAATATGCCATCGGTTCAAAAAGTGGTTCATCATCCCAACCCCGGCAGTGCCACATCTTCGTAAGGGATGGTTTTCAAAATGTGTTCAGTGGCTGCGATGCGGGCTTCCGTTTTTTTATCTGCTTTTATGATGACCCACGGGCACATTTCGGTGTTCGTTTTTTCAAACATCAGGTTTTTGTATTTGGTGTATTCATCCCAGAGGGTTTGGGCGTTTTCATCCACCGGTGTCATCTTCCATTTTTTCAACGGGCTGGATTTGATGTCCTCAAATCGCCGGGCCTGTTCTTCTTTTGAGATGGAAAAATAAAACTTGATCAGGTAAGTTCCGGATTCCACGATCATCCTTTCAAACTCATTTACCTGTCCCATGAACTGCTGGTATTCCGTTTGGGTGCAAAAGGAATTCACCGGTTCCACCACGGCCCGGTTGTACCAACTGCGGTCAAATAATACAATTTCACCCGGTTTGGGCAACTGGTTGACGTAGCGTTGGAAATACCATTGCCCTTTTTCTTCTTCCGTTGGTTTCGGCAGGGCTACTTTCCGGTAGTGTCTTGGGTTGATGTGAGCTGTGATCCTTCTGATGGCGCCGCCTTTGCCGGCTGCGTCCCGGCCTTCAAAAAGGATGACCACTTTTTTATTTTCCTTGATTATCCAATTTTGAAGTTTAATTAATTCGGCCTGCAATTCCCTGAGTTTGAGTTCATACCTCGTTTGCCGAAGCACTTTTTCATAATTGATCTTTTTTTCGGCAAATAAGTATTTCAGACCGATTTTGGAATTCAAAATTTCTACATCCTCTGGTGTAAGGTTCAGTTTTTCAGTTTGCTTTACCATGATGATCATATTTTAGCTCAGTCTCCCCCCCCCAAAAAAAAACCTTCAAAAACCCTCAAAAACCTTCCAAAAACCTTCCAAAAACCCTCCAAAAACCCTCCAAAAAAACCTGCCGATCCCAATTGGCCATTTTGCCGTGCAGTTTAAAATTAAAGATCCAGTTGTTCCACCTGCCGGTAGTAGCGGATAATCACATTGGGGTCAGGTAGCAGTACCGCCTTTGATTTGTTTTTACCGGGGTAGTTGAAGTACGACAATACATATCGCATGCTCTCCAGCCGGGCGGTTCGTTTGTCGTTTGTTCTGACAATGATCCAGGGGCTGAAATTGGTGTGGGTTTTTGAGAACATCAATTCTTTGTAATGGGTGTATTTGTCCCACAGTTCCTGCCCTTTCATGTCCACCGGGCTGAATTTCCAGCGTTTGAGTGGATTTTTGAGCCTTGAATCGAAACGCTTTTTCTGCTCCTCTTTGGAAATGGAAAACCAGAATTTGATAACGTGGATGCCGTCTTCATAGAGCATGTGCTCAAACTCCGGCACCTGCGACATGAACTGGTTGTATTGTTTGCGGTTGCAGAACCCCATCACCGGCTCCACCACGGCCCGGTTGTACCAGCTTCGGTCAAAGAACACGATCTCACCCGGGTTGGGCAATTCTTTGATGTATCTTCGGAAATACCACTGCCCTTTTTCCACTTCGGTGGGTTTTGACAGCGCCACCACCCGCATGGAACGGGGGTTCAGGTGCTCGGTGAAGCGCTTTATGGAGCCACCTTTGCCGGCGGCATCCCGGCCTTCAAAAATGACGGCCACCCGCATTCGCTTTTTTGCAATCCACTGTTGCAGGTTGACCAGTTCAGCCTGGAGCATGCGCAGTTCTTCTTCATAGCGCACATTGCGGAGCTGTTTGTTGATCTTGATATTTTTGGTGTTGGCAATGCTGATGAGGTCAGATCGCTTTCTTGCCTTTTGGAAATCTTCTAAAGTGAACATGCTGTACTTCCTTTTCGCAAGGCAGGCGCCTTGAGTAAGACTTTGGGTACCTGAGTAAATCAATTGATTGTACAGGAAAGATGGAAAACTATTCCGATACACTGGTGCAACACATGATAAAAGTCATGCTAAAAAGCAAAAAAAAACGGGGTGCCGGTATGGCACTCCGTTCTCTGAAAGCCATCAATTCATTACTTCGTCTTGCCCTTTCAGGTATCTGTCGAGGAAGGTAAGAATGGCTCCGTAACCTTTTATCTCGTTTTCTTTTTTTACGAAGCCATGCCCTTCATCCGGGAAGACGATGTACTCAACAGGCACGCCGTTTTTTTTCACCGCTTCCACAATTTCGTCCGATTCCACCTGCAGGACCCGGGGGTCGTTGGCACCTTGCAGCACCATGATCGGGTTTTTCACCTTTTCCGCATGAAACAGGGGAGATATTGCCCGAAGGCGAACGGAATCAGCAGAAAATGGATCGCCGAGTTCTTTGTACAGCGCATTCCTGAACGACTCCCAATACGGCGGGATGGATTTGAGCGTGCGCAGCCAGTTGGTCACACCAAAAATGTTGACGCCGGTTTTGAACTCGTCAGGTGTGAAAGTCATGGCAGCCATGGTCATGTACCCTCCGTAGCTGCCGCCAATGATGCCGATTTTATCGGGGTCAATGTAATCCTGGGCGACCAGCCAGTTTTTTCCGGCGATGCAGTCTTTGAGGTCTTTGTCGCCGTGGTTGAGGTCGTCCATTTTGTGAAAGGTCTTGCCGTAGCCACTGCTGCCTCGGTTGTTCACAGCCAGGATGGCGTAGCCGTGGTTCACCAGGAATTGAATGAGGGAAGAATACCCAACCCGGCTCTGGCCACCCGGGCCACCGTGTACCCAAACCAGTGCCGGAACTTTGTTGCGGGCACTGGCCTGGTGTGGCTTGTAATAAATGGCCGGAATCTCCAGCCCGTCGAAGGATTTGAAGCGCACCACTTCCGCCGAAACGAGGTCGTCGGGATTGATTTCCGGGTTCAGCGTTTCGGTGAGTTTCTTCATTTCTTTCGTCTCAAAATTGTACACATAGAGGTTGTTGGGGGCACGGGAAGTGCCCACTGTGAGGCGCATCAGTTTTTCGCTGTCGGAAATGTTGACAGCCACTACATTGCCATCCGGGATCTGCGGAAATTCAATGGCCTTGCCGGTGGCGTTGTCAAGAATGGTCAGGGAGTTTTTGCCGTCTTCGTTGATGGCAATGACACGGTATTTTTCGTGCTCGCTCAGGTAGCTGTACATCACGTCCCAGTTGGTTTCGAACAGGGTTTCCTTGCTGCCGTCGGCAATGTTGTATTTTACCAGGTAGGCGAATTCTTTCCCCACGTTGGTGTTGTAAAAGAAATGTTTGCCGTCCTTGCTGAAGCCGGATGCCCCGTAATGGCCGGGATTTTCCGGATCGGAAATTTCTGTCATTTCGCCGCTGGCAATGTCGTACAGGAAAAGCTGGTTTTCACTGGTGGTCAGCGTTCTGGCAAGGGCCAGCATGTTGCCGTCTTCTGAAATGTCGTCCACATCCAGTCCATCGTTGTTTTGGTAAACCATCTCCGGTTTCCAAACCCCGATCTTCATTTTGTACAGGTCGAAAAATTGCGGGTCGCGCTTGTTGGAGATGTAGTACATGCCATTTTTGTCGCCGGTCCAGCCGGCAAAAGCGGCTTTTTCGGTTTCGCCGGGAGTCAGGTCAACGGAACTGCCATCGGGGCTGAGCAGGTAGAGGTGGTCAATTTCGTTGCCACCTTTGTCGGCGGTGTAGATGATCTGGTCCGTACCGGGCACATAGTCAACGGCGAAGTAAGACTCTACGGTTGAGTTGGTCAGTTGCCTTTTGCTTCCGTCGGCAATGTTGATCTCGTAGAGGTTGAAAATGCCGCTTTCATCGCTGTGTACCAGCAGTTTCGTTTCATCCGGTGAGAAGGCACCGCCACCCACACGGGTGTTCTGGTAAAACTGCCCGATGGAGTATTGCTTTACCTCGCGGGCATCATCTTGTCCGGATTCCTGTTTGCAGGAATAGCACAAAATAAAAAGTGAAAAAATCAGAAAGGGTAGTTTGTTCATCAGTCAATGTTTAGGTGAAGAAAAGTGAATGGACGGAAGGTACAGCAAGCCCGTCGCAGTTCAGTGCTGTTGACCATTTCTTCGACCAGTACTGCCTTCCGTGGGATAAAACCATCCGTTTCATTTTGGAGGAATAGAATTTTGCCGACGCAATTGGGCCCTCCGGGCACCGTTTCATTCCCTACTTTTGTCCGCATTGTTCAAACAACAAATCACATCGACATGACCAGAAATACGTTCAGAAAAGTGACTACTGCGATGGCAGTAATTGTCATTTTCATGGTGCAACTGACCGCCCAGCGGGGCATGGTTTGGAGCACTGACAAAGACAGTTATTACACCTATGAGGAAGGTGGTATCGTCCGCTACGACCTGCCGTCCATGAGCCGGGTGGAAGTGGTGCAGGCCAAAGACCTGAAGCCGGGCATCGAGGCCAACCCGTTGAGGATACAGCGTTTCTCGTTCAGCGAAGACGGCAACAAACTGCTCATCTTCACCAACAGCAAAAGGGTTTGGCGAAGAAACACCCGCGGCGATTACTGGGTCTTCGATTTGCGAAGCAAAGAATTGAAAAAGCTCGGCAAAGACCGGCCGGCATCTTCCCTCATGTTTGCGAAGATAAGCCCGGACGGCAGCAAAGCTGCCTACGTCAGCCAACGCAACATCTATGTGGAAGACCTGGCCAGCGGAAAGGTGAAACGCCTCACCGACACCAACGGTACCCCCAAGCTCATCAACGGCACCTTCGACTGGGTTTACGAAGAAGAATTCAGCTGCCGGGACGGCTTTCGCTGGAGCCCTGACAGCAAACGCATTGCCTACTGGCAGGTGGATGCCAACAAGATCCGGGACTATTACATGCTCAACACCACCGATTCGGTTTACAGCCAGGTGATGCCGGTTGAGTACCCCAAAGTTGGCTACCCACCCTCGCCGGTGCGCATCGGCGTGGTGGGCATCGAAGGTGGCAATACCAAATGGATGCAGGTGCCAGGCGACCCGGCAGAACACTACATCGTGCGAATGGAGTGGACCCCCAATGGCGATGAGGTGATCCTGCAACAGCTCAACCGCAAGCAAAACAAAAGCACCATTTTCCTTTGCAATGCCACCTATGGCGATTCCAAAGCCATTTACACCGACACCGACGACGCATGGGTGGGCACTTTCAACGAATGGTTGCGAAGCGAAAAAGGCTGGTTTTGGCTGGATGGCGGCAAAAGCTTCCTTTGGGTGAGCGAAAAGGACGGATGGCGACACCTGTACCGCATCTCCACCAACGGCAAAAAGAAAACCCTGCTGACCCAGGGCAAATACGATGTAATGGACATCGCCCGGGTGGATGAAAAAGGCGGAAACCTGTATTTCTACGCCTCGCCGCTCAAGTCAACCCAACAGTACCTCTACCAGATACCACTGAATGGCAAGGGAACACTGCACCTGCTTTCTCCCGCCAAAATGGAAGGCACCCACAGTTACAACATTTCTCCTTCGGCAAAATATGCCCACTGGACTTTTCACAACCACTTCACCCCCCCCATGAGGGCATGGGTAAAATTGCCCGACCACCAACCCCTTGCCGGAGAAGATGATTTGACGAAAAATTACGACCCCTCGGCAGCCGAAAATTCCCGCGTGGAACTGTTCGAGATCACCACCGCAGAAGGTGTCACCGTTGACGGATGGATGATCAAGCCCGACAACTTTGACCCCGAAAAGCGCTATCCGGTGGTGTTCTATGTGTACAGCTATCCCGGCACCCACACCGTTTACGATGGCTGGGGCCTCGGACGCAACAGCATCTACAACGGCGACCTGGCCGAAGACGGCTACATCTACATCAGCCTCGACAACCGCGGCAGCGACCTGCCCAAAGGCCGGGCCTGGCGCAAGGCCATCTACCGCAAAGTCGGCCAGGTGAACAGCCGTGACCAGGCCCTGGCCGCCGAACAGATCATGCAATGGCCATTCGTTGATACCAGCCGTGTGGCCGTATGGGGCTGGAGCGGTGGCGGTTCCACAACACTGGACCTGATCTTCCGCTATCCTGAAATTTACAAGGTGGGAATTGCTGTGGCACCGCTCACCAACCTGTTGCTGTACGACAACATCTACACCGAGCGCTTCATGGGCCTTCCTTCGGAAAACATGGAGGACTACATCGAAGGCTCCGCTACCACCCATGCCGGAAACCTCCGGGGAGACTTGTTGCTGGTGCATGGCACCGGCGACGACAACGTGCATTACCAAAATGCAGAGGTGCTTATCAACGAACTGGTGAAACACGGCAAGCTCTTCCAGATGATGGCCTACCCGATGCGCTCCCACGGCATTTTTGAGGGGGAAGGTACCCGCGATCACTTGCGGGCCATGTGTACCCAATTCCTCAGAACCCATTGCCCGCCCGGCCCCGCCGGTGGCAATGAGTAGCCCTGATTGTGTCCACTTACTGATACGATCGCCCGCCGCGATCGTATCAGTAGTGTTCACAATTCTCCTCCCTCCGGGTGCTTTTCCTTTCTTTTTTTTTCAAGAAACTTATCTACCCTCGAAAGCAGCACATTGACGAAGAGAACGAATCCCGCACCAATTGTGGGGAGGGGTTTAGAGGAGTTTAGAAAAGTTTAGAGGAGTTGAGAGGAGGTGCTCTAAACCTCCCGTCCCAATCAGCATCGACATCAGTTCCTCAGTTCCTCAGTTCCTCAGTTCCTCAGTTCCTCAGTTCCTCAGTTCCTCAGTTCCTCAAATCCTCAGTTCCTCAATTCCTCAGTTCCTCTCCCGATCCCGTCCTCCGATACTTGTCATTCATACTCACCTTTTCCATGATCATGGGGATGACCTTTTCGAGGCGGCGGAGGCGGGTTGCTGCTCTTTTGGCCTCGCCGACGTATTCGGCGTATTCCCGCTTGCAGGAGAGGCTGAGGCTTTCAAAAGCGGCTTTCAGGTCCTTGCTGTCATCCAGTGCTTTTTGCAATTCCTGGGGAATGACGAGGGGTTTACTCCCGGCTTTGGCAGGTTTGATGCGTTTGCCCTGTTTCTCATTCAGGATGGCCTCGTGGATATAGGCAGAGATGGTGTCAGCATCAATGTCCTCCAGTTTTTGGAAGCGCATCTGGCGGAGGGCTTTGGTGGTGCCTTCCTGTGCGTTGATGAGCAGGCCTTTCGGGTCGGAGAGCAGGGCACCCTGGAAAAACCAAAGGCCTACATAGGTTTTGAAGGCACCGAGCCCCACCACGTTTTTGCCATTCAGGGTGTACACGGGAGCGCCCCATTTGATGGTCTCTTCCAGTTCCGTTTCAGTCACCAGTCCTCGCAGGAAGTTCAGTTCCGTTGCCCATTCCGGGTGTTTTTCAATGTATTCCTCAACGTTGTTCACTTTTTTCATCGTCGCAATTTTTACCGATTTATTGCAAAAATGGGGGCAAATGCCCGAAAACCGGATTCCGGCCAGGTACTTTCAAAACTTCGGGTTCATTGCCAGCGCCCTGCATATTTGGTCATGTACATTGCAGACAGCAGTCCCGGCCTTGCATAAATAGCTGTTTTCGGTTATGTTTGGCGAGGTTCGGGAAGTGATATTGACGTGTGTTACGGTGGAAATTGCGGAAAAGAGAACCAATAATTATTAAAACCCAAAACATCATGAAACAGCTCCTTTTCTTTTTGGTATTCCTTTGTTCCCAGGTTTTGGCTGCCCAAAACGACTGGATTGGAAATGTGCATTTTTATAGTTCTGTAAAGGAGATATTTCCCCGAACGAACGGGCAGATCGTTCTCATTATGAATGGCGATGGAATAGTTGTTCTCGATACAACTGGACAACTTGTAAAGAGATTTGAGTTAGATGAAGAGCATAGCGGCACAATAGGAAGCTTGCGAGAGGTTGGCGATAGCATTCTGGTGTACTTCAAAGATTATGGATGCCTTAATAGTTCGGCGAAATACCTCATCTTCAACAATGATTGGGAGTATCTGGGACAAAAAAAGATTTGGGCTTCCTCCAATATAGGAAAGGTTTACGAGCTTTCAGACAGTTCATATATAAGTAATTATGAAGGGGATATTTACCACTTCAATTCTGGTTTCGACACCCTGTTCAACATAGATCAAACCAATGGGACGGAATCAACATTGGTTATCCTGCCTGGTGATACGTTGATATTCTATGATAGTCTCAAGTTGAAAAAAATGACCAAAGATTTTGAAGAAATAAAAACTAAAAATATTTGGCCCGTCAAGTTTCTCAAGCTGGCCTCTGATGGAAACATTCTGGCTTTCGGGTCAAACTGGATCAGGAGGTTTGATGTCAATCTTAACCAGCTCGATTATCAAAGTTATTCAGGCAGCTCATTCATCACAGCAGCAGTTGCTGAAGGAGAATTTGCAATTATGACAGATTTTCCGACGGTAAAAAGATTTGACAACAACCTTCAGGAAATTGGGGAATTTGAGGTGGACAAACTTGAGAGCATGAACCTGTATGCCCTTTCTTATTATGGTGATAAACTTCTCATTGGTGGAAGAAAAAAATGGGGCATTTTCCCGAATTGGAATTGGTCGGGATTCTTGAAATTTTACACACTTCAGGGCCAAACTCAACCGATTGAGGGTGATGTGGCACTTTTGGATATTCAGCATCTAGGGTCAATGTCTGCTGTTTGGATTATGAATTTGGCTGTGTGGGACGCTACTTTTACAGACATCAAACTGAAAATAGCAAATAATTCTTCAGATACACTGCGTTCATTTGTATTGAACAATTCTGGTTGTTCTTTAATCTCGAATTCGGGTTGCCTTATTCCAAGACAGTACCGTTGGATTTTTAATGATATTCAAATACCGCCTGGCCAAATCGGTGAAATAACTATGGACAGTATTCAAGTTCTAATTAAGAATACCGAGATGGATGAATACGCCCCTTGCTTCTGGCTCTCCCTCCCCAACGACAGCTGGGACACCGACAACGAAAACGACGTCTTTTGCACCAGCCTGCCGGTGGCTGCCAAACCTGAACGGGTGCTCAAGCAATTCAGCGTGTTCCCCAATCCTGCAAGGGACCAACTCCATGTTATTTGGGAGGAATGGATGCCCACCGGCCAGGCCAGTTTTGTGCTGACGGATGTGCTGGGGCGCACGGTTGCCGTATGGGAAGTGGAATCCGGATCAGATCAGCAGAACCTTGAGTTGAATTCGGTTCCTGCCGGGGTTTATACGCTTCTTCTCAAAGCGGACAACGGGCCAGTTGCGTCAGCGAGGGTGGTGGTGGAGTAGGAATAAATTATTTCTGTGATATCTTTTTGCAGAAATCATCAATGGAAAATACCAGGCTGTTTCCTGTTCCAGGGAGAAAAACCAGTTGGACCTTGTTAGATGCAAAATCGTTTCTACCTTTGATCAGGCGAAGTGATTTTTAATAAAAGGTTCTTAAATATACCCTATTCGAAGTGGTTTGGGAATAATTCATCACTCCCATCAAGTGTGGATGAGGAGTTTGGGCGGCTCCGCCGCCCAAGCCACTTCGTTTTGAGTATATTTTACCAGACAAAAATTCAGGCTACACTTTTTGGTGAAGAAGAAGTCATAAAAAAAGTGTTGAAACCCATTGAGCAAATCTCTGAGGTTTATGTAAGGCAACTAAAAACGATTTGGAAATACGTTACTGAGAAGCCGCTCAGATTGAATAATACCCATGGCGTACCCATTTTCCACTTTGTTTTTGCTTCGAACAATGCCAGTGCATATAAAATAGCGAAGCAAATCATCCAAACCTATTGAATCATGGCCAATTCTTCCATTGAATGGACCGAGATGACCTGGAATCCGGCAACGGGTTGCAACAAAATCTCTGCAGGCTGTAAGTTTTGCTATGCAGAAATCTTTGCAAAGCGCCTTCAGGCAATGGGGTTACATAAATATCGCAACGGTTTTGACCTCACCTTACATCCTGACGTTTTGGACGAACCCTTTAAGCATAAAAAGAGCAAAGTCTTTTTCGTCAACTCAATGAGTGACCTGTTTCACAAAGATGTACCCCTTGACTTCATCAAGAAAGTTTTTGACGTCATGAATCGCAACCCTCACCACGTATTTCAAGTTCTGACCAAACGTGCTGAGCTTCTTACCTGCTATGATGCAGCAGGATGGCTCCACTGGTCGCATAATATCTGGATGGGGGTATCGGTAGAAAACGAAAAGGTGATGAACAGGATTGATCTATTAAAGCAGACAGGTGCAAGGGTGAAATTCATTTCTTGTGAGCCCCTGATCGGTCCACTACCTGATTTGGATCTGCAAGGTATTGACTGGGTGATCGTTGGAGGTGAAAGCGGCCGTAAACCGCGCCCCATGAAGCCAGAATGGGTGACGGAAATCAGAGAAAAATGTAAACATTCCAACACACCTTTTTTCTTCAAACAATGGGGTGGCACCAATAAGAAAAAGGCAGGTAGAAACCTCGATGGCAAGACCTGGGATCAAATGCCAGAGTTTCCAAAATTATTTGAAAAGGCTATTTAATTTGAAAAATAGAGTTACCTCACAGCTTCACAAATCGCAGCACATCCATCCTTCTCTCACCAGACAACTGCAACAGGTATATGCCGGCAGGCATGCCGGAGGTGGTTATTTCCAATGAAACACCCGTGCCTTTGCCTGTGGCTATGAGCTTGCCGGCCAGGCTCAGGATGCGGTATTCAACAGGCCCGCCTTCCGGGTTTTCAATTTTCAACTCATCAACGATCGGATTGGTAACTATCCGGAAGTGGCTGCCGCCATTGCCAGCTTCATCCAGGGCATTGAAGATCATGCACATACCGGGCAGCGGATTCAGCTCGATGGGGCCCTGGGGGGTCAGGTCCTTGCCGGCGAAGGCCGGGTAGTCGGGACCGTACCGGGTGGCCCGGAAGACGGAGTTCTGGCCCGTGACATTGCCCTGGACGATGGGGCCCTGGCTGTTGACGGGGTTCACGTAGCGCCAAACTTCCTGTCCGTCAGGGGTCACTTCAAAGAACAACCCGTCGTCGCCTTCGCAAATGAGGGTGTTGCCGTTGGGCAGGCGCTGGGCACCGGAAATGTTGGGCG
>JALWSS010000192.1 GCA_026993525.1 Saprospiraceae bacterium
TATCCTTGGGCGGCAAGTGACGTCTCGCCAGATTCGACTAAACACTTGCCGGAACGGGGCGCTCGTGGCTGATTTCCTTCGGCAAATTCTTCAGTTGTTGCAAGTGTTGAGCGGAGCGGCACTTGCAGGAACGGGGGACAGAGGCTATTTTTTCTTATAGTGCTTGTCAAATTCTTTCAAAATGTTCGTACTGTAGAATCTTTTCTTTGTTCCTGAAGGTTTGTTCCAATCCAAGGGTCTCTCATCAGAGAACTTTTTATCGCTCTCAATTTGAGCTTTTAGCTTCCAAAAGTCAGGATTGAATTTTAAGTCCTTATACCGAGATTTTAGTCTTGGTTTTAGGTGGTCGGTCCAATTCCAAGGATATTTTTTCTTAAACTCCGCTTCCGAGTCAACCTTGTATGAAATTGCTTTCGGATCGTCCGGGTCATACTTGAAAGTCGTAAGGGCATCAACTGATTTTGACTTTACCCACTTGGTTTCAAGTATCAGCGAAATGTTGTGGTCTTGATTTTCGTCAGAGGGATAGTCCCGTTCTTTTTCTGCTATGAACTTCAGTAGGTTTTGATGCTGCTTATCTTCCTTGTTGATTGAAAAGCTTTGTATTTCGTGGTTGTGAAAGAACGAAATGGGCATCAAGTAGAAATTGTATTGGCTTAAATCATAATCAAACCATTGATTGACCAATAGCACATAACTTTTTAGCGAAGCTGTTCCAATCTCCAAGACCTTCTTTTCAAAAAGTTTACTTTCATTCATGAAGTGGATGGCATTGTCTCGAATCTCAATAAGTAAGCCCAAGTTTTCCTGAAGTCTCTCAGGTAAATCCAACTGCTTCATGGCATTGGTTACATCAATTGTCAGGAAGTTACCCGAGCGACTGGTTTTATATTTGGGATTTTTGTAGGGTTTGCCGTCTTTCCGTTTTTTGTTAGGGTCAACGATGTAAATGCTCTTTAAAATATTGTTGTTGAGTTGGAGTATTCTGGCTTTGAGCAACAGTTCCCATGCATTGACCATGAGAATGGAGAAACTTTCTTCACGGTATTTGAAATCGGGTTTGTTGTAAATCTCAATAGCCGATAAAGCCGCATGCACGGATTTTTCAAGCAGGTGTTGACATCTGGCTTTTCGAGACATCTTAAAACAATTTCAATTGCCTATCAATTTTCGGATGGAATGTGCCAATAATGATGAACGGATTTGGAGCTACGTTGTGAAACTGTGCAGTTGTCCCTAAGAAAAAATGCAGGTCTTTGGTTTTGGCAAAATCGTCATAGTATTTTTTGCGTACATCTTCTATTGCCTTTTGCTCATTTCCTTCATGCCTTGCCAAACAGTTCCAAAACAGTTGTCCGGTTTCCCAATCCTCAATCATCAAATTGCTTTCTGTCCCAATAGCATCTTTGAATCGAAATTTAAACCTGTACGGCAGTTTTTTTACAACTTCAAACTTTTGCTCTTTGATGCTTTCAAATAAATTGTATTGTGCCAAGGCTGCTTTTTGCTTTTTGCTCCACTCGCGCTCCACCGATTCGGCATAAAAATCAAGAATTTCGGTGGGCTTGAAAACTGCCAGTGATCTACATATTTTTTTATTCTTTGCCTCAGCAATGAGGGCAGTTAAGTCGGCATATACATGATTTAAACAGTACTTTTTTCTTTCTGCCCAATTGTTTCTTGTGTCTAAATGTCCAACGATTTTAATTTCCGAGTCCAATGTTTTGGGGCGAAAGCTTTCCGGTCGGAAATCACTGGTGCTTTTCATCAGGTCCAATTCAATCCAGTCGTATTTTTTATACTGTTCATGGTATGGTTTTTTTCGGAATGGTACAGGGTAAATACGCACCCAGGAACCATCTTCCCTAAAACCTGCGGTACAGACCAATTCATCGTACTTGGTGGATATGGTAGGATAGGTTTTTACGGTGATGAGCACACGAGTCAATGCCATATTACAGATGCTTTAAAGGGAATTCTAATTTTTTCGATACAATGAGCGCATCCGCCAAATGCGAGCGGTGACACTGGCATGGCGCTGCTTCAAAAC
This sequence comes from Saprospiraceae bacterium, assembly GCA_026993525.1. GTDB lineage: Bacteria > Bacteroidota > Bacteroidia > Chitinophagales > Saprospiraceae > UBA6168. The sequence goes on from JALWSS010000192.1 coordinate 2,051, forward strand.
AGGTGAGCGCGATGCGTTTGTATTGTTGTAAGAGGTGCAATATTTGTTGTTGTTGTTCGACTGTTTGTGGCAGGGTCGTTTGGCGGTAATCGGCAAATAAACGGTCGTAATCAGCCTGCGTGTCAAGCGATTGGCGTTTGTCAGCATTGATGCCTACTTCGGGAATATGCACATACTCAATGCCCAGGCTGTTGCAATAGCGTTTCAACAGCGTCTTACTGAAGCCAAATTTCATGCTCAAAGGATTCCTGCGCACATCTACCAGCAGCTTCACGTTGTTCCAGATTAGCTTTTGCAGATACTTTTCCAGCGAAATGCCCTCATAGCCTATTGTAAACAAGGTGGTTTCTTCTTCTTTGGGGATGGCTTGCGCAATGTGTTCATACTGTTTACCCGGTAATATATCTCCGGCTATGGTGCTGAGGATGGCGTAGAACGGAAAATTCAGATAAGTATGCTTTATAAGCGCATGGCTGCTCATTGATCCGTAATTGGAAACAACTTCCTGCAATAATTGCCGGTCGGAAACTTTTAACTTTTCGAAATAGCTTGTACTGTCGGCCTTTCCGTATTTGTTTTCATGTTCTATTAAGTATCCCTTTTTGACCATGGTGTTCATATCTGCATGGGCAGAGAAGGAATAGCAGCCATATTTGTAGGGTACAAAATCGTATTCGGGCTTGGGCTTTTTCATGGCATAGAGGAACAGCAATTTCTGAAGGCGAATCTTTTCAAGCTCTCCGCCCAGCAGCTCCATCAGTGCCAATATGATTTTTCTGCGGTAAAACATATGCAAATATAGCCTTAATCTTCCATGGGTTTAATCATCCGCTCAATAAAATCAATTTCTTCCTGTGTTAAGCCGTATTTCTTATACAACTGTCGGTCAATCTCCGGAATGGGCCGGTTCCAATCGATATCCGAGTTGGCGGTGAGATCTTGTAGGGGGACCCATGTGTAAGTTGACCTTGTTGCGTGTTGCGTTATTTTTCTTAATGAAACCAAGAATCTCAAAAATTTAGATTTAAGGTATCTTTCAATATTGATTGACTCTGCTTTCGAATTAACGTAAAAGAATAGGTAAGATTGAGTGCAGACAGACGGGTTATCTGCAATCAATGGTTTCCCAAGAACAATATCTGGAATTCTTTTTCCACCATTTGAGCCTGCTTGCGGTATTAAAACTTTATAGGTGTCAATCAAATGAGAACTTTTTGTGATTTCATTCCGATTTATCCAACCGATCAATCTTTTACCCTTAGTAATGTAGTGAAGAGGTACATAACCATCAACTTTTTTCTTTTCGAATGCATTAAAATTTGAAGTCCATCCAAATTCCTTATCAACAGAGAGTATTGAGGTGATTGATTCTTCATCTTTTTCAAGTACTTTATCTAAAATAACAACCGAAAGGCTGTCTCTCACCAAAATGTCAAACTTATCAAGTTGTCTCTTTACAGGTCCATAAACATTTTCACCACGTATTGTTGTTACCTCGCATTTACTGTCATGTTTGCTGTCCCATAAGAAATAGCAAATACCACCCTTCACTTCAACTCCAGGGAATATTTGATTGGAATCAGGATAATCAATCACTCGACTTAATCTTCTATCTTCAAGCATTGATTGCCTGAACTCAGTTAATCCCAATCCCCCTGCCATCCAACGTGAGGGAACTATTAAGCTGAGATAATCAGGATTTATTTCTTTCGAAATCTGTATGAAGTGATTATAAACTGGTAAACTTCTAGTACCACTTTCAGGCATTACCTGATACGGCGGATTGCCTACAATTGCGTTGAATTTCATATCGTTGTTGTTATTAGCTTTCCAATAAGCTTGTCCTTTTCTGATTTTTACAATGAACTTATCCGGGCGTTGGGTGATTTGGTGCAGCATGTCTTCAAAATAATGGGCATTTACTTTGGCATCCCTAAAGCCCACCAGGGTGCGTTTGGTAATGCTTTTCGCCATTGGTGTTTTGCAAAGTACAAATACGTTTTCTGCAACGGTTTGGTCCCATAGCTCTATCTGTTGTTCAATGGTCAGCTCATTTGGTTCTTTGCCCGGATACTTTTCCTTAATAAGGTTGCGGAAGATGGAATAGGTTACGTACAATGGATACAATCCAGATTTGGAGTTGATTTCCAAAATACGCGAATCCGTGGCAAACACCTCTTCGGTTACCCTTCCGTGTGAAACAAAACGCGGTTGGGAAATGGTTTTTTCCCGCTTTTCATCCAGGAAGCAATACCCACCCAGGCAGTCGCCCAGGTGCATGTTTACCACACGCCAGGGGGTCAGTACGGTTTCTTTGTCGGGGTTTCTAAACGTACCAAAGATGTGTGTAATGCGCTCGATGCGTTCTTCAATGGTCAGCTTGTCGGCAGCACGGGCTATGTCACGGATGCGCTTGCCTGCCGCCCGGAACACGTCGGGTTCATAGTATTTTTTGAATTTTTCAAAAGTCTCTTTCGTCACGCCTCTGGGCATAAACTCTTCCCACGATTGGTCGTCCACCAATTCGGTGAAATTATCCAGTGTGAGTTCTTCATCTTCATTGGATATGTCCGCACCATAAATAAGCAATGGCATACGGATGGAGATGCCCCGCAAAATGGAAATGGCGGTATCGAGTAACTTCTTTTGCTCTTTATACCGCTCAAGCAACTCCTTTTCTTCTGGTGTCAGCTCGCGTCTCTTTTTCTTTTGGGCTTCTTCTATCTGTTTTTTTTCCTCATCGGTAAATCCTTGTCTGTTTATTTCAATGCCCTTGCTTTTGGGCATGGCTTTGGTGCTTCCAATAATTTTTTTCAGCCCGTTGAAATCTTCTATTTCCACATCGCTCAACTGCATGAGCTGGTCGCGGTTGTAGAGATATCCGTCTTCAAAACCATTGTTCACCACCCGCTCCACATACACCTTTTTGAGCTGTTCGAGCATGCCGTTTACGTCATAGTCTTTCATGCGCGAGCCGTCAAAAGCAATGATGGGGCAGAAGTTGAGGAATTCACCCATGATGATTCGGCCAGAACTGCTTGTTTTCCCTGCTTTGGCAGAAACATTGGCGGTTTCGGCAATGACTTTCAGGGTGCGGTCCGGAGCAAAGTCGAATACAAAACATTCTTCTTTCACTTTGCCGTTGATGGTTGCCGGGGTTTGCACCCGGAAAATGGTTTGCATGTAGGATGCAGCAGAGGTATTGTACGAACCGGAAAGCATGAAAACGGCAGTCCAGGCTTCCACCGAAACTCCCGTAGTCAATCGACCGCAGGTGAGGGTGATGGAATAGGTCTCGTGGGGTTTGTCGGTAATGGCTTTTTCAACTTTTTCGAGCGCTTTTCCGCTTTCTTCTTCTTCATCGCCGTCACCGGCTACATTGACTATGGTAAAATGTCTGAAAACAGGGTGTTCTTTCAGCATGTTGCTCAACGCTTTTGCTTCTTTCACCCCGGGCAGTACCCAAAGCGAGTGGCGGAAGTTGTCACGGTATTCTTCGGTGGAATAGGGGTAATGGCTTTCCTCATCTTTTTTGCAGATGAGGTTCAGGAAGGATAATACATCATCTCTGTGTATGAATTCACCTGAGTCATTGACCCTGAAAAATTCACGGAAATTGAATGCCACTTCTTCATCAATGTAACCATGGAGCAGTTTGCCTAAATCGTAAGTATAGATGTTGAGTTTTGGAAGTGAGGCGTAGGGGTTTGGGTCGCCAAAGTGAATTTTGTCCCATTCGGCCTTGGCTTTTTGCTCCATCACATAGTCCCAGGTGTAAATTTCATCCTCCTTGTAATTGTCCAGTAGGTTAAAGGGGGTTCCCGATAAATGCAGGATTTTGGTCTTATTTTTTTTGAGCGCTACCAGAACGTTCTTGCCCAGTTCTGTTTGTGTGCCTTCGTGCGCTTCATCGATGATGATAAAATCCCAATTGGCACTGAAAATTTCATGGTTTTTGTCGAAATTTCCTCCAACCAATTCGGATCCTCGCAGGTCTTGCAAGGAAGCAAAATAGATGTATTTGGTACCGCCTTTTTGGCACTCCCGTTCGAGGGTGGCAAATTGATCTCCCTGATTTTTTGAGCCATAAGAGAAGCCGGGTGAGTCGTAAAAAATTTTCCCAAAATCTTCGAACCATCCCTTGTCCACTACCGGGCGATGGGTTAAAATCAGTGTACGGGTAAAATCGTGCTCTTTGACCACCTGAAGCGCACAGAGTGTTTTCCCGAAACGCATTTTGGCAAACCAAAGCATTTCATCGCCTTTCTTAAACTGCTTTTTGGTTTTTTCGATGGCTTCTTTTTGTTCCGGACGGAATACAATGGGTGATTGCGTTTCTGTTATTTCTCCCGGATGAAGAGAGTCTCTACCTTCTTTTACAGCCTTGATTGCTTTATTAACCGTTTCCAGATCTGTTATAAACCATTCTTTGCCTTTGTTCCTTTGGTAAAAGGTTGGTCGCTTAATCCCGGAACGTTCGAGCACCTTATGAACTTCATGGTCTGAAAATGAATTGATAGTATTATTTTTATCAGTATAAATAGCCAATTCGGTATAAAGCAGCTCATAATCAATGCCAGCTGTCTGGGTATATTGATCAATGCGTTTTTTCGCAGCCTTATTAAGTGTACTACTATTTGGTTGCAGCCCCCAATCATTGACTTCATCGAGTGTGGCTTCACCAATTTTTAGACAGCCTCTATGCGCCCCATCGTTGATGCGAAAGACATAGATCAGTTTGGGTTTTAGTGATGATGTAAATTTCATTTTTCTTTTCACTTTAAAAGGTCAACGAATCTGATTTTTCTTCCCTTCTTGCCAGTTTTCAAATCTTTTTTCGACCACTCCTTTATTAAGCAATAAATCCCGTTGTGCTTGTTGATATTTCCATTTTCACACCCTGCACAGAAGCTGTATTTGGTTTCTGTTTCACCAAATAGGTTTACTAAGACTTCTTTTTTGTGTCCGCATGAATTGGGAATAACACATTTTAACCCATCCATTTGCCAAACGTTCCATGAAATGATGTAGGCGATATATTTAATTGATTTAAGGAGCGGTTCTTTTCCAAATTTGTAGGTATAATTTTCAATGAATGTAGCAAGCATGGCTTCCCTGGCAAGTAGCAAACTATCTCCTTGCCACTCAAATGCATATGTGTTTTTATAAGCTGTTTGTGTTGCTTTAAGCCATTCTCCTGTTGAATGAACGTTCTCATTAATCACTCTTAATTTACGATCAAGAATTCCAATTCTATCATCTACTGGAATAAACTCTCCTGTGGTAGTGTCGTAACGACTTGTAATGTAAGGGGCTTCTCCACAGGCTACTTCAAGCCGGGTGTCACGTATGTAGCGCTTCCAGGTTTTACCTTTTGGAAAGGTGATTTTGTTAGGGTTGGTTTCCCAGCCTTTTGAACCATCGGAATTGGTAATTTCCCGGTTAAACACCTCTTTTCGCCCGAACCATGCCTCGTCAATCAAATTGTTCTGAGCATTACAAACCCAAGAAGGTGTAAAAACTTCTGCCATTTCCTTAGACCTAGCTTTTTGTAAAACCTGGTCTTTGTGAACCCTCGGCATAATTATGTCACCATTGTCAACTGTGATTAAATCAGGTGTTATTGGCGCATTATAGGTGTAAGCCTCACCCAAATGTTCATAATTGTCAGTCGCCCAAAAGATATTTTTCTGAGTGGTATGGTCGCGCAACAGAATATCGAGTACATCTGGATACTGTTGTACAATTTCATTTTCGAGTATGTCTATCCCTGTTTTCACTCTTCACATCTCTTTGTTGAACTCCTCGTTGGAAATTACTTTTGAATGTATTGGTTCTGCATATTTGCTCTTCTCTGTTTAGCACGAAACTCAACGCCGGCAAATTACGCATAGCCTACAACTTCATGCATACGTAATACTAGTCTATAAATTATGCAAAGTCTCTGTTAGATAAAAGCATTTGCTTGTAGGTTTTTTGAGCGTACGGCGTTGAATGAAAACGCCCAAAAATACAAAACTCCCAATCAAAATTCCAAACCTTGCCTAATCGTGTATAAACCACCCGCCAAACAAAGAAAGCCCGCCAAATGGCGGGCTTTCGGTTTCATAGTGTTTGTTGCCAGGTTTAGTGGCTGATCACAAGCCTTTTCACCATTGGGATGGTGTTGGTGCTTCGCAGTTGTACCAGGTAGGTGCCGCTGCGCAGGTCTGTGATGTCAATGGTTTGCCGGCCGGAGGAGGCGTCGTCTACGCTGAGCTTTTTGACCTGTTGGCCGAGCTGGTTGAGGAAGACGATCTCCATGTTGTCGGTTTCGGTGGGTTCCCAGAGTACGTTGAGGAATTCACCGGCCGGGTTTGGCACGAGGGTGAAGTTGTGCCGGCTGCGGAACTGCATGCTATTTTGGATCGCTGCTCCGGTCGTTGGTTGTTGCTTGCCGGCGCTTTGTGCCTGGTGGCTTTGCGGGCCGGTGACCTGTGGTTTGATGATCATGTTGCCGGGCACTTGTACGTATTCCTGGCGGTCGCAGAGGGGCTCCCAGTTGGCGCCGAAGAGTTCTGCTTTCACATAGTAAGTACCGCCGGGCAGGTTTCCGACCACCTGCGGGTTGTTGCAGTTGTTGAAGCAGGTGAACACGGTGGCCCAGTTGGCGTCAAACACGTGTACGATCACGTTGGGGGCCGTGAGGCCGCCGATGGTAATGGTGCCGGGGCTTACATCCAGTGTGATGTTGCAGCCGCCGCCGCAGTCTGTCACCACTTCTTTCACCACGCAATTGCTCTCGATGAAGGTGTCGCAGCCCACACGGCGGGCGCATCGCAGGAACCAGGTGGTCTGGGTGATCTCACCGGGATCGTAGGTCGGGCTGTTGCTGTTGGGGATGGCCTGGCTGGCATCCCAGGGGCAGCCTTCTGTTGAGGACAGCCAGAGGTATTCGATGTCGCCGCTGCCTCCGGAAGGGTCTTCCACAGAGACGATGGGCTCCGGGTCGTAGGTGCCGCAGTGGCTTTCGTCGTAACCGATGACGCCCGGGTTGGTGATGTTGTCACAGCCAGGTGTGGAGCAGGCTGCGGGTGGGGTCACCGTTACGGTGGTGCAGCAACCGATGACATCGTGGTCGCAGAGGGTCAGCGTCAGGTCGCCTTCGGTAATGGGGAAGGGCCCCATGACGTGCGGCACGCCGTAAGCCAGCATTTGCTGCCCGGTTTCGGCTACGTCGAAGCCCCAGGCTCCGGTAGCCACGCCGTACACGGTGAGGGTGAACTTGAAAATGTCATCACTGGGATCATCGGGTGTTCCGTTGTCATTGCATTCGATGTTGCTCACTTCCGGTGTGAGGGTGCACTGCGGCGCCTCGCCGGTGAATCCGGCATCTATGGTCAGGTTGACTTCGCCGGGGCCGAGGGTGATGCAGGGTGTGCGTCCGAGCCAGTCGGCATCGCTGTCGATGCTGTCGTCGTTGCCGGCATCCTGCACGGTCAGCTTGAGGGGGAAGCCGAAGTATCCGTCGCCCGGGTTTGCGAAGCGAACGGTGTAATTGCCAGCGTCCAGGTCGCTGAACATGTACATGCCATCGGCATCCGTGATGGTAAAATCGAGGAAGTTGCCGTTGCAGTCCTCCAGGATGACGAAAATGTCGCCCATGCCGGGTTCTCCCTGTTCCTGAATGCCGTTGCCATTGGCATCGAACCAGACGTAGTCGCCCAGTTTTCCGAGAACGGGAGCCGTGTTGACGAGGCCGGCGTCCCAGGTGCGGTCTTCTTCACCGGGGCTGAGGAAGGTGCATTCCGTTCGGCCTGTGTTGGGATCGGCGTCGGAATCCACAGCATCGCCGGCAGCATTTTGCGAAGTGAAGATAAAATCAGCAGGCAGGTTGCTGAAGACCACATAGTAGTGCATGTCAGGAGCGAGGCCGGTAAAGAGGTAAAGGCCTCCGTTGGCGGTGAACTGCTCGGCTACGAAAGTTCCATCGCATTTGTGGAGGGTCACTTTCACACCGTCCACGCCGGGTTCGCCGAAGTCTTGTTTGCCGTTTTTGTTCAGGTCGTTCCAGACGTAATCACCCAGGCTGGCCTTTGGCGGTTCCTGTGAGCAGGGTGCCGGTGGCATCAGGGTATTGCTGGTGTGGCAATCGGGCAGGTCCTGGTCTTCGACGTCAATGGTGATGGGGCCGTCGGCAATTTTGAAGGGGCCCATGGTGATGGTCTCGCCGTAGTTGCCGTTGAACTGGAGCACGCCCACGCTGGAAGTGGCGGTGGCGTTCCAGCCGTTGCCGGAGCCGGTGACTTTGAAGCCGAAGCTCCACAGGTCGTCGGCCGGATCGAAGGTTCCATTGTCGTCGCAAGTGATGTCAAGGAACCCGACGTCGAGGTTGACCACCCGTTTTTCTATGCAGTTGGAGGCTGTCCAGGCGTCGTCGTTGCCCTCGCAGTCTTTGGAACGCACCAGCCGAACATAATAAGTGGTTTGTGTGATGTAGCCCGGGTCGTAATCCGCCTCCGTAGCGCCCGGAATGGCCTGGCTGAGGTCGTCGGGGCAACCTTCTGTACTGGCCAGCCACTGGTATTCCAGCTCGGGTGCAGGTGGTGGGCCGCAGTTGCTGCCGTCTTCAAAAGTGATGGCATCCACGCTGAGGCTGCCGAACTGGTTGCCGATGCTGAGGGGTTGGGAACAGGAGGTGTGGAACTGCACCCTTTGGAGCAGTTGCCCGGAGGGCGAATAGATGTCCACCCAGGTGTTCGATTTCAGTTTGCTTTCGTTGGCGTTGGCAGCGTCGAGGGTGAATTGCCCGCCGAGGTTGACCTCGCCGTTGAACCAGACTTTGCCGTTGCCGCCTTTCTTTTCGCTGGCTATGATGTGTACGGTCGCCATTCCGTTGGGGTCGCCGTCGCAGGAAACCTTGTCGGGGTCCTGGTTGTGGCTGGTGGCGCTGCAATCCTCTCCGGTGTAGGTCATGGTGAGCTGTGCGATTTTTTCGCCGCTGTCGCAGCAATTCAGTTCTGTTTGCGGATCGTCGTCATCGTCGTCATCACCATCGTCGTCGTCGTCATCGTCATCGCCGGTGCCCTGGCCGCAATGGCTGCCGTCTTCAAAGGTGATGGCATCCACGCTGAGGCTGCCGAACTGGTTTCCGATGCTGAGTGGTTGGGAACAGGAGGTGTGGAACTGCACCCTTTGGAGCAGTTGCCCGGAGGGCGAATAGATGTCCACCCAGGTGTTCGATTTCAGTTTGCTTTCGTTGGCGTTGGCAGCGTCGAGGGTGAATTGCCCGCCGAGGTTGACCTCGCCGTTGAACCAGACTTTGCCGTTGCCGCCTTTCTTTTCGCTGGCTATGATGTGTACGGTCGCCATTCCGTTGGGGTCGCCGTCGCAGGAAACCTTGTCGGGGTCCTGGTTGTGGCTGGTGGCGCTGCAATCCTCTCCGGTGTAGGTCATGGTGAGCTGTGCGATTTTTTCGCCGCTGTCGCAGCAATTCAGTTCTGTTTGCGGATCGTCGTCATCGTCGTCATCACCATCGTCGTCGTCGTCATCGTCATCGCCGGTGCCCTGGCCGCAATGGCTGCCGTCTTCAAAGGTGATGGCATCCACGCTGAGGCTGCCGAACTGGTTTCCGATGCTGAGTGGTTGGGAACAGGAGGTGTGGAACTGCACCCTTTGGAGCAGTTGCCCGGAGGGCGAATAGATGTCCAC
>JALWSS010000193.1 GCA_026993525.1 Saprospiraceae bacterium
GTCCGGGACCCCATCTTGTCGGACTCCGTCCGACTTATGTTCAGATGAAGTTACATCTTTCGACGAGGATATAACTTTTTGCAGGGGACTCAGGAATTGAGGAATTGAGGAACTGAGGAACTGAGGAATTAAGAGCAACCTCCAGCAACCTCTCTAAACCCCTCTAAACCCCTCTAAACCTCTCTAACCCCTCTAAACCCTCTAAACAAATAAGACCCCAAGCTGAATCTTAATCTCAATTCCCGAACCCATCGCTGTTGAAGGTTTCGGTGATCATGCGGTCGCTGCCGTTGTTGAAGTTGTCTTTCACTTCAATGGTCAGTTTGTTGTTGTAGGGGGTGGGGTCAGAGATGGGGCTCTGGTAGTAGAGGAAGTAAATGCTGTTGGCGGCCCGCTGGATGTCGTCCTGTATGTTGAGGAACATCTGCTCCAGTCCGTTCACATCGCTGGCTTTGAAATAGCGGTCGCTTTCCACGGCCAGTTGTTTGAGGGCATTTTCATCCAGGTCGGGGCTTTCGAGTGCGGCCACGAAGACCTTTTTATTGGCGGTGGCCTGTTTGGCATCGTTGAGGGTTAGCACCTGGGAAGCATTGTGCCGCCCGTCGGTGAAGACGATGAGGCTTCCGTCCACGATGCCGTCAATGGTGTAGTTGTCTTCCCACAGGTCGGCCACTTCCATTACAGCGCCGTAGAGGTTGGTAGAGTTGACCAGGGCCGTTGTAGGCAGTTGGTCGAGGGCATCGAGGAGTGCCGTTTTGTCGGTGGTGAATGGTTGCAAAACTTCCACCTCCGCATCGAAGGTGTAGATGGCAATTTCCTGGTTGGGCAGTTTGTTTTCCACCAGGGCTTTGGCAGCAGCCTTGATCTGTGGGATGAAACCCTCCACGCTCCGGGAAATGTCCAGCAGTAACACATTTTTCAAGGTAAAGGGAATGGAGCTCTGCCCCAGCCGGATGTCGGCTTCGGTGTCAATCCGGCCGTTGTTTTCTGAGACGATGAAATCATCGGCCAGCAGGGTTGACACGCCCTTGCGGTAATAATCGGTCACCTGGAAGAGCACCTGCACGGTGCGTTGTTCGGGTACCACCCCCACTTCAAAAGATTTGAGTCGGTAAAAATTATCGAGGTTGGCAGGAGAAATGTCGTTGTCCTTTTTGCAGCTTACCAGCGCCAGTGTAAACAAAAGGACAACCAGTGCGGAAAAGGAGACAAATTGCTTCATAACAGAGATTGTTTGCTGTGATGAAATGAGTGGGAATCAGGTGTCCGTAGTGTGTGTGGGCGGGGAGTTCAACTACAAGATGGGGAAAGCCGGGTTTCACCCCCTCTTTGCGACGATAATATTACTGATATACTCAACTCAAAGTGGTTTGAGAATAATCCATCGCTCACGTCAGGTGTGGATGGGGAGTTTGGGCGGCCTACGCCGCCCAAACCACTTCGTTTTGAGTATACAATGGCTCTAACGGTGCAAACACCATGCAGAGTACCTCCTTCGGTAAATTCCACGATTGATTGGTGAAGGAATGAGCCCCTCTCAACCTCCCGATCCCGAAAGCTTTCGGGATTCGGGATTCGGGAGACTCGGGATCAACCCCTCTCAACCCCAACGAATGAGGGCACATTTTACGGTGCGCTCAGAATTGTATTCCGGTTCAGCAGCTTGCTTTACTCGTTCAGGGCAGCGGGTTTGAAATTCGGATGTAGCTACACCTACATTTGCCCCACAAGTCAAGTACACCCCTGTACGACGAAACAACAAAAACAATCAATCCAATCAACCATGCTGCGATTTTCATCGCTCAACGTACCGGGGATTTCCAGGCTGACGCCCGTTTTCAAAATTCTCATCGTTTTATTTCTCATCGCCTCCGGCAACAAGCTCAGCGCCCAGTACGGGCAGTTGGAGTCCATTCGGCAACTGGCCACATCAGGCCAACACGAGCAGGCCGATGTTCAACTTCAAGGCTTGCTGGAGCAGTACCCGGATTTCCTTCCGGCAAAACTGCTGCAGGCCCACAACAATGCCTGGCGACACAAATACCAACTGGCCCAACAGCAATTCCGCGAAATTCTGACTTCCCGTCCCGGAAATAAAGAGGCGCTCATTGGCCTGGGCTATGCCCATGCCTGGAACGGCGAACTCAGCAAGGCCATCTATCCCTTCAACGCCGTTTTGCGAAGCGACCCAAAAAATGAAGAGGCCCTGACCGGACTGGGCATTGGCTACCTGCGGGCCAACAACGGAGCCGCCGCCCTGCACCATTACAAGGTGCTGACGAGAACCTATCCGGACAAAGCCGAACATTACCTTGGCCTGGCCAGGAGCTATGCCATGCTGGCCCAAAACTACCAGGCCCGCAAGGCCCTCTTCAAAGCCCTGAAGCTGGACCCCGACAACCCCGAAGCCAGGGACCTGGCCGGCAGGATCAGCACCGAAAAGGCCGGTGTTGAAATTGACGCCATCGGCGGGTTTTCCAACGTGGACGATGAGCAACGCATCGGTTTGCGCATGGCCCAGCTCAGCTTCCACTACGACGAACGCTGGACGTTCTACGGCCGTTACGACAATTCCCTGTCGCAAGACAACATTGACTTCCTTCGGCAAAAATCCCGGGCTGCTTCGGGCTGGGTTGGCGCTTTTGCGGCCTGGTCGCCGAGGCTGGCCACCCGCATGGAGTACGGCCTGCGCAGCCTGCCCGGGCAGCAGTTGCAGAACATGCTCAAGGTGGAACAGGTCATCTTTCTGCCCCAGGGTTTCAGCCTGAAAATCGGTGGCTTCAGCACCCTGGATGCCGGCAACGAATGGTTGGTTTCAACAGGTATCTATGTGCCCGTCGGCAAGTCATTTTCCATTGAGCCCACGTGGTATTATTCGCGAAATTCTTCGGATGGCGTGGGGCAACACCGCATTCTACTGGCCTCGAAAATTCGTTTGCCGAAGGGATATGAGGTCACGGCAGGAGGATTTTACGGCAACCCCAAATTTCAGGGCGAGCTGTTGCCAGGCATGCACAGCAAAGTCACCGGTGCTTACCTGATGGGCGTACTGCCATTTTCCGAAAGGCTGTGGGGCCTGCTGGTGGTAAACCACGAGCGGGGTGTGTTTAGCACCAGCACGGTGTTGGCTGCCGGCATCAAGATCCGATTAGAAGAATAACCCTTCCCATATCACATCCCTGTGAAATGAACCGGCCCGCAAGGCCGACAAAAGGAAACTCAAAAAAATCAATCAGACTATGCGTTTACCAAAGGAATCACCTGTTGTACAGGTGAAAGGAGGGGTGGATTATGCCCTCGAAAAAACCATTGCATTCCCCGGAACCGGACGTTCAGAGAAGATCAAAAGGGGGGAGCTCTCCTACGACCCCAAACCCTGGCTGTACGTCAGCATTTTTGTGGCCTGGGCGCTGTCGCTGTGGTGGTTTCAGCCCCGCCTGTGGGCATTGCTGGATGCAGCTTACAACACGCCGAGTTGGATCGCACTTTTCACTTTCATCCTGTTCATAGACTTTGCCTGGCTGTATGGCTTTTACAATGTAGGGGTGGTGGCTTTTGCACTCATCCATCGCTGGTTCATGCCCAAGCCGGAAAATGCACTCTCCAAAAGCAACCTGCTCGAGTACCCCGCTGTGGCGGTGCTGTACACCACCTACAACGATTTCCTGGAAGAAAGTGTGCTTTCCTGTGTCAACCAGGACTACCCCAATTACACCGTTTACATCCTCGACGACAGCACCCGTGAGGAGTGCAAACAAATTGTTGATGACTTCGCTGCGCAATATCCCGAAAAGGTGGTGGTGGTTCGCCGCCCCGACCGCAAAGCTTTTAAAGCCGGAAACCTCAATCATGCGCTTGACCGGGTGGCCAGGGAACCTTATTTCGCCATTGCCGATGCGGATGAGATCCTGCCACCCGATTTTCTGAGCAAACTGGTGCCCGTCATGGAGGCCGACTCCAAATGCGGCTTCGTGCAGGCCAACCACCGGGCCAATCCAAACATGAAATCCAAACTCAGCAAAGACCTCGGCCCCGGCATTGACATTCACTGGAAATGGTACCAGCCACTGCGCAACGACTTTGGTTTTGTCATGTTTCTGGGCCACGGCGCCCTGTTGCGACGTGACGTCTGGAAGAAAATCGGCGGCTTCCCCGACATCGTCAGCGAAGACCTGGGATTCGCCATAGAAGCCCGGGAACTGGGCTACCGGGGTCGCTTCGTAGAGAATGTGATCTGTTACGAGGATTTTCCCGACACTGTACGGGCTTTCCGCATCCGCCACATGAAGTGGACCCGCGGTACCAGCGAGTTTCTGAAGAAAAAAATGGGTTGGCTGTTGCGGGCAAAGAACATCACCTGGGCCGAAAAGCTGGACATCCTCTTCCCGACGCTCAACCTGCCACTGACCCTGCTGTATTTCCTGTTCATGGTCAATGCCAACCTGGTTTTGCCTTATTTCTTCGGAAAAAGCCAGTTGGTCACATTTGAATTGGGCGGTTCCACAATGACTTTTCCGGTGATGGTGCTCCACGACGCATTCATGGGCATTTACTCCCCGGATTTTTTCGCCATCACCATGCTGACCTTCTTTGCGCCAGTGTTGTGTTTCATCCTTGCAATGGCGTTGAAACCCCTGAAGTTGTTCCGCTTCCTGGCGCACAGCACAGCACTCTACGCTGCCCTGGGGCCCTTGTCTTCCATTGGGGTCATGGCCTACCTCATTTCCGGCAAGGCCATTTTTCTGGTCACCGGCGACAAGCAGCAGAAGGAACATACCGGCACTGCCACAGCCAACGGCCTTTTTGCGAAGCTGAAGAAAACCTGGAGCGACCTGATCCACAAAAGCCATCCGGACACCCTGCCGGTGCAGGCATTTGAGGTGATCACAGGGCTGGTATTTGCCGTGGCCTGTCTGTACATGTTCCAGATCTCCTTCTTCGGGTTGTGTCTGGCCTTTGTACTGCTGCCGGTCATGCACTACATGGGCTGGGGTGGCCGCCTGATGAGGGCACTGATCTACGTCCCTTTTGTCCTCATCCTGCTGGGCGTGGGGCTGGCCAGCCTCAGTATGGTGGGTATGCAAACGGTCTTTTTCGGGTATGGATTCCACTTCTGAGGGTACGGCAAAAGTGCGCGCGTATATGTTGAGGAAGGTTGAGAGGAGTTGAGAGGGGACCCATTGCTGAAAAAAAACAACAATGAGAATTTTTTAATGCAGACGGATAGATTTTGGACTTAGCTTCCTCAAGGCCGGGATACAACAACGTACTATGGGGAAGCAGGGGCACTGTGAGGGGCAGTGCCCTTTTTTGGTTTTTGGAGGTTATTGGAGGTTTTTTAGGTTATTGGAGGTTTTTTAGGTTTTTTAGGTTTTTGGAGGCTTTTTTTGGTTTTTGAGTTTTTTTCAATTCTTCAGAATCAAAGTAATCAATCAATCACACCAATCAAGGGTCAGTTTTTTGGAGGTTTTTGACATCGAAGGGTGTTTTGCGACCTGAAACAAAAGTCACAATAAGTCTTAAGGCCGGATGCTTACATTTGCAGGCCAGTTTCTGGCCAATCGCCACAGCCATCTCACAATGAATTCTGAAGCCAAAAACGGCTCCCTTCGTCTTATCAAGGCTTTTTGGAAACGAAAGGTCCACTGGCTGGCTACACACACTTCAGAAAGGAACTACCAGATCATCGTTGCCATCATCATTGGTTTGGTTTCCGGTTTGGCAGCGGTGCTTTTGAAGTATATCGTCGTAACGCTTCGGAACTGGATTTACGGCAACGACCCTTCTCATTGGAACATTTGGTTTGTTTTTTTTCCAACCATAGGCATCCTGCTGGGCGTGTTTTACGTCCGCTATGTGTTGCGCAAGCCGATGGAAGTGGGTATTGCCGACCTGATCAAAACCATCTCGAAACGAAGGTTCCGGATTCCGAAATACGAGACTTATGCACACATCGTCAGCAGTTCCCTGACGGTGGGTTTTGGCGGTTCAGTGGGTTTGGAGGCCCCGTTGATGCGTACCGGCTCGGCATTGGGCTCCAACATCGCTTCTTCGCTGCATGCTGTTCACCGGCGGCAAACCCTTTTCCTGGGCTGTGGCATTGCAGGCAGCATGGCAGCCATTTTCAACAGCCCGGTAGCCGGGGTGCTGTTTGCCTACGAAGCGGTGCTGACCGGCACGGCCTTGTATTCTTTCATCCCCCTTCTCATTGCCTCGGCAACGGGGGCGGTGCTTGCCAGGGTACTGTACTACGAGCAGCTCTTCTACCTGCCAACCACCGGCTGGGAGGCGGGCACCATCCCGTACTTCATCCTGCTGGGTGTTGGCTCGGGCTTGTTGTCCACCTTTATGATGAGAAGCATTTGCCGGATTCAAAAGTATTTCGCCGACTGGAAAAAACAACGCCATAAAACCCTGATAGGCAGCTTGTTGCTTGGCGGTTTGATTTTTCTGTTCCCACCGCTGTTCGGCGAGGGTTATGACACGGTGAACCTGCTCCTGCAAGGTTCTTACCCGGAAATAACCAACCACAGCATTTTTTACGAGTGGTCTGACAGCACATGGGTGTTTTTGATCTTTATGGTGTTGATGCTTTTTATGAAAAGCATAGCCACCGCGGCCACCCTGGGCATGGGCGGAAACGGAGGCGTTTTTGCTCCGGCCATGTTTTCAGGGGCTGTTTTGGGCTTCCTGCTCGCCTTCATTGTCAACCTGCTCGGGATAACCCACCTGCACACGCAGGACTTCGTTGCCGTGGGCATGGGAGGTGTGCTCAGCGGCTTGTTGAAGATTCCCCTTACCAGTATATTCCTGATCGCTGAAATCACCGGCGGCTATTTACTTTTTGTGCCACTCATGCTGGTCTCTGCCACTTCCTATTTTGTGTCCCATTATTTTGAACCGCATTCCTTTTTTACCAAACAACTGTACCACAGGGGCTTGTGGGTGCCCAGCCATGAAAAAGACCGCCAGGTGCTAAAGCACATGGACCTGGAAGAGTTGGTAGAAAGAAATTTCAGCAAGGTTCACCTGAATGACAACCTGGGTGAATTGGTAGCCACCATTTCCCATTGCCACAGGAATCTCTTTCCGGTAGTTGATGATAAAGGCGGCCTGGCAGGTGTGCTCACCCTCGATGATGTTCGAGAGATCATGTTCAAGCCTGAATTATACGATCAGATCGAGGTGCGTGAGCTGATGCATCCTCCCCCTGCAATTCTGGAGGCGACTTGCCCGATGGAGAAGGTCATGGAAGAGTTTGAGCGAACCCAGGCCTGGAACCTGCCCGTTGTTGACGAACAGGGCAAATACCTCGGGTTTGTTTCCAAATCTTCCATCTTCGAAAAATACCGGGAGTTGCTCCGCGAAGTCAGCGAGGATGCCTGACCCCTTCTTTTTTCATCACAATCTGTGATTGGGAGCACAGTTTTGATGAATCTTTCCTTCAAGAATTTATCTTCGCCCCTGCCCTTTCCGCAAAACCAGCATTTGTTCACCGGAGAATTACAGAGGCGCTCTCTGCTTTCCATGCTGGCCTCTCCACATCCGTATCCATCAAAGAGCTGAACTATGACCAACTTTACGACACTGGACTGGATCGTCATCGGCGTGTATTTCACGGCCTTGTTTGCCGTGGCAATATGGGCCATCACCCGCAAACAAAAAGACACCAGCGATTACTTCCTCGCCGGCCGCAATGTGGGTTGGTTCGTGGTGGGTGCCTCCATCTTCGCTTCCAACATCGGTTCGGAGCACGTGGTGGGGCTGGCCGGCACCGGCTTCAAAAGCGGGATGCCCATGGCCCATTTTGAGTTGCACGCCTGGATCGTCTTGTTGCTGGGCTGGCTGTTTTTGCCGTTCTACGCCCGCAGCGGGGTTTTTACCATGCCGGAGTTTCTGGAGCGCCGCTTCAACGCCCAGGCCCGCTGGTACCTTTCCATCATCTCTTTGGTGGGTTACATCCTCACCAAAATATCAGTGACCGTGTACGCCGGGGGAATTGTCATCACCACCCTGCTGGGAATTGACTTTTGGGTGGGAGCGCTGATCACAGTGGTGCTCACCGGAATTTACACCATACTGGGGGGTATGCGGGCCGTTGTCTATACCGAAGCCATCCAGGCCATGATCCTCATCATCGGTGCCGCCGCCGTTACCTTTATCGGTCTTCATGAATTGGGCGGCTGGGGGCAGCTACGCGAGTTGGCAGGTAGCGCACACTTCGACATGTGGCGCCCGATGACCGACCCTGAATTTCCGTGGACCGGACTGCTGATTGGAGGTAGTATCGTGGGCATCTGGTACTGGTGTACGGACCAATACATCGTGCAGCGGGTGCTCACGGCCCGCAACGTTACCGAAGGAAGGCGGGGAGCTATTTTTGGCGGGTTGCTGAAGTTGTCACCTGTATTCATCTTTCTCGTTCCAGGTATCATCGCTTACGCAATGACGAAAACCGGCCAACTGGAAGTGGAAAGCAGTGACCAGGCCTTTGCTGCCATCATGTCGCAAGTGTTGCCTTCCGGCCTTCGGGGCCTTGTGGCCGCAGGCTTGCTGGCTGCCCTGATGAGCTCGCTGGCATCCGTGTTCAATTCCTGCTCGACCCTGTTCACCGTTGACGTTTACAAAAAACTTTATCCCAATACACCCGAAACCAAACTGGTGAATATCGGAAGGATCGCCACCGGTATCATCGTGTTTTTGGGCATTGCCTGGATACCCGTCATGCAAAACATCAGCGGGGTGCTGTACGAGTACCTGCAAAGTGTGCAGTCGTACATTGCTCCGCCCATTACGGCCACCTTCCTGCTGGGTATTTTCTGGAAGAGGATCAACGCAAAGGGCGCCATGGCCACGCTGGTGGGCGGCTTCTTCCTCGGAATGTCGAGGCTGGTAACGGAATTGATGAAAGACGACCTCACCGGCATCCTGCACACCTGGGCTACGATCAACTTCCTGCACTTCTGTATCCTGCTTTTCGTCATCAGTGTGATCATTTGTATCTCCGTCAGCCTTTTGACCGAAAAGCCCGGCGAGGAGAAGATCGTGGGGCTGACTTTTGGTTCCCTCACCCCGGAACAAAAGGCAGCCAACAAGGCCAGTTACACCTGGGTGGACATTGCCGCATCTCTCGTGGTGATTGCCATCGTGATTGGCGTTCTGACTTACTTCACCGGCTGATTGCCCAGGCCCGGAAAAAGAAAGGCGAAGCACTGTCGTGGCACTTCGCCTTTTTTATTGCCCGAAGGGCGAAAGAGGAAATTACATTTTTCCTTCGTCAACGTCTTTGATGAATTGGATTACTCCATTCATCCAGGTTTCCTGGTCGTCCCACATGCTGAGGTGAGAGCCGTTGGGGCAGAAGAGGTAACGCCCGTTTTTCACTTGTGTGCTCATCCACTCCATGTGTTTGGGGTCCATGGTGTCATGGGCGGCACCGATGGTGAGGGTGGGCACGGTGATCTCGCCGAGGCGGTCTTTTACATCCCATTTTTCCAGCTTGCCGGAGATGCCAAACTCGCTGGGTCCCTGCATGGACACATACACTTCCGGATTCATCTTTGCAAATGAGCGCAGCACCGGCTCCGGCCATTCTTCATAAGGAATGCGCAGCACATGCTCTTCGTAAAAATTGGGGATGAGCAATTCCATGTAACGGGGGTTGTCAAAATCCCCTTTGGCCTCTATTTCCCTGATCTCCTTCAGCACCTCAGGGTCCATTTGTTTGGCCAGGACATCCTTTGCGTAGTTGTCGTAGTCAATGGCGCTGGCCATCATGTTGGTGATGATGAGACCCTTCAGGTTTTGCTGGTATTTGAGGGCGTACTCCATGGCCAAAATGCCGCCCCAGGAGGAGCCGATGATGTAGAAATTGTCTTTGTTCAGCTCCAGGGCCTGACGCACCTGTTCCACTTCCTCCACAAAGCGGGCGGTTTCCCAGAGCAAATCTCCTCTCCCCTCGGGGTGGTCGGAATTTCCGGAACCGAGCTGGTCGTAGTAGATGAATTCAATGCCCTCCCCCGGAAAAAAGCTCTGCACACATTCGAAATACTCGTGGGTAGCCCCGGGCCCGCCGTGCAACAGCAGGACTTTGATCCGGGGATTGTTGCCGAAGCGCTGTGTCCAGACCTTGAAATCTCCGGCAGGGGTGCTGACCGGTATCATTTCAACCCCGCCGCTTTGCATGCCCGGGTGGTGGGGCGCAAAGTATTCTTCCAAAGTGAGTGTGCCGGCATCCTCTCCGGGCGGAGGTGGCGATTCCCGGCAGGCTGAAATGCCCATGACCAGTGCCAAAAACGTGAGAAGCAAATGCTGTTTCATGATTCGTCAATTTTGGTTTTGATGTTTTGCCGAAGGTAGGGAAATGAAAGAATATTTTGCGATAGCGAAAAAGCACTTTGAAAAAACAAAAAAATTTGACTATTTTTGTCAAGAATTATACAGTCAAAAAAATGAAAACCCTCAAGCTCCTCCTCAAAGATGCCCGCAAAACCCAGGGCCTGCGCTTGCGTGAAGTGGCTGAACGCACCGGCATTGACCAGGCGCTGATCAGCAAATTTGAAAGCGGAAAGCGCCTTCCTACAACGGAGCAATTGCAACTGCTGGAGGGAACCTACCAACTGGATAGCCGGGAATTGCGCACAGCCTGGCTGGCTGAAAAAGTGCTCTCATTGGTGCAATACGAAGAAGTAGCCTCAGAAGTGCTGGCACTCGCTGAAAGTCGCATCGAATACCTGAGAAGCCCGCGGGCACTCGAGCTGCCGGGGGTGCCGGCAAAGCTCCAAAGAAAGCTGGCAACCATTGATGAGCTCAAAAACCGCTGGCAGTCGCACCAGCCGCTCAACGGGCTGCAATTGGAACGCATGCAGGATTTCTTCCGCATCGGATACACCTTCGAATCCAACCGGATAGAAGGCAACACCCTCACCCTTCAGGAAACGGCCCTCGTGGTCAATGAAGGGCTGACCATCGGCGGCAAATCCTTGCAGGAGCACCTGGAGGCCACGAACCACGCCGAAGCCGTGGATTTCATCACCGCCCTGGCCACCAACGGCGAAGACCTCAACCGGCGCTCGCTGCTGGAACTTCACAGCATCATCCTGCGGGGCATTGACCGGGAAAACGCCGGTCGATACCGCAATGTGCCCGTGCGCATCAGCGGCAGCAAGCACGAGCCCCCGCAACCCTGGCAACTCGACAAGCTGATGGAGGATTATTTCCACCATTACCTTCGTCAAAAAAACAGCCTGCACCCGGTGCTGCTGGCTGCTGAAATGCACGAACGGCTGGTCAGCATTCACCCTTTCATAGATGGCAACGGCCGCACAGCCAGACTGGTGATGAACCTGATCCTGCTCCGCAATGGCTACACCATCGCCAACCTGAAAGGTGACCACGCCTCCCGCCTGGCCTACTACCAGGCCCTCGAAAAAGTGCAGGTTGACAACGATCCGGCCGTTTTCTACCAACTGGTAGCCGATGCCGTAGAATCATCCCTGCACGCTCACCTCGACCTCGTTTGAAGCCTGCTGGCACCGGACGTCCCGGACTTGCCGAAGGGAGCGCCGGACGGGGCACCGGACGGGGCGCCGGACGGGAGTCCGGGCGCCAGCGGGGCAACCTATTTCAGCACAAGTCATGCGGTTACGAGTCACGAGTCACGTGTCACGTGTCACGCGTCACGTGTCACGAGTCACGAGTCACGTGTCACGAGTCACGTGTCACGTTTGCAGGGTGCCAGCGGGTCCAGTGGGTTAAAGCAGGCCAAGGTGCGCAAGGCCATTTGTCAGATACACTTCCAGCATTTTCCGGCGGTAAGGACGGGGATAGAACAGGTTGTCAACCATCCTGCAATTTTTGCGAAGCGACTTTAAAACTTCTGTGAAGTTCAGTGGCACGGGTGCTATGTGCACGGCAGGCCCCATGTCTGCACCACTGACGGCGATTTTTACTTCCTGTTTTTCTTCGTCAAAACACATGGCCATGGTCAGGTTGGTGAAGTCCACGCTTTTTCGGGGCCTCAGTTTGTGGAACCAGGTTTTGATGGCAGGCCGGATGGGAAGCGAAATATCTGTTATCAATGCCCCATCAGGAAGCGAAATCGGTTCCAGCCCAATGCTGGAATAAAGCTGCTCTACCGGTACCTCTTTTTGGCCCTCGCTGCTCAAAATGCCCGCCCTTGCGCCCAGCGCAATAAATGCAGGGGCCAGATCGGACACAAACACCGAATAGCACGCCTTTTTGCCGCCGGTGGCCAGGCAATACGCTCCTCCGCATTTCAGACACAGGCCCACGGCCTGCCGCCAGAATTCCGACTGGTTGAAATACACGCAACGGTTGTCCACCAGCAGGTTGCCCGCCACGGTGGCCGATTTCCGGATGACGGGACTGGCGATGGATTCTGCAGCCGTTTTCAGGAGTGGAAATTTGCTTGCTATGTCCGGCTGGCTGGCAAGCTGGTGTAGTGTGACACCGGCACCAATGGTCAGGGTGTCGTTCTCAATTTTTAGCCGTTGCAGTTCTTTCAGCCGGCTGATGTCTATCAGCACCGGACTGTTTTCATTGCCCTGGTGGCGGTGCACCATCAGGTCGGTTCCTCCGGCAATGAAGCGGGCCTGGCCGTTGGAAGCTTTCATGAAGCCAAACGCCTGTTCGATGTTCTCCGGCAGGTGATAATTAGCGGTCATAAGGCTGCATTTTGGTGAAGGGCTGTTTTTTCCAGTTCTTCCAGAATCTTATCTGCCGTGATGGGCAGGCTGTTTATCCTGACCCCGACAGCGTCGAAAATGGCATTGGCGATGGCGGGCACCACGGGGTGCAGTGCGCCCTCGCCGCATTCTTTGGCGCCAAAGGGCCCTTCCGGGTCTCCCGATTCAATCAGGTTGGTTTGGAAGTCAGGCGTTTCGGGGGCAGTGGGAGTTTTGTAATCGAGCAGGTTGGGGTTCAGGAGCAGGCCGTTGTAATAGCGCATGGCTTCGGTCAGGGCCTGGCCCATGCCCATGTGCCAGGAGCCTTCGAGTTGTCCCTCGGCGGCCAGTGGGTTCAGGGCCTTGCCAAGGTCGTGGGCACCCCAGACATCCAGCACGCTCACCTCACCGGTGTCTGTGCTGACTTTCACTTCGGCAATGCAGGCGCCAAAACTGTAAGAAGGGCTCAATCCGGCACCGGCGCCTTTGAAATCTCCACCCAGTTTGGGAGAGATGTAATAACCGCTGGTTGAAATGGCCCCCCGGCCGTCGGTGGTGATCACTGCCGCTTCTGCCCAGTCCACCTTTTTGCCGGATGCCGGGTCTTTGATGCAGCCATGCTCAAAGGCAAGCTTGTCCGGTTCGGTTCCAAAATGGCCAGCCACTGCCCGGGCTACTTCCATTTTCAGGTTTTCGGCGGCCATTTTGGCGGCATTGCCGGCCATGAATGTGACCCTGCTGGAATAGCTGCCCAGGTCCACCGGGGTGAACAGGGTGTCAGCAGCGTGGACATAGGTTTGCTTCATGTCAATGCCGAGCACTTCCGAAGCGATCATGGCCAGTACGGTGTCAATGCCCTGGCCAATATCGCTGGCGCCGGAATAGATGACCACCCTGCCGTCAAAATCCAGTTTCATGTGTACCACCGACTGGGGGTATTTGTTCCAGATGATGGGCAAGGCACTGCCGCTGATGTAGAAACCGCACCCCGCGCCAATTCCATGACCATGGGGCAGTTTCCGGAATTTGCGTTTCCAACCGGATTGTTTCATGACTGTGCGCAGGGCTTCCCTGCTGCCGTTGCTGGTGATGCGGAATTGACCGAGGGTCAGGGTGTTTTCCGGAAGGAAATTTCTGAGCCGCAATTCACAAGGATCTTCGTCGGCCATTCTGGCCAATTCATCAATGACTACTTCCGTCGCAAAACGGGGGTTCACAGCCCCGTGGCCGCGCATGGCACCGCTGGGTGGCTTGTTGGTGTAAACACGGGTGGTCTGAAAATGCAGGCTTTTAAGGTCGTAAGGGGCTTGCAGCAGCACGCCATTGTAATAGGTGGTAACAACCCCAAAACTTCCGAAGGCGCCTCCATCGATGACGATTTCGGCATCCGTGGTGGATAAGCGGCCGTTGGCATCCAGGGCCATTTTCATTTTCAGGTGGGTGGGGTGCCGGCCGTTGTTGGTGAGGAAGACTTCCTCCCGGCTGAATTCAAGTTTGACAGGCTTGCCGGTTTTCCGGGCCAGGTGTGCCACGATCAATTCGTGTGAAAAGGGGTCGCTTTTGCCGCCGAACCCTCCGCCAAGTGCCGGTTTGATAACCCGCACCCGGCTCAACGGAAGGCCCAACACACTGCTCAGTGTGCGGTGCAGGTAGTGGGGTACCTGTGTGGCGGTGATCATGGTCAGGCCCTTGTACTCATCCCACCAGGCCAGGCAGGCGTGGGGTTCCAGAAAGGCGTGGTTGAGGCCGGGAAAGTCGAACTCCATTTCACAGACGTGGGCGGCAGCTTTGAACTCGGCTTCCGGTTCGCCAAACTGCATGTCCACCCGTTTGTGGATGTTGCATTGGTGTTTGGCGGAATGGGGATGAATGAGGTTCTCTTCGTCACAGGGCCGCAAAGCCTCTGCCCACCCAAATACCGGCTTCAGGGGCTGGTAAGTCACATGGATGGCTTTCAGTGCCCGTTCGGCAATGGCTTGCGTATCTGCGGCCACTGCTGCCACGATCTCGCCGATGTAATGGACTTTATCCACTGCCATGGCGGTTTGATCCCGGGAGATGGGCAGTACCCCAAATTTTTCGAGCAATTCTTTACCTGTGGCGATGGCCCTTACGCCTTCCAGCGCAGCAGCTTCTGTGGTGTCAATGTCCAGGATTTTGGCGTGGGGGTAGGGTGAACGCAGCAACTTGCAAACGAGGGCATCGTGGGCATGAATGTCGGCGGCGTATTCCGCCTTGCCGGTTACTTTGGCGTTGGCGTCAACGAGTGGTTGCCGGGTGCCGATTACAGCATTTGTTTTGCGAACATCCTTTGCTGAGTTGCTGCTTTGAATGAACTCCGCCTGGCCTTCTTTCAGCAATGAAGCCGTCTCAGCAACGGCCTCGATGATCTTTTTGTAGCCGGTGCAACGGCATAGGTTGCCGGCCAGCGCTTCCCGGATCTGTGATTCGGAACACCCGGGATTTTCCCGAAGGAAAGCCAGTGCCGTCATGACCATGCCCGGGGTGCAAAACCCGCATTGCAAGGCTCCTTTTTCGATGAACTTTTGCTGGAGCAAATGGAGGTGCGGCCCCCTGGCTATGCCCTCGATGGTGGTAATTTCAGCACCGGCGAATTTCAACGCCGGACTGATGCAACTGAGAACGGGCTTCCCGTCAGCCCAGACGGTGCAGGCCCCGCAACTGCCTTCACTGCAACCGGTTTTGGTGCCGGTGAGCTTCAGACGGTTTCTGAGAACCTGGCTGAGTGTTTCTCCAGGTTCGATCAGCAATTCACAGTTTTTTCCGTTGACGGTTATTTTCAATGCTTCCATGACAAATGGGTTGCATCAACGGAGAGGTGTCAAGGGCTTGTATTTGGGGTCAGTGCCGGCGGATGATAATGCATTTTTCCGGGCAGTTCTGTGCCGCAGCTTCGTTGGGTTCAAGTTCTCCGGGGTGTACCTCGGCGTTGAAAACCTTGCCTTTCTGCACCCCTTCCAGCAGCACGGCTTTGCCATCTTTTTTCGACATGCGCCAGCGCTGGGGGGCATGCTCGGCACAGGCCCTGCAGCCGATGCATTTATGACGATAATAGGTGATGCCGATCATTCCGCTGTTGTTACCAGTTTGTACAATTTGTCAGAACTGTGGATTTTTCTGCCCAGCGGAATGGTGATGCTGTCGCCGCGTTTGGCGCTGTCGGCGGGTTTGCCATCCACCCTGAGTTCCTGCACCACGCTTTCCAGCACGCCGGTCTTTTTGCCGGTTATCAGAATCTCATCGCCTGGTTTCAGCTCGTAGCTTTCCATTTTGAACTCGGCCACGCCGATGCGGTCAAAATACCTGACGCCCTTGCCGATGTAAACTTTCTTTTGGGTGGCCTGGGAGTTGGGGTCTTTGGTCCATTCGCCCAGTTTTCTTCCGAGGTAATAGCCATCCCAGAACCCCCGGTTGTAAACTTTGGCCAGTTGCTCTTTCCATGCGGCCACTTTTTCCTGGCTGTATGTGCCGTCAAAACAGGCTTCTACCGCCTCCCGGTAACAACGGGTCACCGTATGAACGTAGTCCGGTGCACGGCCCCGCCCTTCAATCTTGAGCACCTTCACGCCACTGTCGAGCACTTTGTCCAGGAAGTCAATGGTACACAGGTCTTTGGGCGACATGATGTACTCGTCTTCGATCATCCACTCATCGCCGTTTTCGGCATCTTTCACATGGTATTTCCTTCGGCAATTCTGAAAACAGGCGCCCCGGTTGGCACTGGCATTGTGGGAGTGAAGACTCAGGTAACATTTGCCGGAAATGGCCATGCAAAGCGCCCCGTGGGCAAATACTTCCAGGCGCACCAGGTTGCCCGAAGGGCCTTTTATTTCCTGTTTTTCTATTTGCGTCGCAATTTCTTCCACCTGTTTCAGGCTCAGTTCCCGGGCCAGCACCATCACCTCAGAGAACATGGAATAAAAACGCACCGACTCAATGTTGGAGACGTTCACCTGGGTGGAGATGTGTACCGGCATACCGATCCGGTGGCAGTAGCCCATAGCGGCCTGGTCGCTGGCGATGATGGCATCTACGCCGGCCGCTTTGGCCTGGTCGCAGATGTTGCGCATGAGGTTCAGGTCCTGGTCGTAGAGTACCGCATTCAGGGTCAGGTAAGCCTTTGCATTGTGTGCCCGGCAGTTTTCGATGATCCCGGGCAGGTCATCCATCACAAAGCGGTTGGAAGACCGCGAGCGCATGTTCAGGTGCTCCACTCCGAAATACACTGCATCGGCACCTGCCTGCAGCGCTGCCATCAACGACTCCATGGAGCCTGCCGGGGCCAGTATTTCAACCTGGTTTCTTGCTGTTCGTACTTTCATTTTGGATGGCGGTTGGTTTTGCTTTCAGCCGGTCATGTGCGCCGGATTGAGAAAAAGAGCCGCAAATTTACGAGGAATCAAAAAGCCAGGCTACCAATGCTTTTTCCTCCATCCACATGGATTACCTGTCCGGTGATGAATCGGTTTTTTTCCGAGGCCAGGAATGCCACTGCCTCAGCCACATCTTTAGCCGAGCCCATGTTTTTACCCGGCTGGCTGTTGATCAGTTTTTGTCGTACCTGTTCGGGCAGGTTTTGGGTCATGGGGGTGTCAATCAAACCCGGTGCCACCGCATTGACGCTTACGCCCTTTCCGGCCAGCTCCAGTGCCAGGGCCCTGGTCAGGCCGATGACGCCGGCTTTGGAGGCCGAATAGTTGGTTTGGCCCGGATTGCCCAGCCAGGCACGTGAAGCAATGTTGATGATGTGGCCAAAACCCTGTTGGCGCATGCGTATGGCTGCTTCCCGGCACATCAGCCAGGTGCCCCTCAGGTTGACGTTGATGACCAGGTCGAAATCCCTGCTGTCCAGTTTCCAGATCACACCGTCGCGGATGATGCCGGCATTGTTGACCACCACATCAATTGACAGCCCCGTTTTGTCAGCGGCCTTGAAGAGTTGAACCACGCTGTTCTCCTCTCCCACATTGCATTTCACGAATCGGGCGTCCAATTCCAGGGCAGCCTGTGCACCGGCTTTGGCATCCAGGTCTGCTATCAACAGATGGAATCCGTCTTCTTTGAGTCGCTGCGCAATGGCCTTTCCGATGCCACGGCCTGCTCCGGTCACTATGGCCAGGCTTTGTTTCATCTCAAGCAATTTCGGTTTGTTCGTACTGCGTTTTCAGGTTCTTGCCCAGTTCCTCGTCTTTGTCCTGAAAAGCGAAAAAGAGGCGTTCTTTTTCCACCGGCGAGAGGACCATTTCTACCGAGACAAACAATTCGTCGTCCTCGGCACTGATGTGGTCTTCGAGGTTGGAAAGGTAGCTTTCAAAAAGTGATTTCACCTGCTCCCAGTCAGCTTCATCAACGGCCGATTCGATATCGGACAAGTATTCCCTGAACATTTCGTGGTGTTCTTCCAGGGCTTCCACTATGGGCAGCAGGCCGGGTTGGGTCAGCCTCAAAAATGAAAAGAGCAGGTCTTCTTCTTTCTGGTGGTGGAAGGCATCGCCATAGGTTCTGAAGAAGGCAATGAACTGCCTGATGGCAAGCTCCTTGTCGGCCAGGTCTTCCCGGGTCAGCAATTGCCGGAGGCGATGTATCTTTTGCAAAATGACCTGGTGCTCGTCGTACAGCATTTGTAAAGCTTCGGTGTGCATGGTCACAGATTTTTTCAAAAAAAAATTCGCTGCTAATTAAGATTTTTTTGTCTCAAAAGAAAAATATTTATAGCTTCGTGTTCAAAATTAGCGAACATTTGTTCGCAATTCAGCCCAAACACAGCAACACTTCGTGTTTTTTACGGGGTTTCCCGCAATGCAATTTGGGGGCTTTCCGGAACTTCTCACACGGTGTAATGAGTTTTCGAAGGCAAGTGATAATTCCAGGTGGAGGATGGCTCAAACCGGTGGTTCTGAAAACCGGAAGAAGAGCAGGCATTGAAACTCACCTGGCATGGTTACCAACCGGGAGCTCAGGTTTGACGAGATCAGGTCTGTGAAAAGAGGTGTGAAATGAAATACCTGGTTTTACAAACCGCGGCTTCCTACAAATGCAGTTAAATGGAAGCACACATCAACACTTTGTTGTCCCGTTGCCGGGAGCTGGCATTTGACCTGAATTTTACTGCGGCAAAGGCCTGGAAAAAGGCCGTAGAAGGCAGGTTTCTGGTGGGGCACCTCCCCATCTATTTCCCGAGGGAAATTGTGCATGCTGCCGGCGGGCTCCCGGTTGGGATCCTGGGCGGTGGCGACATCAAACAGATCATCAAAGGCGATGCTTTTTACCAGAGCTACATCTGCCACATGCCACGGGGAGTCATCGAAATGGCACTGGACGACAACCTCGATGATTTCGACGGCTTCATTTTTCCTTCCATTTGCGATGTGATCAGAAACTTGTCGGGCATTTTCAAATTGCTTGGCAAGGGCCGTTTTGTCAAGTACCTGGACTACCCGCAAAACTTTGACGAAGGGGTAGGAGGCACTTTTTACCGAAGGGAAATACAGCATGTGCTGGATGAAATGGAGGCCATCACAGGCCGTGCCCTCACCACTGAAGCATTGAACCATTCGATCGGGCTTTACAATACCAACCGCCGGCTGCTGGCTGAGATCTACGACATCCGGCAGCATTTCCCCTGGCGGCTGAGCTACGAACACCTGTACTGCCTCATGCGGGCCGGTCTGGTCATCCCGGTTGAAGAACACAACGATATGCTGGGCCAGGTGCTTGACTACATCCGCAACAATGTTGGCGAGGCCATGGACAACATCCGGGTGGTGATCAGCGGTGCATTTTGCGAACAGCCGCCCCTGGGCCTCATCCGATCCATCGAAATGGCCGGCTGCTATGTGGTGGACGATGACCTGATTCTCGGCTCCCGGTGGATACAGGGTGACATCAGCAGCGATACCGGTGATCCGATCGGGGCCATCGTGACTGCCTACCTGGAAAGGAGCACTTTCTCCTCCTCTGTTTACGATGTTGACAACCCGAAAGAAGCCCGGCTGATCGAGCTTGCGCAGCGACGCAAAGCCGACGGGATACTCTTTGCAGCGCCCAGTTTTTGCGACCCCGCCCTGCTGGACCAACCCCAACTCCAGAAAGCCTGCGACGAGGCCGGTATTCGCTACATCAGTTTCAAATTCAGTGAAAATACCGGCCAGTTCAAAGTCATCAAAGAGCAGGTGGGAGCCTTTTCCGATTCTATCAAATTGTGGGAGGAGCCTGCGCTCTGAATGTGTCTAACCATTCCGGCGAAGCCGGTACAATACCTATCGTTATGGCAAAGGAAGTTGTAAAGGAAAAAAGTATGGTGCTCCAAAAGGAGATGCTGGCACGCCAGTTCCGGGAGCTGAGCATGGCCAAAGAAACCGGGAAAAAAGTGGTTTATACTTTCGTGCCCGGCAACCTTTCAGAACTGATCCATGCCTTCGGAATGCTGCCGGTGTACCCGGAGATCAACGCCCTGCAATCGGGCATGCGGAAGAAATCCGGCGGCTTCATCCGGGATGCTGAAAAAGCCGGTCATTCTGAAGATGTCTGCACCTATGTGAAATGCGATGTGGGCATGTTGCTGAACGGCAACATCGGCCCCACCGGAGACAAGCTGCCGGCACCGGACCTGCTGCTGCTCAGTTATACGGGCTGCTTCACCTTCATGAAGTGGTTTGAAACCCTGGACCGCCTTTATCCGGGGGTGCCGGTGGCCATGCTGCACACGCCTTACCAGGAGAATGGGCGCATCACCCGGGAAATGACCGACTACATGGTGGAACAGCTCAAAACGGAGGTCATTCCGAAGATGGAAAAGGTGTCGGGTGTGAAATACGATGAAACCCGGCTGGCAGAGATTCTGGAGCATTCTGCAAAAGCCGAAGACCTCATCACCAAAATATTCAACACCACCAAAAACAAGCCCTCGCCCATTGACGGCTACTTCGCAGGGGTGTACTACATCGGCCCCATCAACGCCGGTTTCAGGGGTACACCCGATGCGGTGGAGTATTACCAGGCCCTGTACGATGAGATCATGGACCGGGTGGAGAAAGGCCTCGGCCCCATTACGCCGGAAGGCGTGATGGAAGAAGAAAAATTCCGGCTGGTGGTGGAAGGGCCTCCCAACTGGACCTCCTTCCGGAATTTCTGGAAACTGTTTTACGACATGGGGGCGGTGGTGGTGGCTTCTTCCTATACCAAAGTGGGTGGGGTGTACGATTATGGTTTCCGGCACGATCCGGCCCGGCCGCTGGAGAGCCTGGCCCACTATTGCATGAATTGCTATACCAACCTCAACCTGCCACAGAGAATTGACCTGCTGGCAAAATACATCACCGACTTCCAGGCCGATGGTTTTTTAGTGAACTCAATTAAGAGTTGCAACTCTTTTTCTGCCGGCCAACTGCTGATGATGCGCCAGTTGGAAGAGCGCCTGGGCGTGCCCGTTGGCTTCATCGAGTCCGACCTGGTGGACCCGCGGTATTTCTCCTACTCCAACATCAAAAACAGGCTGGATTCCTTCTTCCAGATGCTGTCGCAACGCAAAGCCATCCGGGGAGAAATGGAGGCGATGCCTGCCTGAAATCCCGGTTGCGGACCGGTATTGCTTATTCAGTAAATCAATGAACAATGAAAAAATACTATCTCGGCATTGACCTCGGCTCCACCACTTCCAAAGCGGTGATCATAGATGAAAAGGACCGGATCATCGGCCGCGGCATCACCAACACCCGCTCCAACTACGAAGTGGCCGCAGAGCTGGCCAAACAGGCTGCCATCTTCAACGCCCGGTTTCACCTGTTGCAGCAACGCCTTTCGGGGATCATGGAAAGCCGGCCCGAGTATCGCCGCTACCTCGATGACCTGAAAGATGCTTTCCAGTTTCTGCAATTCCGGGAGCGGATGCAGCAATTGGGGAAACAATTCCGTGAAACCCTGCCGGCGGTGGCTTCCGACACTCAGCAGTTGCAACAAATGGAGCCGCTGCTCGACAAGATCATCGGGGAGATACTGGCGGAGACCAAAAGCGACTATCTGGAGCATTCGCTGGGTGGGGAGAGCCAGTTTTTCAGGGACATCGTTGCGGAGCGGTACAACGCCAGGGTGGCCGATTTGCCGAAGCAGTATTTCGAGCCCCTGATGTTGCTCTTCGACAAAAGCATCAACCCCGTTGAGAACGAGATCCTCCAGTTTGATTTCAGAGAGTTGGTTGACGAGGCCATGGGCATGATCAACGACCGTTACGCCTTTCTCGCTGACCGGCCGGAAGGCGACAGGAGCCTCAATTTCGATGCGGAGTTGAACCTGCTGATGGGCAACTACCGCAAGGTGTCTGATTCGCTCAGTGAACACATTGACAAGGTGGCAAAAGAAGCCTTCCACATTGCCAACATGGTGGGCACAGGCTACGGCCGGGCACTTTTGCCTTTTCCCGAAGATTGTATCAAATCCGAAATTCTTTGCCACGCTTTCGGTGCCCATGCGGTGTTCCCCAATACACGCACCGTTCTCGACATTGGCGGACAGGACACCAAAGCCATCCAGGTTGACCAATACGGGCTGGTGACCAGTTTCCACATGAACGACCGTTGCGCCGCCGGCTGCGGCCGCTACCTGGGCTACATCGCCGACGAGCTGAGCATTTCCCTCAACGAACTGGGACCATTGGCCCTGGAGGCCCGGAAAGAGGTCAACATCTGCTCGACCTGCACCGTGTTTGCCGGCGCCGAGCTCCGGGAGTTGCTCAACGTGGGTGAAAAGCGGGAAGATATACTGGCTGGATTGCACAGGGCCATCGTGATGCGTGCCATGTCCTTGCTGGCCCGTTCCGGCGGGGTGCGCAATGAGTTCACGTTCACGGGCGGGGTGGCCCGCAACCAGGCTGTATTGCGGTATGTGTCTGACCTCGTAAGAAAGAATTACGGCCAGGACCTCACCATCAACGTGCACACGGATTCCATCTTCATGGGGGCGCTGGGAGGGGCCATGTTCGCCCGCCGGAGCGCTGAGGGGCTCACCACAGAGCAGTTGGAAAAAAACACGGCCTCCGAGGTGCACTGAGCAATCGGGGAACCTGATCTTTCATCAAAAAAAACTTTCAGCAATGAAACAAGGCATATACACAATGGGCGTGGATGTTGGCAGCAGCTACATCAAAGTTGTGTTGATGGATTACGCTGAAAAGCCCGGGCTGCTGGACAAACGCGTGGAAAAGATCCGCAAGCGCAACCCCGCCGAAGTAGCCGATGAAATGGTGAACCAGCTCTTTAACGATCACGGGCTGGTTTACGAAGACATCGCTTACCTGGCCTCAACGGGTGAGGGTGAGATGGTGCGCCGCAAAAAAGGCCACTTCTACAGCATGACCACACATTCCAGGGGTGGGCATTTCCTGCGGCCGGAGGCCAGAACTGTGGTGGACATGGGGGCGCTGTACGTCCGTGCCATCAAGGTAAACCCGCAGGCCAAAGTGATGGACTACAAAATGACCGGCCAGTGTGCTTCGGGCTCCGGGCAGTTCATCGAAAACATTTCGAGGTACCTGGGGCTGTCGGTTGAGGAGGTGGGCGACGTTTCGATGCAGTCCACAAATCCGGAAGTGCCTTCGGGAATCTGTGCCGTGCTGGCCGAAACCGATGTGATCAACATGGTGTCCCGCGGCATAAAGACACCTGACATCATCAAAGGCATCCACCTGTCGGTGGGCAGCCGGATCATCAAGTTGCTCTCTTCGCTCAAGGCCGAATCACCGGTTATGCTGGCAGGTGGCCTGGCCGCCAATCACGGCATGGTGCAGGCCATCAGGGAACTGCTGGGCGAGAGCAAATACAATTTTGAGGTGATCACCCATCCGGATGCCATTTTCTCGGGCGCCATCGGAGCTGCACTGTGGGGCGGCTATCGCTATGAAAAGCTCAATCAGAAGCAGGCCGTTCAGGCCTGATAAATTCCATTGCGCATGAAAACGCTGAATGCTTCGCAAGAACCGGGTGCAATAATACCCAACCTGGCCACCATGCTGAAACAGAACGCCGGCCGTTTTGCCGACAGCATTGTCTTTGCCCAAAAGGCTGGAACCGGATACCGTGGCATAAGCTGGAAGGAGTTCCTGAACGACATTGAGTGCATCGCCTGGAACTTGCACCAGGAGGGTTTTCGCGCCGGTGACAAAATGGTGTTGTTCTCGCCCAACCGCTTGGAGATGCTCGAAATGGAGATGGCCGTCATGGCTTCCGGTGGCATTGCGGTGCCCATATTTTACAACTTCATTGGCGATACTGCCGGGCTGCTCATCCGTCATTCCGACGCGGAATACCTGGCAGTGGCCGGTCAGGTGCAGCTATCCCGCATTTCACCGGAACTGAAGCTGAAAAGGATCGTCGTTTTTGACGATGTTTCAGAAGAGCGCTTCGGGAACCTGCTCCGCTTTGAGGAACTGAAAAAAGGTTGGAACGGCACTGCTTCGGTGCTCGATGAGGACCTCGATCCCCACAGCATCTGCCTCAACATGTACACCTCCGGTACCATGGGGGTGCCCAAGTGCGTCCAGCTAACGCACCGGAACATCTTGTCGCAGCAGGCAGCCTTGAAACAACTCTGGAACCTTGACAACCGGGACCGCTTCCTCAGTTACCTGCCCTGGCACCATAGTTTCGGCGGCATCTTCGAGCTTTTTTCCGCGCTCAGCAATGGGGCCACCTACCACCTTGAAAGCAGCCTCGGCAAGGACCCCTCCAGCATCATGGAGAACTGGAAACTGGTAAACCCCACGGTGTTTTTCAGCGTGCCCAAGGTGTACCAGGCACTGGTGGAACTGACCAAAGAAAGTGTGGAAGCCGAAGAGGCCTTTTTCAATTCCGGTCTCAAATTCGTCTTCACGGCTGCGGCTCCCCTTCCGGAAAACATCTCGCAGGAGTTTGAAAAACGGGGCATCCCGGTCATCGAAGGGTGGGGTTTGACCGAAACGGCCCCCTGCTGCACACTGACTGATCCGTCCCTCAGGCGGCAGCCCGGCGTGGTGGGCATGCCCATACCGGGTGTCAGCATCCGCATTGCCGAAGAAGATGAAATTCAGGTGAAAGGCCCCAACGTGATGCCGGGCTATTACAAAAACGACGAAGCCAACGCCCGTGCTTTTACCGAAGACGGCTGGTACCGCACCGGCGATGTAGGAACGCTCACCGATGCCGGTTTGAAACTGATCTCGAGGAAGGACCGCATTTTCAAATTGTCGAACGGCGAAAAGGTCATCCCAACGGAGATGGAGGGCCTCATCCGGAACAAATGCCACTATGTCTCCTTTGCGCTGGTGACGGGTTCCGGGGCGCCGTATCCGGTGGCCCTGTTGTTTCCCAACAAGCGGCTGCTCGAACACCCCGACTACAGCACCACCCCGATGGATGGCTGCTTCTGCCCCCGCAACCTGGAGGAATTGAGCCGCTGCCTGAAGGGCTGCCTCCACGATGCCAATTGCGACCTCAAACAAAAGTTTGCAAAGGTGAAAGCCGCAGCCATCATCAATGCCGAACTCAGCGTGGAAGACAACACGCTGACCCCATCCCTGAAGCTGGCACCCAACAACGTGATGAAGAAATTCAAGCTCCACCTGGACAATCTCTACGGCGCCGACTACCCGGTCGGTGAAGAAGTATATGTCATCCGCCTGGAAGACGAAAAGGCCGGACGAGCCATGACAGAGCATTAAAATGAAGAGCCATGTATCAGATCAAGAGCACAGCATTGTTGAAGCAGGTTATGCGGGAGTACTTCCAAAGCTTTGAGGGCCGGAAAGTGGCCTGGTGCACCAGCGTGGGGCCGGCGGAATTGCTGCGGGCCTTTGGCTTTGAAGTGTATTTTCCTGAAAACCACGGTGCCCTCATCGGGGCCACCCGGATGGCGGAGCGCTTCATTCCGGCTGCCACCAAAGCCGGTTTTTCGGGGCATGTTTGTTCGTACACCACCAGCGATATCGGCGCTTTTCTCTCAGGGGACTCTCCGCTTCGCAAACACTACGGCATGGAGGAGGTTCCCAGGCCTGACCTCATCGTTTACAATACCAACCAGTGCCGGGAGGTAGAGGACTGGTTTCACTTTTACGCCCGTCATTTCAAGTGTCCCATTGCCGGCATCCACCCACCCCGGCACCTGCACGAGGTGGGCAGTGAGGAACTGCGGCTGGTCGCTGCGCAATTTGAGCAACTGATACCCGTGTGTGAGCAGGCCAGTGGCGTCCGTTTCGACATTGACCGCTACCGGGAAACCCTCCGGTTGAGCCAGGAAGCCACCGGTCTTTGGCAACAGGTGCTGCGCACTGCCATTGCCTCGCCACCCCCGCTCAGCTTTTTCGACGGGGTCATTCACATGGGGCCCATCGTGGTGCTGAGGGGCACACAGCAGGCAGTGGATTATTACCAGGCCCTGCTGGCAGAGCTCAGCGCCCATGTTGCCGAAGGAAAAGGCATTCTGAAAAAGGAGCAAAGCCGGATATTCTGGGATGGCATGCCCATCTGGGGCAAGATCAGGATGCTCTCTGACCTTTTTCTTCAGAACAACTCAGCCGTGGTGGCTTCGACCTATTGCAACAGTTGGATTTTTGAAGATTTTGACGAACAGCATCCGTTTGAGTCGGCGGCCCTGGCTTACACCCGGATTTTTATCAATCTCAGTGAAGATGCAAAAATGAAGATGCTGAAAAAGTGGATCGGGGAGTTCCGAATAGACGGGGTCATCTTCCACGATTCCAAAACCTGCTTCCACAACTCCAATTCCCGGTTTGGCATGCACCTCCGGCTGAAAGAAGAAACCGGCATTCCGGTGCTGGTGGTGGAGGGCGACCTCTGCGACCTGCGCTTCTTCTCCGAAGGGCAAAGCGTGACCAAAATCGAGACTTTCCTGGAACAGATCGAAAGCAGGATGTATGCGCATTAGAAGTACAACAGGCAAGTGACCCCGATCCCCAAGCCGGTACCGATAGTTGTCGGCATCGGGGGCACTCAGGCTTTAAACCAACAAGTTATGGCCAACAGCACCAAACGCAATGGAAAAGCAATGAAAACGGCCATCGTCGGCATGGGCCCGGTGGGGATGATCCTGGCCTCGCACCTGCAAAAGGCCGGCTGCAAAGTGGCCGTTTGCGACAACGATAAAATCAAGATCAACCTGATCCGGAAAGAGGGCATACGTCTGGAGGGAACCATTGAATTGCGAAGTTCTTTTGAGCACGTTTACGGCAGCATTGACGACCTGGCCGCTTTTGGGCCGGACCTGGTGCTGGTATGCCTCAAGACCTACCACACCGAGGCCTCCGTTCAGCAACTGTCCACCCTGAACCGGGAAGGCTGCCATTTCGTAAGTGCCCAAAACGGCATTGACACCGAATACATCCTTGCGGATGCGCTGGGTGAATCCAAAGTGCTGCGCATGGTCATCAACTTTGCCGGCAATCTGCGGGCCCCCAACGTGGTCAGGGTTACCTTTTTCAATCCGCCCAACTACCTGGCTTCGGTGGACGACAGCGCCGCTGCGGTTGCCAACGACCTCGCAGAAAAAATGGTCCTGGCGGGCCTGGATACCAGGGTCATCAATTCTTTTGAGCTGATACGAAGAAGCTGGGAAAAAGCCATCCTCAACTCATCGCTCAGTGCCCTGTGCGGCATCGGCCGGTTGACCATCAAAGAAGCCATGGAGATGCCCAACACCGTTGAGATCATCGAACAGGTGATCCAGGAAGCGGTGGAAGTGGCCGGGGCCGAAAAGATCTATTTCGAAGATGATTTCATCAGAAAGTGCATGCGATACCTGAAAAAAGCAGGCGATCACTTTCCTTCCCTGGCCGTTGACCTCATCAACAACAGGCCCACGGAAATTGACTACTTCAACGGCAAGATCGTCGAGTACGGCCGCAAGCACTACATCCGCACTTCGCTCAACCTCTCTTTCACCAACATGGTGCGGGCCATGACCCAAAAGATGCTGAAGGGGCGCCTCCGGCAAAACGACTGGAGGGCAGCAGCCAACGGCCCCCGCCCACCATTGGCTGCACCCTGCTTTTTGGGCATTGACCTGGGCTCGGCCTACACCAAGATCATTGTCATTGACAGCAACGCCCGGGTGGTGCACCAGAGCACACATCAAACCCACAACCGCGAGCGCATTGCCATCAGCCATGTGACAGAGGCTTTGAAAGAGGAATTTCCGATTGCCTACTCTTGTGCTACCGGCTATGGCCGAAAGACCTTTTCCGGTGCCGACATTGTGAAAACGGAGATATACTGCGCTGCTACCGCCCTGGCTGCTGAACATCCCGGTGCCAAAACCATCCTGGACATCGGCGGGGAGGACATTAAAAGCATCCATTGCGACGAACAAGGCAAGGTGGAAAACTTCTACCTCAACGACAAGTGCGCCGCCGGCACCGGCTCTTTCCTGACAGAAATTGCCGAGCGGGCGGGCATTGAAATACCGGCAATGAGCGACCTGGCCTCCAAATCCAACTTCGGCAAAGAGCTGAACAGCTTCTGCACCGTGTTTGCGAAGACCGAGATCATGAAGTGGATTTTCGAGGGAGTGCCATTGGAAGACACTGCCAAAGGCATCTACCTCTCCATCGCCAACAGGGTGGCCAAAATGCGGCTGGCCCCCGGCGTTCCGGTATTCATGATCGGCGGGGTTGTGGCGCACCATCCCTACCTGCCCAAATTGCTGGAACAGCGGCTGGGGGCCACCATCAACACCGTGGAACGCCCTCAACACCAGGTGGCGCTGGGGGCCGCCCTGCTCGCAAAGTCATTCTACCTCCGCAATGAAGAACATGAGAAAGAACCCGTGAAAGAAGGTGAATTGACGTAACCAGAGAAACCATGCACGACAAATCAAAAGGCTTCGGAATTGCCTACGACAACATCTACCTGGCCGGCGGGGCCCGTACCCCCTTCGGTAAACTATGCGGCACACTGGGGCGGGTCTCGCCCACCGATCTCGGCATTTTCGCTGCCCGGGCGGCACTCGAAAAATCAAAGGTGGCACCGGAAGAGATTGACCAGGTCATCTTCGCCAACATTGGTCAGAGCTCCGGCGATGCCTATTTTCTGCCGCGCCACATCGGGTTGTATGCCGGGGTGCCGGCCACAGTGCCGGCGCTGATGGTGCAGCGCATTTGCGGCTCCGGTTTCGAGGTGATCATTGCAGGGGCAGAACAGATCACCCTGGGCAAGGCCAGGGTAGCTCTCTGTGGCGGCACCGAAAACATGACCCTGGCACCAACGGCTTCCTTCGGCAACAGGATGGGATACCCCCTCGGCAAACCCGGTTTTGTGGATATGCTCTGGGAGGCCCTGAACGACACTGCCGCAGTGCCTATGGGCTGCACTGCCGAAAACATTGCCAGGAAATACGGCATCGCCAGAGCTGAGGCCGACGAGTTTGCGAAGCAAAGCATTGACAGGGCCATTGCCGCTACTGAAAGCGGCTATTTCCGGGAAGAAATGGTGGCGTTGAACAGCACCGTCTTCGAGGTGGAGGGCCTGAGGCCCAGAAAAGTGAAACTGCCCCGGAACGTCAAAGACTTCAGCACCGATGAAAACATCCGGCCCTCAGACCCTGAGGCGATGGCCAAACTCCCCCCTGTCTTCGAAAAAGAAGGGGTGCAAACAGCGGCCAATTCCAGCGGCATCGTGGATGGTGCAGCAGCGGTGGTGGTGGCTCACGGCAATTTCCTTCGGGAAAAACAGCTCAAACCACTCGGCCGGCTGGTAGCTTCTGCCACCAGTGCCCTCGACCCCTGGTACATGGGACTGGGCCCGGTGCCGTCCATCCGGTTGGTGCTGGAGATAGCCGGCCTGAGCCTCGATGACATTGGCCTGATCGAAATCAATGAGGCCTTCGCTGCGCAATACCTTGGCTGCGAGCGGGAGCTGGGGCTGAACCGCAACAAAGTAAACGTGAATGGTGGTGCCATTGCCCTCGGGCATCCACTGGCGGCCACGGGTACGCGCCTGTCGCTCACCCTTTGCCGATCCATGAAAACCTTAAATGTAAAGTACGGCATAGCCTCGGCCTGCATTGGCGGTGGTCAGGGCATCGCCTTGCTTTTTGAAAATACCGATGCCTCATGAATACAGATCTGGAATATGAACAAACTTTGTCGAAGCACCTCAAACCGCTCTCCGGCCAGCCCTACCGCTGGCAAATGACCGCAGTGGATGCGCCTTTTGAGCGGGCAAATTTTGACCCGCCGGCACCTGGCCCTGAAGAGGCGCTGGTACGGGTGGCCGGTTGTGGCGTTTGCCATACGGACATCAGCTTCTGGCACCACGGCGTAAAGATTCGCCACGAATTGCCCCTGACACTCGGCCACGAGATCAGTGGAGTGGTGGAAGACGGCCCGGCGCACCTGAAAGGCAAGCCCGTCATCATTCCCGCTGTGCTGCCCTGTGGTGAGTGCGAACTCTGTCGTTCCGGGCGGAGCAACATCTGCCGCCACCAGTTGATGCCTGGCAACGACTTTCACGGGGGCTTTGCTTCCCACATTGTGGTACCCCACCGCTTTTTGTGTCCCGTTCCGGAAAAGGCGTTGGAGCAATGGTCGCTGCCGCAACTTTCCGTCATAGCAGATGCGGTGTCCACGCCTTACCAGGTCGTTGAAAAATCCGGTTTGAAGCCCGGTGATTTTGCCATCGTCATCGGTGTTGGCGGCGTGGGCCTCTACGGTGCCCTCATTGCGAAGATAAAAGGCGCCACCGTGCTGGCCATTGACATTGACGACACAAAGCTGGAGGCAGTCAGTGCCAGGGGAATAGATGCGGTTTTAAACTCGCGTGGCCAGGACATTCCGACGCTCAGGAAAGCCGTGCGGGGCCAGGCAAAGGCGTTGGGCGCCCCTGCCCACGGTTGGAATATCTTCGAAATATCAGGCACTGCGGCCGGGCAGGAGCTGGCTTTCAACCTCATGGGCATTGCTTCCACCCTGTCCGTCGTGGGCTTCACCATGGACAAGGTAAACGTCCGGCTGAGCAACCTGATGGCCTTCGATGCGCAGGTGATTGGCACCTGGGGCTGCCGGGCAGAACTGTATCCGGATGTGGTGGACCTGGTTGCCTCCGGAAAATTGCCGGTAGGCGAGTTTGTAGAGCTGTTCCCGCTTTCAACAATCAACGAGGTCTTTCGCAATACCCTGAAGCACAAGTACAGCAAGAGGTCGGTGCTGGTGCCTGACGAGCTGTACACTGTTTGAGGATTTGCCGGACCATCCAAATAAATATCAGATCATGAAAGAACTAGTCAATCACAACCTGGTCAACACTGAATTCAAAGAGATCATCTTCGAAAAACGCCCCTGCAAAGACGCACAGGGTGTACCCATTCCCGGGTTGTTCAATGCCTGGATCATGCTGAACAATCCCCGGCAATACAATTCCTACACGACGGCTGCGGTGAAAGAGGTCATCCTGGCCTTCCGGCAAGCCAGCAACGACCGTTCGGTAGTGGCAGTGGTGTTTACCGGCGTTGGCCACAAGGCCTTTTGCACCGGCGGCAACACCAAAGAATACGCTGAGTATTACGCCGGCAATCCACAGGAGTACAGCCAGTACATGCGCTTGTTCAACGACATGGTCAGCGCCATCCTGCTTTGCGAAAAACCGGTCATCAACCGGGTGAACGGCATGCGCATCGCCGGCGGGCAGGAGATCGGCATGGCCTGCGACTTCACCATCGCCCAGGACCTGGCCCGCTTCGGCCAGGCAGGCCCCAAACACGGCAGCGCCCCCATCGGCGGCTCCACGGATTTCCTGCACCTGTTCGTCGGCGTTGAGAGGGCCATGTGGTCGTTGACCCTTTGCCAGACCTGGACAGCCTACCAGGCCCGCCATTACGGCCTCATCTCCGAGGTGGTGCCGGCCCTTAAACTCGAAGGAAAATTTGTGCCCAACCCGCTGGTCATCACCGACCGGTGGCTCGATGAACACGGGCAGATCGTTTACGGAACGATGAAAACCGGACAAGAGCTGAAACAGGGCAAAGCCATGCTGGCTGCCGGTGACATTGACCTGAGCCTGCTCGACGCCAAAGTGGACGAGTACATAGCCGGCTTGCTGGAAACGTTCCCGAACTGCACCATGAAAACCATCAATGCCCTGCGCCAGAAAAAACTGGAACACTGGGACAAAAACAAAGAAGCCAACCGGGAGTGGCTGGCACTGAACATGATGACCGAGGCCAAAGCCGGCTTCAGGGCTTTTAACGAAGGCCCGAAACACGACCGGGAGGTGAACTTTGTAAAGCTGCGGCAGTTGCTGGCCGAAGGCCACGAGTGGAACGACGACCTCATCAAAGCAGTATCGCCCCAGTTCAGGGAATTGAGCGATGCCTGAGCTGTGGAACTGAAATCCTTCAACCATGGAAAAACTGCAAGTGGATTACCGGCACGGGGGGCAGGCAGCACAACTGACCCTCAACGATGGCAAAGGCAATGTACTCGACAGCACCATGATGCGTGAACTGCACCAGGTTTTGGATGAATTCAAAGCCCGGAAAGCCCTCAAAGCCATCGTGCTGTGCGGGGCAGGCAAGCATTTCTCGTTTGGGGCAAGCGTGGAGGAACATCGCAAAGAGCAGGCTGCCGGCATGCTGTCGGTCTTCCACAGCCTGATCCTTAAATTATCGGGACTACACATCCCGATCATCTCTCTGGTTTCGGGCCAGTGCCTGGGCGGCGGGCTTGAAGTGGTGCTGATGAGCCACGTGATTTTTGCCGATGCAAGCGCCAGACTGGGGCAACCCGAAATCAACCTGGGCGTATTTCCGCCTCCGGCTTCGTTGCTTTTGCCACTCAAACTGGGCCTCGCCAGGGCGGCAGAATTGCTGGTAACCGGAAAAATCCTCACCGCTGACCAGGCCCGTGAAACCGGCCTGGTCAACCGGGTTTTTGATTCAAGGGAAACCATGACAGCCGCTGCAGAGGAGTGGCTGGAGAAGTACATCCTTCCAAAAAGCGCTTCCTCTCTGCGACTGGCCATTCAGGCTTTCCGGATGCCCATGCAGGAGCAACTCGAAATGTACCTGCCAAAGCTGGAAGAACTGTACCTGCAACAACTCATGGCCACCCACGATGCCAACGAAGGCATTGCCTCTTTCCTCGAAAAACGCAAACCGGAGTGGGTGAATGGATGAGGATTGGAGGCATGAGTGCCCCGATCCCGAATCAAGTTAGGGATGGGAGGTTGAGAGGGGGTTGCGCTAAACCTCCCGGTGCCGATTCCGAAAACCGCTTTTTTCTGAAGACACAAAATAATTGAACAACTATCATGAAACAGATTCACAGTGTAGGAGTGGTAGGTGCAGGAACGATGGGCTCCGCCCTGGCACAGAAATTTGCCCAGCAGGGCTTTGAGGTCATCCTGTGCGACCTGAACACACCACAGGTGGAAAAGGGCCTTTCCGGTATCAGAAAGATGCTGGAACAGGGTGTGGAAAGGGGCGTTTTTACCGAAGGGAAAAAAGAAGAAACCCTGATGCGGATTACGGGCACCGATGACGATCAGCTGTTGGCCGGATGTGACCTGGTGATAGAAGCTGTTTTTGAAAACCTGGAAGTGAAGCAACAACTGTTTGAGCGGCTGTCCGGTATCGTACCACAGACCACCATCCTGGCTACAAATACCTCTTCATTTTCTGTTACGGAGTTGGCCGGGGCGGTCAGTTGCCCGGAGCGGTTTGTTGGCCTGCACTTTTTTTACCACGCTGCAAAGAACCGGCTGGTGGAGATCATTCCGGGTGAAAAAACATCCCGGCAGACGCTGGAATCCTGTTACCGTTTTTCCCTGCTGGCCGGCAAGGACCCCATCTTCACAAAAGACCGTTACGGCTTTGCCGTCAACCGCTTTTTTGTGCCCTGGCTGAATGAATCGGTTCGTTTGCTGGACCTGCCCGGGGCCTCTCCCGCCTTGATAGATGCGGTGGCCAGGGAGGTCTTCGGCATAGGCATGGGCCCCTTTGCCCTGATGAATGCCACCGGGGTGCCCATAGCCCTGCATGCCCAACGTACCCTGCAGGCATTCGGGCCATCTTACCAACCCGCAAAAAGGTTGGAACAACAGGTGGAGGCCGGTAAAAACTGGGAGATCGGTGAGGCAAACACCTCCGTTTCTGACAACTTGAAAATAGCCATCGAAGAGCACCTGCTCGGGGTCATCTATTTTGTCTGTTCCCAAATCCTGAACGAGGAAGTGTGCGCTGCTGCCGGGCTGGACCGGGGCGCCCGCATCGGCCTGCGATGGAAAAGAGGGCCGGTGGCCATGATGGAAAAAGCCGGAAAACAGGAGGTGGAGCGCCTCGTCCGGAATTACTGCAACAAGTACGGTGAACAGGCCCCTGCCATTGATCCGTCCCGCTGGGCACGGCAATTTGTCTTCCTTCGGAAAATGGCCGGCAATGCGCTCATCACCATTGACCGCCCCGAGGACCTCAACGCCCTCAACGAGCAGGTGATGAAAGAACTGGATGCACGTTTCAGCGAAGCAGAAAAAGACCCGGAAATCCGGCAAATTTTCCTCACCGGGGTGGGCAAGGCTTTTGTGGCCGGAGCTGACATCGGCTTTTTCCTGAAGAACATGAAAAAAGGAAGCCTGGACCGTATCGTAGCCTTCACCAGGTTCGGACAGGAGGTCTTCCAACGAATTGACAACTCCCGCAAGCAGGTCATTGCTGTTTTGAATGGCCTGACCCTGGGTGGCGGACTCGAGCTGGCCCTGTGTTGTGACATGATCCTCGCCTTTCCTTCGGCAAAAATGGCTTTCCCGGAAACCGGCATCGGCATTTATCCGGGACTTGGCGGCACCCGGCGCACCAGTGCCAGGCTTGGCAAGGGGCTTGCAAAATACCTCATCCTGACCGGCCGGATGCTGGACGCTGACACAGCTCTCAGCATCGGGTTGACAGATGCTGTCATCGCCCCGAACGACTTTTTCAGGATGCTGGACGGAGAGCTGCCTGTGCCGGAAAAAACAGATCGGAAACTTCCCGAAGAGTGGGCAGCCATTGAACACTTGTACGCCAGAGAGCACGTTTCAGACCTCGTTGAAAAAAACGTGGAAGTGCAAAACCAGCTAATGGCCGATGCGCTGAAATCATTGCGACGAAAGGCTCCCCTGGCGGTGAAAATTGCTGAGCATTTGATCGAGGAAGGAAAAGGGCCGGAATCCGAATTGGAACAATTGCCGTTCATTTTCAATACAAATGATGCAATGAAAGGACTCTCATCCCTGGGAAAGGGTGTGAAATACCAGGGAAATTGAATATGTTTATCCAAACTAATTCACAATAAAACTCACGCTTATGGCAAGCACTTTATCCAACCTGTTTTCTCCTGGCGGCAACAAAGACATGG
This sequence comes from Saprospiraceae bacterium, assembly GCA_026993525.1. Lineage (GTDB taxonomy): Bacteria > Bacteroidota > Bacteroidia > Chitinophagales > Saprospiraceae > UBA6168. The sequence goes on from JALWSS010000193.1 coordinate 35,074, forward strand.
CCTATGCCCTGATCAGAATGTTTCTGGGAGCCGCACTGATCGTCAGGGGTTTGTTCCTGGTTCTCAATCCGGATGCACTGACCAATATTGTTGACGACAGCAGTCTGAACATGTACTTTTCATGGATAGCCATCTCGCATCTTTTGGGAGGTTTGATGTTGCTGTTGGGCCTGCTGACCCGCCTGGGGGCATTGATCCAGCTTCCGGAAGTGGTGTACGCCGTGTTCTTCATTCACGCCAAACAGGGCCTGATGATGGGCGGTCAATCTTTTGAACTGGCCACCATGACCCTGTTTTTGCTGCTGATCCTATTGATCTATGGGTCCGGGCCAATGTCCCTGGATGCAAAATTGAGGTCCACCGTTCCGAAAGAATGATCAGTTCAGGCGCTTTCTGATCTTACTGCCTTTGCGCAGCGACCGCATGAGCAAAAGGAAAAAGAATGCCGCCACGAGGTAGGAATAGTTGGACATCTGTTGCGCACCGTTTTGGTAAAACAGGTACCCGAAAATCCCGGCAGTGATGATGAGCAACGTGTACACGAACTGCTGCCCGGCCTGATAGAGCAATTTTGCCCCTTCTTTGATATCCGGGGTTTGCACTTCAAGATCTCCTCTTTTGGCTTTTTGCAGCACCGTGTGTATTTCATCCGGCAAACCCATTGCAGTGACCACCGTGCGCCGCAACAGCCCGGTGATGAATGCCAGGGTGCTTTTATCTTCTTTCTTCACAAAACCCAGAACATAGGGGCGGACCACTTCCAGCGGGTTCATGTTGGGGTCCAGCATGGCACAGATGCCGATGAGTTGTGAGAGCGTCCGGTTGAGCAACACCCAGTCTTTGGGCACCTGAATGGAGCCGGTGATACCACTGATGCCGATCTCCCGGATGAGTTCGAAAAGGCTGTTCTCAAGGGGTTTTATTTCCAATTCTTTGAAATTGAGCCCCTTGAAGTGTATTTCATTCTCGAGGTAATCAGTCAGTGCATTGATCATGCGTTCGGCCATTCGCTCGGCTTCTTTGCCTTCGGCCAAAAAGCCCATGAAGCGGAACGCGCTGATCATCTCATCGGTATTGCGTTTGAATGCAGCTTCGATGAGTTGCGGAATGCCCTGTTGCATCTGCCGGCTCACTTCTGCCACAGCTCCAAAATCCAGCAGCACTATATCGCCGTTTTCCCGTACCAGGATGTTTCCCGGATGGGGGTCGGCGTGGTAAAAACCATCTTTGAAGATCATGTGACTGTATATTCGGAGCAGCCTTTCCGCCAGCAGTTTTTTGTCCAGCTTCCAGGCTTCGATCTGCTCCAGCCGGTTGATCTTTACGCCGTCTTCCCAGGCCATGGTGAGCACCTTGCCAGTGCTGTAACCGGCATAAACGGCAGGGATGATGATGTCTTTTTCAGACTTCAGATTCTCCCGGATCCGGGAGATGTTTTCGAACTCTCTTCGAAAATTCAGTTCCTCCTCAATCATTTTGCGAAGCTGCACATAGGCGAAATCCAGCCCCTTGATGGAGAACAACCACGACACCACCCTGATGATGCGCTTTACGATGAGCAGGTCCACCCCTGCAATGCGGTCAATGTTGGCGTGCTGCACCTTGACAGCCACCACGGTGCCATCCCCCAGATGGGCTTTGTGCACCTGCGCAATGGAAGCAGAGGCCACCGGGTGTTCGTCAATCCACTTGAAAACCTCGCCGGGTTCCTTGCCGAATTCCGAGCGGACCAGCTTCGCAACCTCTTCAAAGGGCCTGGCAGGTGCCTTGTCCTGAAGTTCCTCGAGGTGTTTTTGAAATTCTTCCGGAAGGAAACTTCCCATTACTGAAATTGTCTGGCCGATTTTAATGAATAGCCCCTTCAACAGCAAAATGCGCAACTTGATGCGTTCGGCATTGCGAAGATGCAGCTTCATCAGCCGCTTTTTGTACCAACCGTCGTTGAAGAAAAAACTGAGAAATTTTATCCAAAGGTAGCTGGCTATCACCACCGTGGTGGTCCAATAGGCTTTTCGGAAACGCCATCCGGGAGAGTAGATCTTTTCTTTCGGCATGCGCCAAATTTAAGGAGGTTGTTGGGGGATTATGGAGGATTATGGAGGATTATTGTTGGCGGTTGGCAGTTGGCGGTTATCGGTTGGCGGTTGGCAGTTGGCGGTTGGCGGTTCTTAGGAATACTCTGCTAAACTCTGTGTCATAACTCTGTTTAACTCTGTGGTTAAAAAGAGTAGGGAGTAGAGAGTAGGGAGTAGGGAGTAGAGAGTAGGGTTTGAGGTGCTAACTCCGTGGGACTCCGTGCCAAACTCTGTGAAACTCTGTGTAACAACTCTGTTTAACTCTGTGGTTTATTAAGCCAGTCTGGCCGCCGGACAGGGACAGGGCAGGGATTATGGAGGATTATGAAGGATTATGGGGATTATGAAGGATTATTGAGGATTATGAAGCCTGCCTGGCGGCAGACAGGGATTATTGAGGTTGTTGTTCCCGGGGCTGCGCCCAGGATCGGTTGGTCCCGAGCTTGTCTCGGGATTCAACTCTGTTTCAAACTCTGTTTAACTCTGTGGTTTATGGAGGATTATGGAGGATTATGGAGGATTATAGAGGATTATAGAGTTTAGCAGAATCAGCTACGAGCTACGAGCTACGAGCTACGAGCCACGAGCCACGAGCTACGAGCCACGAGCTACGAGCCACGAGCCACCAGCCACGAGCCACGCGCTATCTTTGGCGCATGAAAATATCCTCACAACTTTCGGCATGGCTTGAGAAGGGTCGTCATTTTGATTATGACGGGCAGCGCATTTTTTACCGGGAGGAGGGCAAGGGGCCGGCACTTTTGCTCATTCACGGCTTCCCCACAGCCGGTTGGGACTGGTACCGTGTCTGGCCGGCGCTGACGATAAAGTTCCGGGTCATCGCTCCGGACATGATGGGTTTCGGCTTCTCTGACAAACCCTACTCCTACCCTTACCGCCTGATGAAACAAGCCGACCTGCTCACATCATTGCTGAAAGCGAAAGGGATCAAAGACTTCCACATCCTGGCCCACGACTATGGGGATACCGTGGCCCAGGAACTGATCGCCAGGCAACTGGAAAACACATTGAGTGAGAATCTGAACATCCTGTCCGTAAGCCTCCTCAACGGCGGTATTTTTCCGGGACAGCACCGGCCGAGACTGATTCAGAAACTGCTTGCCAGCCCCATCGGTTGGATGCTTACGCCTTTCCTCGGCAAAGGGCAACTCAGCCGGACTTTCAACCGGATTTTCGGAACGGCAACCCGGCCCAGCCCGGAAGAAATGAACGACTTCTGGTCGCTCATTGCCTTCAACAATGGCAAGGCCATCCTTCCAAAGCTCATCCGCTACATGCAGGAGCGCAACACCTGGAAAAGCCGCTGGGAAGGCGCCATCGTCAACTGCCCCGTACCATTGCTTCACATCAACGGGGCCGAAGACCCCATTTCCGGCAGGCACGTTGGCGAATATTTCTCAAAGATGAACCCTGCGGCAAGGGTTGAGTTCCTGGAAGGCATCGGCCATTACCCGCAGGTGGAGGCGCCGGAAAGTGTGCTCAGGTATTTTCTTGATTTTGTCAAAATGTGACTTTGACCACCTACATCAGGCCCCTGCCAGGCCTACCTTTGGGGCCTTTAAAAATCCTCTTGCACATGAGTCTGTTAAAAAAAGGAACAAAAGCCTACAGCATATTCAAGCTGAAGTGTCCCCGCTGCCAGGAAGGCGACCTCTTCGAGACGGGCACTTTCAGCTTTCAGAAGTCTTTTGACATGCCACAGAACTGCCCGGTTTGCGGACAGAAATACTTTCTGGAACCGGGCTTTTACTACGGCGCCATGTTCATTTCCTACATCATCACCGGCTGGTTCGCTTTGATTGTTGTCGGAACCCTGATCCTCGTTTTCGGCGTGGACTGGCAGGTCGCTTTCGGACTCATGGTGGCCGCCATGGCCATTCTCTTCGTCTGGTTCTTTCGCATCAGCCGGGCCATCTGGATCAGTTTCAATGTGAAGTACCAGCCGGGAACAGGGATGAGGGATAAGGGATGAGGGATGAGGGATGAGGGGTGAGGGATGAGGGATGAGGGATGAGGGA
>JALWSS010000194.1 GCA_026993525.1 Saprospiraceae bacterium
GGACTCCGTCCGACATTTTTCCAGAAGGAATAACTTCGTTTGACGAGAATACCACTTTTTGCAGTGCACTCAGGAATGAGTCCACTGCAAAAACCCCCATTTTTGAAGGAACCCATGTTTTTGGTCCCGAAAGCCTTCGGGATTGAATGGTTTTTTTCCCGAGCTTCTCTCGGGATTGAGATACGTCGTTGATTGTACTCCCCCGAAAGCTTTCGGGGTTAAACATTCAATTATTTATCAACTTTCCGTCCCGATCCCGTCCCGAAATTCTTCGGGATCGGGAGCCTCGGGATTGGAAATATCAATTTTTGCAGTGGACTCAGGAATGATGAATGAAATGGGCTAGCTCCTCCAAACCCTAAACCCTAAACTCTACACCCTAAACTCTACACCCCCGTCTGGCCTGGCGCCAGCCGGACAGGCTACACCCTAAACCATCCCTCACTCCTGCAATCCCCACACCCACTTCCCATTGAGGTCGAAGTAGCCCACCTTGTCGCCTTGTTCCACGCGGAAGAGGCCTTCGCCGGCGTAGCTGATGTATTCGTAATCGGGTTGGAGGATGAGTTCACCCCGGAGGTTGGTCACGCCGTTGAAGCCCCGGATTCGCACTTTGGCGAAGCCATCTTCGAACTGCTCGATGCGGTCGTATTTGGGAGGGATAATTTCGATGCCCTGCTGGTTGATGACGGCCCACCGGCCGTCAATTTTCACCACGGCCATTCCGTAGCGGAAGCGGCTGGCTTTTTCGTAAAAGCCGTCGTAAAAGCGGTTTTGCTCGGTGATGTAGTAAAACTGGTACTTCTCATCGCGCACCAGTCCGCGGCCTTCGTTGAAATCAATGAGGCGGTTGATGCCGGGTTCAATGATGTAATTGCCCTGGTGGTCAATGAGTCCGGCCCGGCGCCCGCCTTTGAAAACGATGGCTTTGCCCTGCTGAAAGTCCATGCACCGGCTGAACACCGGTTCGATCACGATTTTTCCGGAACGGTCAATGAATCCGCAGCGGCCATCCACCCACACAGCCGCTTTCCCTTCGGAAAAATCGGAAGCTTTTCGGAAAGATGCCTTGATGGCCACCCGTCCGGCCGTATTGATGAAACCGAACGCATCGCCCAGTTGCACTTTTGCCAGCCCTTCGTGAAACTCACCGATGAAGCGGAAGGGGTCGGAAGTGATGAGGTCGCCACGCAGGTTGAGCAGGGCGTATTTCGTGGGCGAGCCACCCAGGGCTACCACCGCCAGGCCGTTGCCGTCAAATTTTCCGATGGAAAGGAAGCGGGGCCTGGAAATGTAATTGCCCCCGGTATCTATCAGTCCGGCACGCATGTAATCGCCCGCCATCTTCTCAACCACCGCCACACCCCGGTCGAACTCATGGGCCCTCGGGAACTGCGGTTCTATGGCCCACTGCCCGGTGCGGTTGATGTAGCCGTAAAAAGGTCCGGCTTTTTTGGCAGGGGCCAGGCCGTTGCCAAAGCGGCCTGCTTTGGCGTATTGAAAAGGCAGTTCCTCGTTGCCGTTCTTGTCTATGTAGCCCCATTTGGAGCCGAGGCGTACGGCTGCAAGCCCTTCACTGAACCCGGAGACTTCGTCAAAGCGACAGGGTACCACCTCCAGGCCGTTGCGGTCCACAAAGCCCCAGCGGCCGCTGCGCTTCACAGCCAGCCTTCCTTCGGTAAATGAGCCGAGTGCTTCGTACCGGGCGCTGACGGCCAGTTGGCCGAGCGAGTCAATCAGCCCGTATTTGTGTTCTTTTTTGAAAATGCGGAGCACCTTGTTGCCGGTGTTTTCCATGAAGCCCAGCTCGTCGAAACGGCAGGGCAGCACTTCTTTGCCGGCCTTGTTCACCATGCCCCATTTGTCATCCTGGGCCACAATGCCCACCTCGTTCACGAAATCCCTGGCGAAACTGTATTGCGGAGCGACCCGGAAATTGCCGAGGGTGTCAATGTACCCCCATTTGCAATCCCGGCAAGTGAGCAGACCCCGGGCCTCCAGGTCGAGGTCGTATTGGGTGTAATCCGTCAGTGAAACCGGGATCATGTGCGAGGAAAGGTATTCTTTGAGCAAGCCCAGGTGGCGGTCCGTGCGGGGCGGCACTGCGCTCAGCCGGCCTTTGAGAGAAGCCCTGGCGAGGCCATCCCTGTATTCACCGATGTAGGCAAAGCCTTTCAGCAGCACCTTGCCAATTTTGTTGACCAGTCCATGCCTTCCGTCGGAAAAAATGCAGCGGGCAGCGGGCAGCCCATCGTAGAAATCGTCCAGCCGGATGTCCACAATGTCCACTTCGTGAACCAGCAGGCCGGTATCGTTCTGCACCAGGCCGTAAGCCATTTCATAACGGAAGCTGGTGCGGTCAAAAACCACGGGTTGCGACTGCTGCACTCCGGCCAGGGTCAGGCCGATATCTCTGAGCACCTGCACTTCGTCAAAGGAGGGTTCAATTTGCACTTCCCCGTTGTCGAGGCGGCGCAGGCCCCATTTGTTGTGTTTGTTGGAATAAAACCACTCGAATTTTTCGAGCTGGTAGATGTTCTGGTTCCAGGTCGGAAACCAGTCTCGGCTGCCGTCGGGCACCACCCTGATGGAGAAAAAATTACCGAAGGCATTTTCATCGTCGAGGTAGCCCCTGTTGTCGAGGTGAAAGACGGTCAGTTTACCACCTGCCAGGGCCCTGATCTCCCGTTCTTTCAGTTCCAGGTTGTCGTAGAGCGGGTCCACGATTTTGAACCCGAAAGCATTCACGGCCCCTCGCAGGCCATTGGCAATGACCACCGCCACGTTGCCGCTCAGCGGCGAAATGTAGTCGTATTCAAAAGGCAGGATCAACTCGTCGTCGTGGCCCACCAGGCCCCAGCGGTTGTTCATCTTTACCCGGAATATTTCACCACTGAAGGCCTGCACCTCGTCGTACTGGGGCGAGAGCACCGTTTTGCCACAGTGGTCAATCAGGCCCATCCGGCGGTTTTTCCGGCACAGGGCATATTCATCAGAAAACGGGTAGTAATTGTCGTGTTCGCCTTCGGCAACCACTTTGTAATAAAGCAGCGAGAAAAGGGTTGTTTTTCCGTCGGAGATGAGCTTGAGGTAGTTGTCGGAAAGCTTGCTGAAATACTGGTAGCGGGGTTCCAGAATTTCGGTGCCGGTGTCGTCGCAGGCTCCCCATCGCAGGTTCTTTTTTGCGAAGAAGAGAAAATCGTTGTAGGGCCTGATCTCACTGGCCACGGGCTTCAGAATGACTTTGCCGTTTTCGTGCAGCAGCCCGAAACGTTCGTTCTGCCGGGTGAGAATGTAGGTGCCGGTCATCCATTCCGGCAGTGGTTTCAGCACCTTCAGTTCATCGTATTTCGGTTCTGCCAGCAAGCGGCCATCGGCGCTCACCAGGCCCCACAGCCCGTTTTTGCTGAAGCTGATGGCCCGCCAGTTTCCGTTCCGCAAGACTTCCACCTGGTCGTAGCCGGGTGCCAGCACCATCCGGCCGGCCATGTCAACCACTTTCCACTCGCCGTGCTCCATCACAGCCAGGAAGAGGGAGTCCAGCACCTTGAGGTCGTCGTATCCGGGAGGTACCACCTCTTCACCCGTCTTCGACAACAGCCCTACCCTGCCCTGGCGCTGCATCACGGCATAGCCGTAATGTTTGAACTCACCAATGGCATCGTAAATGGCAGGCCTTACCAGGTAGCCCCCGGCATTCATCAGGCCCCATTTCTTGTTTTGCTTGATGGGAAATACCGTCTGCGCCTTCATTGCCGAAGGCAAGAAATGACATAAGATCAGGAGTATTGAAAAAACAGGCGCCGTACGAGAAAACATCAAGGTTCCGGTTTTCTGCGAACAAGTTGATTTTAATCAGCAGACCGTCAATTTGACAGGTAATTGTTTTGCAAAGGAAGAAAATATCCGAATGATATAACCCGGTGCACCCAAAAGAAACGCAAGTTGCCCGACAAGCGGTGCTTTGTTAACAGAATTGGTGGAATTGAAGAATCGAGGATTTGAGGAATCGAGGATTTGAGGAATCGAGGATTTGAGAGCCCCGATGGCTATCGGGGCAAAAACCCCCATTTTCGAAGGAAACCATGTTTTTTGAGGTTTTTGAATGGATTTTTGAGGTTTTTGAGATGCGTCGCTGATTGAACTTTAGAATGTTAAACATTCAATTATTAGTCAACTGTTCATCAGCTTTCCGTCGTAATTGGAAATACCACTTTTTGCAGTGGACTCAGGATTTGAGGAATCGAAGAATCGAGGATTTGAAGAATCGAGGATTGAGTGCACTGCAAAAACCCTTAACTCATTAATTCCGACGGGAATTTGAATGCTCACATGCCGGACGGAGTCCGGCTGGATGAGGCACCGGACATCCCGAGTCCATCTCGGGAGGCGCCAGCAGTGACGCTGGTTCCGGACTCCGTCCGGGACCATATCTTGTCGGACTCTGTCCGACATTTTTCCAGAAGGAATAACCTCTTTTGACGAGAATACCACTTTTTGCAGTGGACTCAGGAATTGAGCCCCGAAAGCTTTCGGGGGAGGATTTGAGGAATTGAGGATTGAGAGCCCCGATGGCTATCGGGGCAAAAACCCCCATTTTCGAAGGAAACCATGTTTTTTGGTCCCGAAAGCCGATACCGAAAGCTTTCGGTATCGGCTTCGGGATTAAATGGTTTTTTTCCCGAGCTTCTCTCGGGATTGAGATACGTCGTTGATTGTACTCCCCCGAAGCCGATAGCTATCGGCTTTCGGGGATAAACATTCAATTATTGGTCAATCATTCAACAACTTTCCGTCGCAAATGGAAATATCACTTTTTGCCCCGATATCCCGAAAACCTTCGGGATCGGGGGACTTATTCCTGAGTCCCCTGCAAAAAGTGGTATTCTCGTCAAAAGAGGTTATTCCTTCTGGAAAAATGTCGGACAGAGTCCGACAAGATATGGTCCCGGACATCCCGAAGAAATTTCGGGAGGAACCAGCGTGGTTGCTGGCGCCTCCCGAAATATCTTCGGGACGTCCGGTGCCTCTTCCAGCCGGACTCCGTCCGGCATGTGAGCATTCAAATTTCTGTCGGAATTAATGAATTTGGGGTTTTTGCAGTGGACTCATTCCTCAGTTCTTCAGTTCTTCAGTTCCTCGATTCCTCAGTTCTTCAGTTCCTCAGTTCTTCAGTTCCTCAGTTCCTCAGTTCCTCCCCGGTGCCGATACTTATCGGCATCGGGACTCAGTTCCTCAATTCCTCAAAACAAAAACTCCTGCTCGACGTGCCAGCGGCGGTCGTGATGGTGGAGCAATACCAGCTTGTCCACCAGAAATTTACGGCGGTATTGCCGGCGTGAAAAGTAGTCCCAGGCTTTGTAATAAGCATCCCGTTTCAGGTCCCGGTGGGCGATGGTCATGTGCGGATGAAAGCGTGCAGCCCGCTCGTCGTGGTAGTTCAGTGCCGACTCCAACTTGCGAAGGAGTGAAGCATGCAAGGCCTCCAGGTCTTTGTTTTTCTGAACATCAACGAAGATGACCCGTGGGGGGAAGGAGGAAAAATCTTTCAACACCACCTCGAATGGCGTCTGGCCAGGGGCGAACAGGTCGAGCACATTCCGAAGTGCCGGCAATTGCTCTTCAGGCCACCTGTGCGGAGGGATGAGGGTAATGTGCGGCGGCGATTTGAGGGCGTGTCCTGCGCCAAAGTGCCGCTGGCAGTATTGCTTGAAAGCAGTTACTTCTTTCTGGACTTTCTCATCCGGCATTACGGCTATGAAGTACAAGCTCATTGTAAAACGATTTGAGCGCACCTCAGCCCGGCACATCCACCAGGCTGCCAAAGAAGAGGGCGTTGAAGAACAGGCGGTTGGTGCCGTACCAGAAGCCTCTGAAGTTGGGATTGTCAACAAAGAGGATGGCGCGCCCGCGCCCCACCCTGCTCACCAGCAGCGAGGCGGTGTTGGCCACCGATGGCAGGTTGTCCGGATGCACATAACCGTCAATCTGAGGCCCATTGCCGTACGCCACCACGGTGCTGAAAGGATTTTCCGAAGGCTCTGCAAAGATTTCGTGGTTGCGATAGACGGGCAGCCGGCGGTCTTTCAGGCCAAAGGCCAGGGGGTGACTGATGTCGGCATCGGCCATGAAAACCACCCCGCCGATGCGCTTTGAACCCAGTATTTCCCGGGCCCTTTCAAAATCGGTTCGCTTCGCAATGGGGCGTTCTCCTTCGGGCTTTTCCCGGAGTTTTGCATCCACCAGATTGCGCTCGATTGCCCAGCGGGTGGCCTGCCGGATGGTGATGAGCGTGTTGCCGCCTGAAAGCCAGTTTCTCAAGTCTGCCAGCTGCCGGTCGGAAAAATCGTAGCGACCGGAAACCAGCACCAGCGTGTTGTAATTGTGCAGGTTGAGGCGCCGCAGATCATTCACATCCACTTTGGTGATGGGCATTCCCACCCGTTGATCCAACAGGTGCCAGACCTCGCCCGCTTCATAACCCGAAACGCCTTCGCCCACTATCATCACCGCTTTGGGCATCTGTACCGTCTCAAACCGGCGGCTGCCGAGGTCTATACCCTCCAGGCTCCGCCCCGATGAAACGGCATAAATCCGGATGCCGTGCTGCTCATGGGCTTGTTGCATGAGCGCTTGCAAGCGGTCCTGGCCCAGGCCCTGATCGGCCACGGAAATGAGCAGGGTGCCACGGCCGAAGGAGCGCCTGCCCGCACTCGTCTGAGCATCGAAAGGTGCAAAAGCCGTTTTCACGTGCACGCCGTTGCGAAGCAAAAAATACAATGCGCCGGGAGCGGCGTAATCCTTCCAGGGAATCAGCCAGGCGTACTCAGCCGCTGGCACCGGCACCACCGGCCGGGCTGTGTCATCTTCTGACAATGGGCGGCCCAATTTGGGCAATTGCCGCAGGCGATGGTAATCGAGGTCAAAAGCGAGGGCGACCGTCCAGGCAGAGGCATCGTAGAACACGCTGTCGGGGATGTCCTCATTGGTGCGGGGCTCGAAAAAGCTCATGGCCATGCGCCACTGTGTTTGTGCCGAAGGCACTACGAAAGCCCGCTCCGCCTTCCAGGTTTTGTTTCCTTCGGTAAAATCCTCTGCCAGCCGGTAGGCTTCAATATGGTGGTGCCGCAGCAGGTCCAGGAATGCCCGCATGCGGGTGGGGTCCTGCCAATCGTCAAACACCCAGCCTTTCACCGGTGTTTTCCGGGCCTGTTCCAGTGCCGATTCAAAAAACCAACGCTGGTATTCCAAAAGTTTCCGGCGGTTTTTTACGGCCGCCTGGATGGTGGCCATGCTGGTGCGCAACTGGTTTCGAATGGTAAATGCAAACGAGAGTTTTTCCGTGCTGGTGCTTTGCAGGTGGCCCCGGGAGCTTGCCTGTTCAAAAAGCAACCCCAGCCCGCCCTCTATATCCGGGTAGGTGGAGCCATATCCGGGATAGCTGTTGTCGTAGCTTTCGCGGGTGTAATAGAGCGACCCGATGTCGTCCAGGGCATCCCGGTAGTATTCTGCAAATAGGTTGTTCAGCTCGTCGTAATTGCGGCGGGGCACCAACGGATTTTCCGAACCAAAGGGCTCCGTCGGCTCAAAAAAATAGGTGGAATTGGTGCCCATTTCGTGATAATCGGTGGCCACATTGGGCAGCCACTTGTGATAGAATTGCACCCTGTTGCGGCTCTCCACATGGGTCAGTGGCAGCCAGTCCCTGTTCAGGTCAAACCAGTAGTGGTTGGTTCGGCCACCGGGCCAGACTTCGTTGTGCTCCCGGTCCAGCGGGTCGGCCACGGGTGGGTTGGCCAGGTGCATGTTGGCCCAGTGGGTGTGGCGGTCACGGCCATCGGGATTGTACACCGGGTCAATGTGAACCACGGCATTTTGGAGGTAGCCAGCCACCTGCGGCGATTGCGAAGCGACCAACCACCAGGCCGTGAGCATGGCTGCCTCGGCGCTGGAAGCCTCGTTGCCGTGCACGCCGTAGCCCATGAGCACCACCACGGGTTCCTTTCCGGCATCCGGCATCTTTTCTTCTGGTTCCGAAAACAGGAGGTGCTGCTGCCGGATGTCCTCCAGCCGGGCCAGATTTTCCGGATCGCTCACCGTGAGTACCACCTGCGGGCGGTGCTCCCAGGTGTACCCGATAACCTGAAACTGCGCCTTCGGTGAAACTTCGGCCAGGTATTGAAAATAGGCCACCAGCCGGTCGTGGCGGGTGTGGCGCCGGCCAATTTCGTAGCCGAGGAATTCGGCAGGCCGCTGAATGGAGTTGTCAAACTTCTCCCCTTCGGGAAAAAAGTAACCGGTTTGACCAAAAGAGGTCGTTGCCAGAATGGTGAAGAAAAGGAAAGCGATGCAGCGCATAGAAAGGTTGTTGGTTTTATGAATTTGGGAAACAGTATATCACCGCCTCCCACCCGTACAGTCAGCTAATCTTTCAACAGTTCATGTGGCAGGGCCTCCACCTTGCGGCCTTTGTAGCCGCTCATTGTTTGCGCAGCGACGAGGGAATTCAAAATGGCCTCTTCGGTAGCCTCCACGCAAGCCAGAAACAGCGGCGACATGCTGTCGTTGTGCAGCACTTTTCCTTCGGCAAACGGGGTTTCCGGGTTGTAGGGCACCCGCAGTCCTTCGGCCGTTGAGAAGGCGATGACGTAGTCGCCACTGCCGTTGGTGGCAATGCCGCCGGTGCGGGCCAGACCAAGCATGGCCCTTTTGGCCAGGCGCTCCAGGTTGCGGGCATCGAGCGGGGCATTGGTAGCCACCACGATCATGCAGGAGCCGTCGCCGGAGTCGTTGAGCTTGCCGGACAGGTAAAACTTGCCACTGTTTTTACCGACGGGCTTGCCATCCACGCTGAGCACCCCTCCGAAATTGGATTGGACCAGGACACCCACGGTGTAGCCACCGAGGTGCTCAGGCAAGCGGCGGCTGGCGGTGCCAATTCCGCCTTTCCAGCCAAAACATACCGTTCCGGTGCCGGCACCCACATTGCCTTCTTTCACAGGACCTGATCCGGCCTTCTGAATGGCTTCGAGCACGTCTGCGGCCTTTACGTGCCTGCCCCGGATGTCGTTCAGGTAGCCGTCGTTGGTCTCACCCACCACCGGATTTACCGAACGCACTTCTTCATTGCCCGGCAGGGCGAGGGTATAATCTATGACTGCACTGGCAGCGGTGGGCACGCTGAGGGTGTTGGTCAGCACAATGGGCGTTTCGATGTTTCCCAGCTCCTGCACCTGGCTGATTCCCATGAGTTTGCCAAAGCCATTGCCGATGTAGATGGCAGCAGGCACTTTCTCCTGAAAAACATTGCCGCCGTGCGGCAGAATGGCAGTGACACCGGTGCGGATGCTGTCTCCCCTGATCAAAGTGACCTGTCCCACCCTCACACCTGCCACATCGGTGATGGCATTGAGGGGACCGGTTGAAAGCACACCGGGAGTGATTCCCAGGTGGCGGAGGCGGGTGGGTTGGGCTGAGCCCTCTTCGAAAATGAACATGACAAGAATGAAAATCGTCAGGAATTTGAAGTGCATTATCGTTGGCTTTAAAGGTGGCCAATATACGTTGATCCCAACTTTTGAACGTCCGGGAGCCTGGGGCCGGGTAAGCATCGGGGATGGTTATTCACTGGATTCCGGCTTCGAGCGTCAAAAAAAAACGATAACATTTTGAGGAAAAAAAAATTTGTTTTTATTTTGAGACTTAATTGTCTGAATTAAATTTGCACCGTTGACATTCAACCCCATCCAGCTACATTGAGCAGCCATCCCCATTGAGCCATGCCACTATGTCAGCCACTGATCCAAAAGGTATCCATCCGAATTCCGGTTTCAAGGTGTAAGTGCGAGTCACTTAAAAAGAAAGGCCCTCATCTGAATTTAAGACTTAAAACGCTTAAAAAACGATGTGATCCGGGCCTTCCGCCTGTAACCTCATAGTTTCACCGACCAGGCATAAAGTGAGTCTCAACCGCCTGGTCATAAATCAAAAATCACCATGAAGCAGGAGAACAATGGAAGTTTGAATGGCGCCAGGAAAGGGATTGACTACTTTATGAACACCAAAAACTGGTGGCAGCCATTGCTTTTCATCCTCATTATCAGTGTGGCAGGAGTTGGAATGATAGGTTTTCAAACTTACAACGACGCTCCTCCGATGACCGGCTTTTCGGCACCCGGCGGCAAAGTACTGATGGACCAGAATACCATTGAAGCGGGTCAGGAGGTATTCCACAAATATGCCCTGATGGAATATGGGTCGTTCTTTGGCGATGGCGCCCAGCGAGGCCCGGATTTTACTGCCGAAGCCCTGCATCAGATCACGGTGTTCATGCAGGAGTACCATGAAAAGGAATTTGAAACACAAAACGGCCGTGCCCCTAGCGATATGGAGCGGCAGATCATCACTGAAAACATCAAAAGTGAACTAAAAACCAACAGGTATGATGAAAGCAACAACCTGGTTGAACTCACGCCTGCACAGGCTTATGCACTGGAAAAACTGAAAGGCTACTACATTGATCATTACATCGTCAACAATGACGATCCTTCGTTTCCTCCTCCGGGCTATTTTTCTTCAGAGTCAGAAGTGGCAGACCTGGCGTCCTTCTTTTTTTGGGGAGCCTGGGTATGCGTTGCGGAGCGACCGGGAGAAAAATTCAGTTATACGCACAACTGGCCCTACGACCCTGTGGCGGGCAATACGCCAACATCGCCGGTGGTACTATGGAGTGTTCTGGGCATGCTGGCCTTCGTGCTGATGTGTGGTATCGTGCTGTATTTCATTGGTCAGTACAACCAATTGCCCAACAAATTCTTCAAGCCTCCCCAGAAGGAGCTCCTGACCCTTGAGCGGGTGAAAAACTTCAAACCAACCAAAACACAGCGGGCTACATACAAATTCTTTGCTGTGGCAGCAGCGCTGTTTTTCGTACAGGTACTGAGTGGCATTGTCACCATCAACGATTTTGTGAACTTCCTGGGCTACATTGGAATATATCCCCAGGAAATCTTTCCGGTGGTTATGAGCCGGAGTTGGCACCTAATGTTGTCACTGTACTGGATTTCCACCTGCTGGATAGCTTCTTCCATTTTTATTTTACCCATCATTTCAAAAAAGGAAATACCCGGTCAGTTGCGACTCGTCAATACCTTGTTCTGGGGCTTGTTCATCCTGGTTGCAGGATCGCTGACAGGCATGGTTCTCGGCCCCAGGGGAACTTTGGGCGAGTGGTGGTACTGGCTTGGCCATCAGGGCTGGGAATTCGTTGACTTCGGCAAGGCCTTTCAGGTGTTGCTGATGGGCATCTTTGCACTTTGGGTAGCAGTGGTTTACCGGGGCATCAAGCCGGCGCTCATAAAAGGTCAGCCCTGGAACATTCCCAACTGGATTCTCTACTCCGTAATAGGTATTCCTGCGCTTTTCCTTTCCGGGTTTGTGGCCCAGCCGGAGACGAATTTCGTCATCACCGATTTCTGGCGCTGGATGGTAATCCACATGTGGGTGGAAGCATTTTTCGAGGCGTTCATCACTGTGATCATCAGCTACCTGATGGTGCTGATGGGTCTGGTGAGCAGGCAAGCGGCCATCCGGGTGGTCTTTTTTGCCACCATTCTCTTCCTCGGAACCGGCCTGCTGGGCATATCCCACAATTTCTACTGGAATGCCAAGCCGGTGGCCACCATGGCTCTGGGTTCTGTCTTCTCAACCATGCAGTTCGTGCCCCTCATTCTGCTGACGGTGGAAGCCTGGCGATTTAAAAACATGCCCCGGGCTGCCATCAACGGCATAGCGAAGAAGAACCTGGGCAATTTCGGATTTCAGGAAGTGTTCATGTTTCTGGTAGCCGTCAACTTCTGGAACTTCTTTGGAGCAGGTGTAATGGGCATCATCATCAACCTGCCCATCATGAATTATTTTGAGCATGGTTCTTACCTGACCATCAATCACGCCCACGCTGCATTAATGGGGGTTTACGGCAACATTTCACTCGCTGCACTGTTGTTTGCCTCAAAACTGATTTTGAAAGAACCACGCTGGAACCACAAACTCATCATGACTGCTTTCTGGTCAATCAACATTGGCCTTATGCTTATGGTGATCCTGGACCTTTTCCCGGCCGGATCCATACAATTCAAAGCTATCGTTGACAATGGGCTGTGGTACGGACGTTCCCACCATTTCATCGGAAGCGGCATCTTTGAAACCCTGACCTGGTTGAGAGGCATTGGAGCCACGGTATTCTTCCTGGGTGGAGTTATTCCCATTACCTGGTTCATGCTTACCCGGTGGAATTCTCTAAAACCATCTGTGGAAACGGTGGAAGACCTGGATGACCTGCCAAAGAAACCGGCCGAAACAGCGCATCGGCCTTCGCAGACGGAAGTGATGGCTTAGAGCCCGTTACCTTTCCATTACCCGGCTGCAACTGCGTAAGAAAAATCCAAATAGGCTCTTTGAATGGGCAACCCTGGAGACAGGGTTGCCCGTATTTTTTGCTCAGCGTCGCTCATCCTTCGCAATTTCTCCATCCACCAGGCTGAGCACCCGGCGGGCACGCTCGATGACCCGGCTGTCGTGGGTGGAAAAAATGAAGGTGATCCCTTCCTCCCGGTTGAGTTGTTCCATAATGTCGAGCAGGTTAAAAGCGGACTTGCTGTCAAGGTTGGCGGTGGGTTCATCAGCCAGGATAAAGGATGGCTTTGGCGCCAGCGCCCGGGCCACGGCCACCCGTTGTTGCTGGCCGCCGGAGAGTTCTGACGGCCTTTTGTCCATTTTATCCTCCAACCCGACGGCTTTCAGCAATTCTTCCACCCGCCGTTCCCTTTCGGGCTTTGGCCGCTTTTGGAGCAACATCACAAATTCTGTGTTTTCAGCCACATTGAGAACAGGAATCAGGTTGTAGCTCTGAAACACAAAGCCAATGTTCTTCTGACGAAAGTCAATCAACTGATTATCGGTGAGTGTACTGAGGTCAATGCCATCCACCCGTATCTTGCCCTCCGTAGGTCTGTCCAGGCCCCCGATAATGTTCAAAAGGGTGGTCTTTCCCGAGCCGGATGGCCCGATGATGGCGGTAAATTCCCCTTTTTCAACTGTCAGGTCAACGCCTCTGAGTGCATGAACGGGTACTTTGTCCGGGTTGTAGGTTTTCGTAAGTCCGTGTGCTTCTATGATGGGCATGGGAGATTGTTGAGATTGTTGAATTGTTGATCCCGAAGCCGATACCGAAAGCTTTCGGCATCGGCTTTCGGGAGTTGAATTGTTGAATTGTTGAATTGTTGAATTGTTGAAAGTTGTGAGCTTGCTCACGATCCCGGACTTGATCCGGGATTGAGATTGTTGATCCCGAAGAAATTTCGGGATCGGGGCATCCCTCATCCCTCATTCCTCATCCCTCATTCCTCAAGATCACACTTTCTGCAAAGCCTCCACCGGCCTCAACCTGATGGCTTTAAGGGCCGGGTAGAGCGAGGCCAGCAGGGCAGTTACGAACACCGCCACAGCTATTTGCAAATAGAGTTCTGTTGATAAAAGGGGGTATACCACGGTGTCCAGGCCGAAACGTTCCATTCCCTTTGCGAAGGCAGAAAGATCAATGCCATTGTCTTTGAGCAGGAACACTGTCAGCCAGCCCAGGCCGAGGCCCAGGGGTGCCGCCACCATTCCGAGGAAAAGAGTTTCTAGCACCACCATGGCAAATACTTTTGGTTTGTTCATCCCTATTGCCATGAGCATCCCGAGCTCACGGTAGCGTTCCAAAACTGCCATGAGCATGGTGTTGACGATTCCGAAAATGAGCGCCAACATGAAAATGGTGATCATGATGGTATTGGAGAGCTGGATTTGCGACTCGTACAGTTCGATGTCCGGTGAAAGCTCGCGGTAATCCTGCACCTGTAGATTTCCGAAGCTGGCCTGCAAGCGTTTCTTTACCGGAAGGAGCTCATCCGTATTGTGCAAAAAAATGGCAATTTCATGGATGAATTCTCCCGGATTTTCGGACGGGTTTTCAGAACTCATCAGATGTGATTGCAGCGTTTTTCTCTTCACAAACACCCGCCCTTCGTCAAACAGCATGTTGCCGGTGGAGAACAGCCCTACCACCCTGAATGCCACGCTGGTAATGGTGCCATCGAGGTTTTGGAAAGTCACCACCACCCTGTTGCGGAGGCCTACTTTCAAGCGTTCCGCTGTCCGGCGGCTGAGGATGATCTCAGACTTCCGTTTCTGGCTGAAGTATCCGCCTTCCACAATTTCCGATTCCAGGTGGGTGACAGCGGTTTCCAATTCCGGGTCAACACCGACCACTTCCACCCCGCTGGCACCCCGGCTGGAACTGACCATACCGCTCACAATGGTGCGGGGTGTAACGGCCTGCACCTCCGGCATCCCGGCCAAACTGTCCAGCACCTCATCAGCGTTGCTGATGTAATATTTCACCAGCTTGTCTTCGGAAAATCCGGGATGGTGTACCTGCAAATGAGACCACTGGTCCCTGATGGCATTCTCGATGTATGAATAAGTCATGCCCAGCGAAAAGCTGAGAATGAACGCCAATGCCCACACCCCCATCGCAATGGACAGGATGACCACAAAACTCCGGGTCTTGCTTCTCCAAATGTTCCGCCAGGCGATTTTTAATAGCATTTTGTAGGGTTTAGGGTGTAGGGTTTAGGGTGTAGGGTGTAGGGTTTAGGGTGTAGGGTTTAGGGTGTAGGGTTTAGGGTTTCGTCATAACCCTCCATAACCCTTCATCCCCGATAAAAATCGGGGCCATAACCCCTCATCCCCGATGAATATCGGGGTCATAACCCCCCATAATCCTCATCCCCGATAAAAATCGGGGTCATAATTCTCACTCCCTCATTGCCTTCACAGGCACCAGTTTCATCACATACCACACGCTGTAAAAGGACAGGATGCTACTGATGATAAAAATAACCTCGGCCTGCGCCAGGAAAATGCCGAATTCATAAGCCGCTTTCATCACGGGTTCGATGCCGTACTGTTCATAGGCTTCTGCCAACTTGCCGGAAAGCTGGATGGGTGAGCTGTACAACTTCCACACAATGGGCCAGCTCAACAAAATGCCTATGCCAGCCCCTACCAATCCGATCAGTACACTTTCGAACCACAACATGGCTCCCATGGTACTCCGGTGGGTACCTATGGCCAGCATGACCCCGAATTCGTAGGTGCGCTCCCGGGTCATCATCAGGATGGTACCGAAAAGACCTGCTCCGATCAGGGCGTACAGCACCCAAAGTATCAGCTTCGCACCTGCTGTATCCAGCTTTTGCGCTTCGATGAGTTCCGGCATCAACTCGCGGTAGTCCATCACTTCAAACCGGTCCGGGGGAAATATGCGGTGCATCCTTTCCAGGGCATCATCCAGGTCATCCCTGCCGTTGGGCAAGTTGACGACGAGGGAGGTGTAGCGCTCGCCGGTGCCGTAGAAATATTGCGCCAGCGAAAGCGGCATTACCACCAGTTGTTTGTTCAGATCGGGAGCACCAAATCTGACGATGGCCTGAATGGGATATGCACCGGCTGCGTTTTGTCCCTGATAACCCTGACTAATCATCACAAGCGTATCGCCAAGTTTTAGTTTCAGGTGCCCGGCCAGGCCTTCGGCCACCATGACGCCCTGGTCGTCAGCTTTCAGGTACACTCCTTCCACTACCCGCTCGTGCAAGCTTGATATTGTACGTTCTTTTCCAGGGTCAACGCCTATGACCAAAACCCCTTTTGTAATATCACCAGCGCTGGCAAGGGCAAATGATTCGATGCGGGGCACAATTTCGGGATCATTCATTGCTGCAGCCGGAATGTCTTCCAGTGCCATGGTGTTTTCGAGGGTCTTGTCGTCCCAAAAGCCTTTGTGGTGAACCTGTATAAACCCGAGGTAATAGCGGACCACGTTGTCTATCATGTGATCCCAGGTGCCTTTCTGAAAAGAGGAAATAACGGCAGAAAAGAGCACGGCAAACGCTACCGAAGAAATTGAAATGATGGTTCTTCGCTTGTTTCTCCAGAGGTTTCGCCATGCAAGTTTTACAAACATATTTTTTTGAGGAACTGAGGAACTGAGGAACTGAGGATTTGAGGAACTGAAGAACTGAGGATTTGAGGAACTGAGGATTTGAGCCCCGATAGCCATCGGGGGAGGAACTGAGTGCCCCGATCCCGACGAATGTCGGGATCAAATCCTCGATTCTTCAATTCCTCCCCCGATGCCGATTATTATCGGCACGGGGTTCGATTCCTCGATTCTTCGATTCCTCAATTCTTCGATTCCTCGATTCTTCAATTCCTCGATTCTTCAATTCCTCGATTCTTCAATTCTTCGATTCTTCGATTCCTCCCCCGATGCCGATTATTATCGGCACGGGGTTCGATTCCTCAATTCCCCATCACCTGACTCTTCTCAAATTCTGAAGGCTGAAAAAACGTTCATCCACCTTCACGTTGAAATCGAGTGCAAGGTATTCAATAATAGTTTTCTGACCGGGTTTATCGGCGGGTATCAACTCCATTACGGATGGGAGCAATCTGCCGCCGAGCATTTTAATGTCTTTTCCATAAATGGTATTGACCAGGAACTCATCCTCATCGTAAAACTCAACCTTCATTTCCAGGTAGTCCTTTACATCAATCCACATGATGACCTTTCCCCAGACTACGGCGGCATCGGGTTTCGGGGTCAACACGATCTTGTAGCAGGACCTGCCGGCCACCTCTTCTTTGCCTGCCAATTTATGGGTAAAGTCATTTTTGAGTGAGGACTCCCTGACCAGGTCGTCGTTGGTAAAATCACTGCCCATCCAGCTTTGCATCATCATGGAGGGGGGCATTTTGATGGTGCGCTCGATGGTGGGTTGCCAGTTCCACAACTCCCTGCCACGCTTCAGGAATGCGGTGCCTTTGTCACGAGCCGGAGCGGTGATGACCACCAGGCTGTAATCCTCACCCAACGACCAGCTCTTCATGGTGATTTCCCGTTTCCAGGTGGGGCGGATGATGGTCATTTTCATTTCGGCATACGCCTTCTTGCCCCGAAACTTGTTCTCTGCACGGTTGATGATTTCAGTTGCGTTTTGAGCTTTGATCTGGCTCAATGTTGCGACAGCGAAGAAAATTAGCAGGGAAATACTGAGAATCTTTTTCATGGTTGTGGTGTCAGATTTGGAGGCCAAGGTAATGGAACCGGATCAATTTCCGGTGTCAATTCCAGTCACTTTGAACGATGCTTTGTCTCAACACCATGATGAGCGCCTAAATAGCACAAAAGCACACGATTACCAATGATTTTATACTCAACTCAAAGTGGTTTGAGAATACCCCATCACTCACGTCAAATGTGGATGGGGAGTTTGGGCGGCGTGCGCCGCCCAAACCACTTCGTTTTGAGTATAGTCAGATCAGATCGCTATCAATTTTCTTTTTTTTCCTTCGGCAAATTCTGACACTCTTTGAATATCCTGGCCGTGCAGGCAGCGCAGGTCTTTTTGTCAAGTTTCTCAAAGATAGCCGGGATGGCCTTTTCCTTGTGAACAAAAAAGTGATCCTCGCCAATTCGCTCTTTGAAGCCCCCTCTGACAAGGCTTTCCTGGGCGTTTTTTTTCAACCCTGACAGGTACAGACCTCCGCCTTTGTTCTTCCAGTGTTCAGCCTCGTTGGTCAGCCATTCACAGCCGGCTACATCAATAAAGTTGACGCCTTTACACAATATAAGGACGTGTTTGAGATCGGGGTTTTGTTCTTCGGTCAATCTTCGCAACTCGGTGGCGATGTGAAAAACCGAACCGAAAAAGATGGAACCGTCAATGCGGAGAATCTTCAGTTGCGGGCATTCCCTGAGCGGCTTACGGGCAATGTATTTAAAACGGCGGTTGGGTTCATCAGGATCAGGCGCCATCACAGCAACGTGAGGTGTGGATGTGCGCTGCAGGTAAAAGATCAGGGAAAAGATGACACCGACGTAAATGGCATATTCCAAATCGAAAAACAAGGTTGCCAGAAAGGTAATGATCATGACAGAACTCTGGCGCTTGCTGGTTTTCAATACCGTCCGGATAAACCGGAAATTGAAAAGGTTGTAGCCCACCAATACGATCACACCTGCCATGGCTGCGATGGGTATGTATGCAATCCAGGGAGAGATCAACAGCATTATGAGAATCAAAAACAGGGCTGCAAAAATGGCGGACATGGGCGTTTTGGCACCTACGTCATAATTTAAACCCGAACGGGTGAAAGAGCCTGAAGCCACATAAGAAGAAAAGAAACTGCCTACCAGATTGGCAATGCCCTGACCGATAAACTCCTGGTTGGCATCAATCTGCTGGCCGGAACGGGCAGCCACCGCCCTTACAATGGCTATGTCACTGATCAAGGCCAGCAATGCTATGGCAAATGCTGCCTGTGCCAGCTTACCCAGTTCACTCCATGTAAAAACAGGCGACGAGAGTTGCGGCAAAGCACTGGGCATGGGCCCAACCAATTCAATGCCTGCGGCCTCCCCACCCATAAAATATGCAGCCAATGACCCCAGGATCATGGCAATGAGCATATTCGGAAGTTTCGGAAAAAGCTTTTTGGAAAAAATGGCTACGAGCAAGGTGCCAATACCTACTGCAGCAGAATAAACATTCATCTCGGCAATGTGCCGGCCCATCTGCAAAAAAGTGTCGGTAAAGCTCAGACCCTGTGGCAGGCTGAGACCAATCAACGAATCCATCTGACTGCTCACAATCAATACCGCTGCCCCTGCCGTGAATCCCGTAACCACCACATCAGAAATAAAATTGACCAGGGTGCCCATCCTCGCCAAACCCAGTATCAATTCATAAACGCCCACCATGAAAGTGATGGTAATGACCTTTTGAACATAGTCGGCTGTGCCCGGCTCCGCAATCTGACTTACGGTGGAAAATATGACCAATGACACCGCAGTAGTGGGGCCGGCAATGGAGTGCCATGACGAACCGAACAAGGCCGCAACAATGGGTACCACCATGGCGGTGTACAGACCATATACCGGAGGAAGCCCGGCTATCATGGCAAAAGCCACACCCATCGGGATGACGACGATGGCCCCCGTAAGACCTGCCAACAGGTCAGCCCGGAGGCTTTGCCGGTTCACCATGGGCCACCAGAGGAGGAATGGGAAAATTTTGGGAAGGATGTTGTTCTTTGATTTTCCGTTACTGCTCACAACTTCAATGTTTGGGGGGTTTTCAGAACGCTAAGGTGAGGAAAATACAGGAAAGACCTGAGTGCACTTTGACAAACGGCAAATGTCAGGCCGGGAGCTGGAATATACCTGTAACTATTGTCACCCTGTTGCGGCAATCCTCGCGGATGCCTTTCTATTTCCGGGCAGAGCGAAAAGGTATCTCGTACGTTTCCCCCTCCACGCCGGTTACGGTCTCCGGAAAAACCTCTCTGGCCTCCTGCAGCAATGGTGCGAGGTCCATGTAGCGACTTGAATAATGTCCGAGGATCAGTTTTTTCACTCGCGCTTTCAGCGCAATGAGGGCAGCTTGCCGGGCTGTGCTGTGCATGGTTTCGGCGGCATAAGCGGCCATGTCATGGGCAAATGTGGCCTCGTGGTACAGCAGGTCAACTCCGGCAACAACCGGAACGATGGCCTCGCTGTAACCCGTGTCCGAAGCATAGGCGTAAGACCGGGGTTCAGGTGGAGGGAAGGTCAACGCTTCAGGGTGTAAAACGCGCCCGTCGGGCAAACGGACTGCCCGGCCCGATTTTGCCTGGAGGATCTGCTCCACAGTGAGGTCATATTCTTTGATCTTCTCCGGAATGATGTTGAGCTGCCGTTGTTTTTCCCTGAAGAGATAGCCCACCGTGGGCACCCTGTGAACAAGCGGAAAACTGTGTACCGTCAATACCGCATTTTCAAAAACCAGATTCTGCCGCCCAGGGTAGGGAGAAGCATCATGTATCCGGAGATCAAAGCCCGGATCCCCTTGTGCCGAAAACAGGCAGTCCAGCATTTCACGAAGCAAACCGGGTTGGGGGGCATAGAGGTGGATCGGACTTCGACGGCGGTTCAGACCAAAAGAATACAACAGCCCGGGCAGTCCGAAAAGGTGGTCCCCGTGAAGGTGGCTCAGGAAGATGTGGTTGATGTTGGCCCTGCCGATGCCAAACTGCTCCATCCTGATCTGACAACCCTCACCGCAATCAATGAGGAATTTCTGGTTTTGAACCTGAAGTATTTGTGAAGTTGGCACCCTGCCGTGGGCAGGGATGGCTGAATTAACCCCGAGAATGGTCAGGCAGAATTTCATCCTTCTTCGGAACGCAGGGTGCGCTCGATGTCTTCCATGAACACGAAGTCAATGGACTCTTCAACAGTTGGGATGATGGTAAGAACCGTATCCAGCCTTGAAATTTCAATGAGCTTTTTGACAGTCTCGTGTTGAACCCCCGTGAGTACAAATGTGCCGAGGGACTTCCACAAGCGGTTGGCAGTCAGGATGGAACTCAGCCCGGAGGAGTCAACGTATTTTACCGAAGAAAGGTCGAGTATAAGGTTGGGAACACCTTCATTGGCAAGGATGACCAGTTCTGATTTGAGGTCAGGAGCCAAAGCGGAATTGAGGTTCTCTTCTTCCAGTTTCATTACGGCATATCGCTCTTTCTTGTCAATTGTATATTTCATGGTCAGAATGGTTAATCCAGATTGGACTGAGGGGAAACAGCCCTGTGATGAAACGGTTTAGCAAGGCCGGCCAACAAGCTCATTCACGGGGGGCCTATTACAAGTTCCTTCTCTTGCGGCGCTAAGATAATACAATATCAAATAAATCCATTTGAGTTGTTCATTAGCCGACATCAGGGCAGATGTTTCCAGGGGTGGGAACAAACTATTGGGTTAAACGTTTTTATCCTGTAATTTGGCCGCCAGGCAACATGAAACGCCCGCTTGCAAAGGCAACTATATTCAAAACGAAGTGGTTTGGGCGGCGAAGCCGATACCGTCCCGTCCCGTCCCGTCCCGAAAGCTTTCGGGATTCGGGATTCGGGATTCGGGATTCGGGAGCCAAACTCCCAACCCTGCTGAAGTTCAAAGCTGAAGGTTTCCCAAACTACTTCGACCTGGGTATATCATTTGAGATTTTCTCTGGCATTGTTTTTCCGAAGGCTAAGCATACTGTGAATTTGGGGACTTGCCAATCAGGAAATGTTGCTTACTTATGCAAGGAGGAATTTTTGCAAGACTGGCACCAGAACTTTGAACCAACACTGTAATCCTGTTATAAACAGTCCAAGAGGTAAACATGATGTTTGAAAAGAAATTTTCTCCAAAAGTCAAGAAGATCATCTCATTGAGCCGCGACGAGGCCGTGAGGTTGGGCCAGGACTTTATCAGTACCGAGCACTTGTTGTTGGGTCTGATCAAAGAAACCGACAACCTCGCCGTCAAGGTTTTGCAGGTGCTCGATGTTGATGCACTTGAACTTGA
This sequence comes from Saprospiraceae bacterium, assembly GCA_026993525.1. GTDB lineage: Bacteria > Bacteroidota > Bacteroidia > Chitinophagales > Saprospiraceae > UBA6168. Next base: position 21,494 of record JALWSS010000194.1, read on the forward strand.
ACAACTCATCGAGGAGGCTACACAACGCCGCCCGGCTTCGCCCTCGGCCATCCACGTGGGCAACCTACCCCTCACCAAACAAGCCGAAAAGGTATTGAAAGTGACCCTGCTCGAAGCCAAAGCGCTGAAGAGCGAAGAAATAGCACCGGAACACCTGTTGCTTTCTATCCTCAAAGAGGAAAATGACCCCGCATGCAAGATTCTGAAACAATTCGACGTGGACTACGAAGTTTTCCGCGAAGAATTGGAATATGTAATACAGGAAATGGACCCGCTCAGCGGTACCGAACCTTATGCACAGACACCTTCTGACGAGGATTCATTCGAAGAAGAGGAGAGTTCCCGTTACTCCCAGCCCCGCAAGGGCTCCCAGGCCAAATCCCGCACACCTGTGCTCGACAATTTTGGCCGCGATGTAACGCGCCTGGCCGAAGAGGGCAAACTGGACCCCATCATCGGTCGTGAAAACGAGATCGAGCGGGTTTCCCAGATTTTGAGCCGTCGCAAAAAGAACAACCCCATACTCATCGGTGAACCGGGCGTGGGCAAAACAGCCATCGTGGAAGGCCTTGCACTGCGCATTCACCAGAAAAAAGTGCCGCGCACACTCTACAACAAGCGCATCGTCATGCTGGACCTGGCAGCGCTGGTGGCCGGCACCAAATACCGTGGCCAGTTTGAAGAACGCATGAAGGCCATCATGAACGAACTGGAAAAGACCCGCGACGTCATCCTGTTCATTGATGAGATACACACCATTGTTGGTGCCGGTGGTGCCACCGGCTCGCTGGATGCTTCCAATATCTTCAAACCTGCATTGGCCAGGGGCGAACTTCAGTGCATCGGTGCTTCCACGCTGGATGAATACCGCCAGTACATCGAAAAAGACGGAGCCCTCGATCGCCGGTTCCAGCGAGTAATGGTAGATCCTCCTTCTCCAGACGAAGCGGTCAACATTCTGGAAAACATCAGAGAGAAATACGAAGAGTTTCACCATGTAAAGTATTCTGACGAAGCTATCAAAGCCTGTGTCAAGTTGAGCGACCGCTACATCAGCGACCGCTTTCTGCCGGACAAAGCCATTGATGTCCTCGATGAGGTTGGGGCCAGGGTGCATCTGAAAAATATCCACGTTCCCAAACACATCGAGGAGCTCGAAAAGAAGATCGAGGAGGTGAAGGTCCAGAAGAACCAGGCTGTGAAAAACCAGCAATACGAAAAAGCCGCTGACCTCCGCGATGAAGAGAGCAAACTGAGCCGTCAGTTGGATTTTGCGAAGATGCAATGGGAAGAGGAAAGCAAAACCAAGCGCTATCCTGTTTCCGAAGAAGACATAGCAGAAGTGGTGTCCATGATGACCGGCATTCCGGTTAAACGGGTGGCTCAAAGCGAAAGCAAGAAGCTGGTAAACATGGTTGACGACATCAAAAAGATGATCATCGGCCAGGATGAGGCAGTCATCAAAGTGGTCAAAGCCATCCAACGCAACCGCGTGGGGCTGAAGGACCCGAAAAAACCAATCGGCTCTTTCATCTTTCTGGGCCCGACCGGCGTGGGTAAAACGGAGCTTGCAAAAGCCCTTGCCCGCTACATGTTCGACAGCGAAGACGCCCTCATCCGCATTGACATGAGCGAGTACATGGAGAAGTTCTCCATCAGCCGCCTCATCGGGGCCCCTCCGGGCTATGTGGGTTACGAAGAAGGGGGGCAACTGACCGAGCGGGTGCGTCGCAAGCCGTACTCCGTGGTTTTGCTCGACGAAATTGAAAAAGCACACCCGGACGTGTACAACATCCTGTTGCAGGTGCTGGACGACGGACAGCTCACCGACAGTCTCGGCCGCAAGGTGGATTTCAAAAACACCCTGATCATCATGACTTCCAACATCGGTGTTCGCCAATTGAAGGATTTCGGACAGGGGGTAGGTTTCGTCACCAAAGCCCGCAGGGATTCAGCCGAAGAGCACTCCAAAGGCATCATCCGCGATGCGTTGAAGAAGACCTTCGCACCGGAATTCCTCAACCGGATTGACGACGTGGTCATATTCAACAGCCTTGAAAAAGAAGAGATCTTCAAGATCATTGACATCTCTTTGCAAGATGTGTACAAGCGCCTCGAAAACCTAGGCTATGAGTTGATCTTGTCGAAGAAAGCCAAGGAATTTGTGGCTGAGAAAGGATACGATCCGGCATTTGGTGCCCGTCCGTTGAACAGGGCCATCCAGAAATACATCGAAGACCCGCTGGCAGAATTTCTCCTCAACGAGAACCCTGCCCAGGGCTCTAAACTGGAGGCTGTGTTGAAGAAAGATGGGTCAGGCCTGGAGATCAAACTCGCCAAACCTGTAAAAACGGATGCCTGATTTCAGTGCAAGCTCAACTTTCCATACGGTCATCACCACGGTGCAAACGGAAGAAATTAAAGTTGCACATTCCAAAAATCCCGACCTGGAAAGGATTGCGAAATCAAATATTTTCTAACCTTTGCAACGGTCAATGCCCGCATTTTTGTCAAATGGGCATTGACCGTTTATTTTTACACCACTTAACCACTTTCATTCACTAAAAAATATTCATTTGGCAAGAGGAAGAATCAGATCCAGAAAAGTCGTTCCGAAGATCAGGTTTCGCATCAACGAACAGATCCGGGTTCCTGAAATCCGAATCGTTGGCGACAACCTTGAAGAAGTCAGCCGGGAAGTTGGCGAAACCATTGAACCGGGGAGCATCGTGCCCACCCGCCGTGCCCTCAACTGGGCCGACAAAGTACACCTCGATCTGGTAGAAGTTTCTCCGAAGGCAAAACCGCCGGTTTGCAGGTTTACTGACTATAAAAAGTTCCTTTACGAAAAGAAGAAGAAAGACAAAGAGCTCAAAGCCAAAGCCAGCAAAACCGTTGTCAAGGAACTCCGTTTTGGCCCCAACACCGACGACCACGACCTCGAATTCAAAACCCGCCATGCCAGAAAATTTCTGGAAGAAGGTGCCAAGGTAAAGGCCTATGTTACATTTTATGGCCGCAACATCGTCTTCAAAGACCGGGGAAGAGACCTGCTCGAACGCTTCATTCAGGGCCTCGAAGACCTTGGTGCACCGGAAGCCCCCCCACGCATGGAAGGCAAGCGAATGATCGTAGTGCTTGCACCCACCAAAAAGAAATAGCAAGATTCTTTTTAACCCAAAAAGGGCTTTGCCAATAAAGGAGCAGTTACTTACCTTTGCGCCTCCTTAAAAATTCGTATTGCTATGCCTAAGATGAAAACTCATTCGGGAGCGAAAAAACGCTTCAGCCTCACCGGCAGGAAAAAGGTGAAGCGCTTTCACGCTTTTACCTCGCACATGATGCGCAACAAAAGCAAAAAAGCCAAGCTTCGCCTGGTGAAAGCTGACACCATTCACACTTCAGATGAAAAGCGTGTAAAGCGTATGCTCGCCAGCGGATAAGCATCCGCATCTCAACCAGATTTTTTAACGAGAGTGCAGGAAAGAAGAACCGTTTCGTGGTCTCTGCGCTGTACTAAAAAATTCAAATCATGCCTCGTTCAGTCAACCATGTAGCGTCTCGTGCAAGGCGCAAAAAAGTTCTCAAACAAGCCAAAGGTTATTTCGGTCGTCGTAAAAACGTCTGGACCGTAGCCAAAAACGCCGTTGATCGTGCCATGGCCTTCGCTTATGTAGGCCGCAAACTCAAAAAGCGTGCATACCGCCGCCTTTGGATCGCCCGTATCAACGCTGCTGCCCGTGCGAACGGCACCACTTACAGCCGCCTGATGCACAAGCTGGCAGCCAACAACATCAACCTGAACCGCAAAGCACTTGCTGACCTGGCCCTGAACCACCCCGATGCCTTCAAAGCCGTGGTGGACGCCGCCAAATAAATCAGCTCTCCGAAGATACCAAAAGGGGAATCACCAACCGGTGGTTCCCCTTTTTAGGGATGAGGGATGAGGGATGAGGAATGAGGAATGAGGAATGAGGGATGAGGAATGAAAAGGGCTAACCACTCCCTACCCCCTACTCCCTACTCCCTACTCCCTACTCCCTACTCCCTACTCCCTACTCCCTACTCCCTACTCCCTGTAATTCCCTACCTTGTCCCGGCATTTCAATAAAACGAAAAATCCATGCGCCTGGACCTTCACACTGCGGATTACCTCATCATCTTGCTGTATTTTTTGTTTGTCATTGCTGTTGGTTGGGTGGTCAAGTACAAGATCAAATCCAGCAATGACTTTCTGATGAGCGGACGTTCCATTCCGTTATGGATCACCTCGCTGGCATTCATCAGCGCCAATTTGGGTGCGCAGGAAGTCATCGGCATGGCTGCCTCGGGTGCCAAGTACGGCATTATGACCAGCCATTTTTACTGGGTGGGGGCCATACCTGCCATGGTATTTTTGGGATTGCTGATGATGCCGTTTTATTACGGAAGCAAGGCCCGCTCGGTGCCGGAGTATCTCAAGCTCCGTTTTGACGAAAAAACCCGGAGTCTGAATGCCATTGGCTTTGCGGCCATGACGGTGTTCTCCTCGGGCATTTCCATGTATGTGCTGGCCCGGCTGCTGGAAATCATACTCGGCTGGGATTTCGACATGTCGGTGTTGCTCTCCGCTGGCATCGTCATGGCGTACATCTACCTCGGAGGGCTGACCAGTGCGGTTTACAACGAGGTGTTGCAGTTCTTCCTGATCGTACTCGGCATCGCACCTGTGGTCATCGTCGGCTTGCACGATGTGGGTGGCTGGGACGGCATCATGTCCAAACTGACGCCAGAGATGACCTCCTCCTGGAAATACATGGGCGATGCCAGCCAAAACCCGATGGGTGTGGACACCTGGAGCCTGGTGATGGGGCTGGGTCTGGCCATGTCTTTTGGTTATTGGTGCACGGATTTTCTGGTGGTGCAGAGGGCCATGATTGCCCGCAACATCGCCTCCTCCCAGAAAACGCCCCTCATTGCCGCCGTTCCGAAAATGTTGATGCCCTTCATCGTCATTTTTCCGGGGCTCATCGCCGTTGCCTTACCTTATTTTACCGAAGGATACAGCCTGCCTTCCGGCGCCGACGGCGGGCCCGATTACAACATGGCCCTGCCCTCGCTGCTGGCGCATTATTACCCCGAAGGGCTGCTGGGCATCGGGCTGACGGCCCTGCTGGCCTCGTTCATGTCGGGCATGGCGGGCAATGTTACGGCTTTCAACACGGTGTGGACCTTTGACATTTACCAGCCTTACTTCGTCAAAAACGCCAGCGACAGGCACTACCTCATCGTGGGCAAGGTGACCACCATCGTCGGGGTGCTGGCCTCCATCGGGGTCACTTACCTGGCAGCCAGTTTCAACAACATCAACGACTTTCTACAGGTGGTTTTCAGTTTTGTGAATGCACCGCTGTTTGCCACCTTCCTGCTGGGCATGTTCTGGAAAAGGGCCACCGGACACGGGGCTTTTGCCGGCCTGCTGGCGGGTACCCTGGCGGCGGCTGCCGTGCACGGCCTCACCATTGCCGAAGGAAAAGGCGGCTGGATCACGGTGCTGCACGAATACGGCTCCGGCCTCAGCCATGCCTTCAACATGGCATGGATCGCTTTCACGGTAAATTTGGTGGTGACCATTCTGGTGAGCCTGCTTTCCAGGCCCAAAAAAGACGAGGAAATGAAAGGCCTGGTGTACAGCCTGACACCAAAGGTCTGGGCCGGCGAGGGGCCCTGGTACAGCCGCCCGGTCACCCTGGCAATTGTGGTGACCCTGGCCTGCCTTGCGCTCAATTTCATCTTCGCATAAAACTCAAACCATGGAAAAATACGGAGACCTCCGCTTCATCATTGGCAGCTTCTTTTTCCTGTCCGGAATCGTCCTGCTGGTATTGGCTTTTGGTGTCGCTTCGCAAAAAACTTACGGGCACGAACTGAACCTGTACGGAGGGTTGGGAATGACGCTTTTCGGCATGTTCATGCTGTGGCTCAGATGGAGGGATAAAGGGTGAGATCGGACTATTCCAGGTGTTCCAAATCATCCAGGTCTTTCTTTCGGTTAGAGGCCCGTTTTGCCTTTTTCAGGTCTTCAAGGCTTATCAGCCTGACTTCCATGCCGTCAAAATCCAGTGTGTCAGCATTTTGACAGGCTTCGTCAAACTCAAGACCTTTCACTGAAGTCATCAAATCAATGGCCACAGGCGGCCGACCAAAAGTAAACACATCGAATTCATCCTTGTGCAGGAAGGCTTCCTCCGTCATATCCAGGGTTGCCATTCCGAAATGCTGGAAGGCCATGACCAATTTCCGGTAATTTTCTTTTGACCTTTTCACCCAAATGTCAAGGTCACCGGTATTCCGAAGATAACCATGCAGAACAACTGCGTAGCCACCAACGAGGATGTATGCGACATTCCGGCCAGACATGACGCTGAATAATTCTGCCCAATGGAATCCTGTTTCTTTCTTTGCTCCCTCCCCCCTTCCGGTCAACTCCTCATCGTAAAACCCATACACCTGACTATTGATGAAATTCAGGGCCTTCAATCTTTCGATGGCCGGTCTGGATAACCAGTATGCACGGTTGTCATCGGCTTCCTGAAAAGTTTGTGGTTTGCAATGATTTCTGTCCAGGCGATACATGTTATAAATAATAATTCTGGTCAATGATTTTTGAATTTCGGCACCGGTGCTGAGGCCAAAAGACAATAAAGTGCCCGGCTTCTGTCACTCCTGGGCGCACCGGCCATCCCGGAACAGCTGAAATTAATTTCAAAGTTCCCAGCAAAAGGAAGCATTTTCAATTACGACGGAAAGCTGACGAATTACTTAATACTTAAACCTTTGAAATACAATCCAAGACACATCTCAAAAACTCAAAAGCACAAAAAAACCGATTTCCCTTCGGAAAATGCCATTTTGCAGTGTACTATCGGCTTACATCTTCACCACCTTCACCGATCCCTGAATTTTTCCGTCGGCAATGAGTTGCACCAGGTAAATTCCGTTGGAGAGGTCTTCCAGTTTCCAGATTATTTCACCGAAGGCAACGAACTCCCCCTCTGCCGCTCCTCCCACATCTTGCCCCAGGGTGTTTAAAATCCTGATTTTGACCTGAGGTGTTGGCAAATCCGTCAAAAAGCGGATGTGCAGCTCATCCGTGAAAGGGTTGGGCCAGGCTTGCATTTCAACATCATTTCCTGTGTTGCATGCCGGCCAGCCGTTGGCATCCTGTATCTGAAAATTATCGAAGCCCACCTCCAGGAAATCGTATTCGGGATTGTAGTCAGATGCGCTGACGACGATCCGCATGTTGTCAGTAACGGGCAACAGTTCTGCGATGTCGAAAGGCCCTGAGGGGCGCCAGGTCTGCACATTGTCGTTGAGCATTTCCACCACCACCTGCTGCTGGCCGTTGTCGAGGCTGATGACCAGGGTGTCGTTGCCGGGAAAGCCTTCACGGGGTTCAAAGAACCAGGTTTCATAGTAGAGCATGGGCTTTTCGTAGCAAGAAGTCAGATCCATGGGAGGCGAGGTCAGAATGGCCGGTCCGCCGTCCAGGTCGTCGTCGTTGGCGATGGAGCCCTGGTTGCCGCTGACCCAGGCGTAAGGTCCTTGGTCGTTTTGGGAATCTTCAAAAGGATTGGAGATGTAGCCTGCAGAAAGGGTGCCTTTCGGAATGCCCCGCTCCCAGTTGCCGTCGGTGGCGGCGTCGTTTACCGTCCATCCCAGGTCCAGGTTGAAATTGTCGGAATAGCCCCTGTTCAGGGTAAAGTTCAGGGTGGTGCCTTTTTCCGTCAGGTCCAGGTCAAAAGCTGCGGTCTGGGAATAACCCCATTTGCCTGCGTAGATGTCGTACTCGCCTTGTTTTACGAAGAAAGAGAAAGAGCCATCAGCGGTGGTGGTGGTTTTATAGCTGAAGTGTTCACTTTCCGCCGCCAGGCGAACACCCTCCAACGGCTGGCCGGAGAATGCCTCCCGTACGGTTCCTTCCACTTTGAACGAAGGAGTGGGCTCCAGGCTGAAATTGAGGATGGATTCTTCGCCGTTGAGCAGTTGCACCTGCCTTTGCTGGCTGAAATAACCAATGGCGGAGGCCCTCACGGTGAAAGTGCCGGCGGTGGGTTGTCCGGTTTTGTAACTGCCGTCGTTGGCGGTGGTGGTGATATTGGGATCGGTGGAGAGAATTTCCACCTTCGCCTGAGCAACTGGGCTGCCGGTGACGGCATCCACCACCCCACCGACCAGCCGGCAGGCCCGTTTGTATTCAGGTTCCAAAACATACAGCCCGTTTTCGATGTCGGAAATGACGATCAGCCCGGAAGGGAAATACGGGTAGGCTCCCCAGGCTCCGTGATACCCTCCGTTGTAATCCTGGTTGGTGTCGTACCAGCCCACCTGCACCAGGTGATCCGGCCGGCTGGCATCCACAATGATGCAACCGTCGGTGTAATAGGAAACGACCAGGTAGTCGTTCAGGACATGCACGTTGTGGGGAATGACGCCGGTGCCACGGGTAGCGGGTGGGGTGAATTCATCGAGGAGCTTGATGTTGTCAACCGGCCAGATGCTGTAAGAGGCTACGGGGGCATTGGCCCGCTCGTCGGTATTGAACAACACCTTGCCGTCGTCGGATGGCCACACATTGTGAGAGAAGCGAAATGGCGTTTCCTGGGTGGCCAGCAATTGCACATTCGACTTGTCGGAAACGTCGTAAATGGCAAACTGCCCGGCCAGAATTTCCGATACATACAAGGTGTTGTTCCGGGCATAGCAATCGTGGCTCCCTACCGGAAAAGCCTTGCCAACATATTGCGGGGTATCGGGATCGGTGAACAGGTCGAAGAACACCACCCCGCCGTTGTTCACATTGCCCCCGGACAAATAGGCATAGCCAAATTCGTCAATCCAGATGTTGTGGCTGGTGAAGAGGGTGTCATCAAATTCCGCCAGATAAGGCTGCACCAGGTGGTAATCAACCGTTGACGGAAGGCCGGAAAGGTCAATGATGGTGATGCCCTCCCTGGTGCCGGGCTGGTCGGTCACCACATAACAATAATGCCCCCTGGTGCGCAAATCCCGCCAGAGGGATTCCTCCCCTTCGATAAAGGCCACCTCTACCGGTTCGGAAGGATCTGCCAGGCTGACGATGGAAACCCCGAATCGAAGCCCCACCAGTGCATACTCCGTACCGTCAGGGGCGGTATAGCCCCAAATGTCGTTGGCCCTGGAATCGAAAGAGAGGTGGCCCTTTAAGGTGATGTTTTGGACCTGGCCTTTCAAAAGTCCAATGTGAAGAAACAAGACAGAAAAGAAGAGTGTAGATAATTTCATAACATCAATTGGGTAACTGCGAACAATGATACGCAATAACACCCTCGACATTTACCATCATCACCTTCTTAACAGTGACAAGGCGCCACCTTGTAAACCTGGAAACATTTTTCAGACTGATAGCCCGAGTTGTAGTAAGACTACTTTTTCAATTTCATTCATCTCCTATTTTGTTACACTTCCTGCTTTTTCAATAAATCTGAGTTCACTTACTGTGGTCAATTGATCTGCCATGGCCTTGCTTGGCATCGGCCCGGACGATATTCGGGCTTCAGTAGGATACAATTTTTGAACCTTGGAACTCAAAGGAACAACCTGATACCTTCTTAAAAACCTATTGGAAATGTCATTGCTGATATACCCGATCCGTAGTGGTTTGGGAATAAATCATCACTCCCGTCCAGTGTGGATGGGGAGTTTGGGTCCCGAATCCCGAAAGCCTTCGGGATCGGGATCGCCGCCCAAACCACTTCGTTTTGAGTATAATCACAGCGGGCCTTTTCTTTTTGATCTCCTGACCAATAGATGGATCAAAATTCACCCACCATATTTCACCTCGTTTTTTCATAATTCATTTGCATTGAGGGTTCCTTCTATCCATTCAATTGCATTTTTTTCCCTCTCTTCATCCTGAGCCATTTTTTGATAGGCAGACTCCAAATCGGACGTCGGCTTATCTTCAGCTTTGTTCTTTAATTTCTCAACGATCAGTGCATACAACTCTTTGAGCGCTTCTCCTTTCTGGGAAACGATCAACTTGATCAAATTCAATTTCAATTCTTCTTCCGACATACTGCTGGTATTTTGTATTCTCCAAAGTTACAATTCAGCTTGCATACTCCAAACCTGGGTAGGATTCACGGCTTCTCCACCTCAAAATACAGCAGGCAATGATCGGAAAAATCCCTGATCCACTGGTCTTGTTCGGCGGGGTCTGTGAAATCGGCCCAGCCGCGCACATCCACTTCGCCTTTGCCCCTGGGGGTGTCGAATTCTTTGAATTGCATGTGCTCAGCAGCCACAACGTGGTCGAGGTCTCCCGGCGGGGTGGAAGAGGCACTCCCATTGCTGAATGTGTCGGGATAGGTTTTCGGAAGCAAGCGCATTCGGTAAGCCCAGTGCCTTGCGCGCCGGTCCAGGCGCCTGATCTCCGTTTCTGCTTCAATGGATTTTCCCGAAGGGTATTTCATCCCCATGGTGTTCATGTCACCCAGGATGATGTAATTGACATCGCCGCCGGCCCGGTTGAGTACGGATTTGAACCTGATAGAGCGGTGCAGCATGTCATCGCGCAAGCCAAACCCCCGGGCATCGTTGCCGCTTTTGGTGTGCAGGAACAACAAGGGGAAATATTCGCCATCGATGAACAATGTCAGCAATGACCCCGGCCGCAACAAGGTAACACCGGACTTGAATTCAATCTTCTGGGTAAAAAAGGCCGTGAGATGGCTCTTTACGCCGACCAGAATCTCCTGTACCTGGGGGCCTTCGGTAATGTGGAAGGTGTAACCCGGCATGTCCTCAAACAAAGCCCTGAACACCTCCTTTCCTTCCACTTCGTACAACCCGAATACATCGGGGTCCTGGGCCTTCAGAAACTGAATGACCCGTTTTACCCGGGCTTGGCCGGCATCGGATTCGTCTTTTCCAAAATGTTCGATGTTCCAGGAGGCTACGGAGAATAGTTTTGACATGGCGCGTGGATTGTTGAAGGGTTGATTTGTTGATTTGTTGATTTGTTGATTTGTTGAAGTGTTGAAGGTCGTGGGCTTGTCTCACGATCCCGGACTTGATTCGGGATTGAAGGGGTAACGTGGTTGGGGTTAGCACCTTCCATTGCGACGAATATGCGGCAAATATTAGAGAAACCCGTCAGGCCTCACCAATTTCCTTCAGGAGGCGTTTGAGCACGCCGTTGGTCCAGCCGAAGCCATCCTGAACGGGATACTCACCACCGCCGGCCAGCAGGTCCATGTCTTCCAAGTTGTACTTTTCCACCAGTTTGCCGGTGTTTTCGTACACCCGCTTGTTGAGGGTCACCCAGCGGTCACGAATGGTGTTGGCCAGTTCATGGAGGCCATAGTTGCGGAAGGCCCGGATGGCCATCCACTGCAAAGGTGCCCAGCCGTTTGGTGCGTCCCATTGCTGGCCGGAATGAACCGGAGTGGTCAGCAGGCCGCCGGCCTTCAACAGATGTGCCTCCACTTTTTCTGCCAGGGAAGTTGCCTGCTTCTGTGTGGCCATTCCGAAGAAAAGCGGAAAAACCGCCGCTGCCGTCAGCTTTCGGGTGCGCTTTCCTTCGGTAAAATGGTAATCCCCGAACCAGCCGTTAGCCGCATCCCAACAATACTTTCGGATGGCTTCGCTGCGCAATCTGGCGGCAGTGGTCCATTGTTTTGCCGCGTTCTCATTGCCGGCAAGGTCATGTGCCCGGGCCAGGGTTTGTTCGAGGTGGCAGAGCAAACAATTGAGATCAACCGGAATGAGACGGGTGGTGATGATGCTTGACAGGTCACCCGCATCCTCCAGCCAGCGGCTGCTGAAATCCCAGCCCGACTCGCAGGCAGCCCTCAGGTCCTGCCACAATTCCGTGTCCGTCCGGTTTGACTTTTGAGCCAGTTCCACATCCTCCCGGTAAGATTCCGGCCGGGGTGTCGGGCTGTCGTCGAAATACCGGTTCAACAGTTCTCCTCCGGGCAGCTTTACCACCCGGCGGCAAGCCGCTCCGGCTGCTGCTTTTTCAGTACCGTCCATCCAGAATGCGTGCTCTTTTTCCAGTTGGGGCAGGTATCGCAACAGTGCTTTTTCACCTTCAACCTCGGCCAACAGCCCAACCATCAATGAAAAGAACGGAGGCTGCGAGCGGCTGAGAAAATAGGTGCGGTTGCCGTTGGGAATGAACCCAATCTGTTCAATCAACCAGGCAAAATTGTCAACCATTGAACGGATCAGGTCGCTACGGCCATCCACTTGCAGTCCGAGCATGGTAAAATAGCTGTCCCAGTAATAAATTTCGCCAAAACGACCACCGGGTACCACATAGGGGTGTGGAAGTGGGATCAGGGAGCCTCCCCGTTCCTGATCCTCCGGCTGTCTTGTCAACACCGGCCAAAGTGCTGCAATGTGTTCAGCGACACTCCTGCCCGCATCAGCCTCAAAGCCACTGCTGTGTTGTTTTGGAAGACGAAAGTATTTTCTGACGAAAGCCTTCAGGTCAAAACCGGGCTTATCCCTTTCTTCTTCCCAAAACGCTGTGATCGCTTCGGGGCTTTTTAGGGGTGCGCAATCCACAAATGTTTTGGAATCCGGAAAAATTCCACTTAGCTGCACAGCCTCAAACAAACCGGGAAATGCCTTCTCAGGTAAATTCATAATAATGTGTTTACACACTTTGATTCAATACCTATTAATGAACAAAGGTATAGGGACTTGACAGAAGGCAGCTTGCGAAATCATTTAACGGCATGATATTCCGTTGATTCTTCGCTACATTTGTAAGGTTTGTTAAAGGAAATGCCACATTTCATTTCGTGCTACAGACCCTTATCTCTGAACCCTGATGTTTGTATACTCAACTCGAAGTGATTTGAGAATAACCCATCACTCTCGTCGAGTGTGGATGGGGAGTTTGGGTCCCGAATCCCGAAAGCCTTCGGGACGGGATCGCCGCCCAAACCACTTCGTTTTGAGTATATTAAACCCAGCAAAAACGAAACTGCTGCGCCTGGTTTGCGCGGTAATTTGGATTTCTGCTTTTTTCCCGAAGGGCAATTGCCAACCGGATGTACCACTTCAGGAGAAAGACGTGCTTTCTTTTATTGATAGCCAACTCGTCCATTTCAATTCCAGTACCACACTTCCTTCACTCCTTTCAGCCATAGAAACGCATTGCGACAGCGAGCCAGGATGCCTGATTGGGTATTACAAGAAACTTTCCTACAAACTGGAACGAAAATTCTCTCTGTACGCCGCCATTTATGTAGAGGGGGAAATCATCAAGCAGGCTCAAAAGCTGGGAGACAAAAGTGCTGAGGCTGAAGCCTACTATAACCTGAGTCGGTTCAACGGCGCCAAAGGTTACTACAAACTTGCAGCGATTAACCGGGACCAGGCCATTGAGGCTGCAAAAGAATCCGATTGCTATAAGATTTATATACAGTCCAGTTTTATCAAATACCAGGATTTGCTTTTGCGGGGAGAAATGTCCTCATTTGACTCCCTTTTCCCGGAGCTCCTACGCATTGCCGAAGAAAAAAAAGACTCGAGCACGCAGTATTGGCTCAGGAGGAACCTGGTTTACTACTATATAGACGTTAATGATTATGACAGGGCTTCGGACCAAATTGCTATTCTTGAAAACTATTTGAGAAATGATGCCCTGGACAGTTCCAATTACCTGGAGCGCATGCGCATACCGTTTGCACGGGGCAAAATCGCTTTGGCAAAGCAACAATATGCAACCGCCGAGGCATATTTTAAGGAAGCGGAAAACCTCTCAGGAAAGGCCCCCGATTACTGGGTTCAGGCCAGCAGTCTGTTTCAACTTGCGGCTATTGCAAAGCAACTGGGCCATAACAGGGAATATCTGAAATACCTGAACCAGGTACTGGACATTGCCAATGAACGTGAACTGCTGGACCACCTCATCCGTGCTTATGCCGAAAAAGCAGCATACCTCGAAGAAACCGGCGATTACAAGGGCGCCATCGGGTGCCTCAAAAATTCCAAAGCTTACGAAGACGATTGGAAGGCCAGGCAAGCTGATTTCGATGCAGAAAATTTGCTACTGCTCAAAGAGAAACAAAAACTGGAAGCCGAAAAAGAAAGCCAGTCACTGGCATTGTCAATAGAGAAGCAACAAACAAGAATGCTCCGATGGGCAACTGTCATTGCTGTGCTCCTGCTGGCCTTCCTGGGCTGGTCTTATTATCAGCGAACAAAAACCATGAAGAAAATTGCCGATCAGAAAAACACCATCGAGCTGCAGGCGGAAGAACTCAAAACCCTGGACAAGGCCAAATCGCGTTTCTTCGCCAACATCAGCCATGAATTCAGAACACCGCTGACCCTGATCCTGGGCTCGGTGGCCAAATTGCGAAGCAATGAAAACCTGACATCCGAACAAGAAAACCAACTCAGGCGTCTTTCGAAAAGTTCTGACCACTTGCTGGGGATGGTAAACCAGATCCTTGACCTCAGAAAGCTCGAATCGGGGAAACTCGTTGTAAAAGCCGAACCCACCAGGATTGCCACTTTCTATTACAGCCTCGCTGCGCAATTTGAATCCCTGGCAGGCCAAAACAGCATCGGGTATTCTTACACCAGCTCCATCCCTTCGGAAACCTGGTTGCAACTGGACCGTGAAATCTTCAGGGTGATTTTGCACAACCTGCTGGGCAACGCCTTCAAATTTACCGAAGGAGGACAGATAGTGGAATCCGCACTTACACTAAAAAACAACCAGCTACATCTGACGATTAAAGACAGAGGCAGGGGCATTCACCCCGACGACATTCCCTCCCTGTTCGACCTCTATTTTCAGTCCAAAGATGGAACCTCAGCCACAGAGGGGGGCACGGGCATTGGCCTTTCACTCTGCCACGAATACGCCAGGCTCCTCGGTGGTGACATCACCGTTGAAAGTGCTTTGGGAAAGGGTACTGAATTTTCAGTGTGGTTTCCGGTAGAATTTGCCGAAGCAACTGAAGGCGAATTTGAATTAGAACCCGGGGCTGCTTCCTTTGCTGAGCAAGGCACACGGGCCGCAATTAAAACCATTGACCGGAACCCTCCGAATCCGAATTCCACTGCGCAAAAAGTCCTGCTTGTAGAGGACAACCCCGACCTTCGAAAATACATTCACGAGTTGCTCCGGAAAAGCTTCCGGGTAGTCGAAGCCAGAAACGGCAAAGAGGCCCTGGAAAAGCTCAACGAGACCCAGGATATAAGCCTTGTCATTTCCGACCTGATGATGCCGGTGATGGACGGCCAGGAATTGCTGAAGCGCATTAAAAACGATCCTAAATACTACCGGCTTCCTTTCATCATGCTGACTGCCCGGGCGGATTCGGACACCCGACTCAGTGCATTGCGATTCGGAGTGGACGATTACCTGACCAAACCATTTGAAGAAGCAGAACTACTGGCCCGGGTGACCAACCTGCTGCGGAATTACCACCGCAGAATGGAAGAGTCTGAAAAAGACACGCAAGCGGCCTCGATGCCGGAGCAACAAATCCTGTCAAAAGACCGGGAATGGCTGGCCGTTTTTGAGAAGTACATCCTCGACAACATCGCCAATGAGCTACTGAACATCGCCGACCTGGCAGACCGGTTCAATATGAGTGAATCCAGCCTGCTGCGTCAACTAAAACGACTCACCGGCCTGTCTCCGAAGCAATACCTCATGGAAGTCCGCCTGAACAAAGCCCGCCAACTCCTCGACCAAAACGCTTTCAAAACGGTGAGCGAAGTGGCAAATCAGGTCGGATACAGCAATCTGAGAACCTTCTCGAGGGTCTTCAAAGAGCGTTTCGGAAAACCGCCTTCCAGCCACTTGTCCTGAGTTTACTCACCCGTTTGGGGGATGCAAATACCTTCCTACCTCTCAATTTGACGGATTTCGTGACCATTTTGACGGAAAAGAGCACATGACATGCCCCCATCTTTGGGGCGTGAGAATTGAAAGAATGTGATTGCCTCTCCAATTCCCTCCTCATTAGGCACTGGCCCTTCTTCCATTTCGAACATTTACTCATCATCTGATCAAACCCTGCAAACACTTTAAACTACCATGAGAAGTTTATCCACGCTTTGCTTCACAACCCTGTCAATCCTTTTCTTTAACATTCAGATTGCCTCCGCTACCACCATTTATGTGGATGCATCGGCCACCGGTGCCAACGATGGCAGTTCCTGGGCCAATGCCTATACGGATTTGCAAGACGCCTTGTCAGCAGCCGTGAATGGCGATGACATTTGGGTGGCTGCAGGGACTTATAAGCCCACCACCACGACCAACCGCTACATTTCGTTTTCTATGAAAAACGGCGTGGCCCTCTACGGGGGCTTTGCCGGCACAGAATCCGCCCTCTCCCAAAGGGACTGGGTCGCCAATCCAACTATCTTGTCAGGTGATATTGGCTCAGCCAATTACATCTATGACAACACCTACCAGGTCATCTACAACAACTCCGGAGACATTGACGCCACCGCTGTACTCGACGGCTTTACCGTCTCCGATGCTTACAACTACAATATATACAACCTGGCCAATGGAAGTGGCACCACAGCCAGCCCTACCATCAAAAATTGTAAATTCTCCGGGTCTTACCAAACTGGCATGTACAACTACGCCTCCGGTTCTGCTGCCGTAGCCAGTCCCATCATCACCAATTGTGCCTTCACAGGAAATCGGTCTCCTGGCATTTACAACTATGCCCAGAACAGCGGCACTTGCAAACCTGTCATTTTTAACGCTACCATTGCCGCTAATTCCAATTACGGCATTTACAACTACGTCTCCGGGGGCACCTGCCAGCCTACCTTCACCAATTGCATCATCTGGGGGAACACTAACGGAATAGCTAATTATTACGCCTCCACCACCGTCACCTACTCCATCGTTCAGGGCGGCTACTCCGGTACCGGCAACCTCAACGCAGACCCCAAATTCGTGGACCTGCCATTGTACTCCTCCGCCCCTAACAACGGCGGTGACTACCACCTGCAACTGCTCTCACCGGCCATCAACGCCGGAACAGCCACCGGTGCACCCACCACCGACTACGACGGCGATGCCAGACCTTTCAATTCCGACTTCGACATGGGTTTTGACGAAGCAGAATTTACCTGCCCCTCCGGCAGCATCCTCTATGTGGACATCGACGCCACCGGCGCCAACAACGGCTCCTCATGGACCGATGCCTACACCAACCTCCAGACCGCCATTGACCTGGCCAGTGTCTGCTCCGGCGTCACCCAGGTCTGGGTGGCGGAAGGTACCTACAAGCCAACTTCCGGGACCAATCGTTACGCCTCTTTTGAACTCGTCAACGGGGTGGCTGTGTAC
>JALWSS010000195.1 GCA_026993525.1 Saprospiraceae bacterium
TGCTCACCCTGGCCAGGGTGAGCAACACCGAATTTGTCTCTGAATACAGCCGGGAAATTTTCAGTGAACTGGGCATCGAAAACATTTTTAGTCCAAACCTGCTGGCTGCGCTTGAGATTCACCGGCTGGTTCGCAGGTGTTCATTTACCGACCTTTTTGAATTTGAAGAAGGCAAAATCGTGCTCACCGGGGTGACCATTGACGACAACTCTCCACTGGCATTTCACAAACTGAAAGAACTGGGAGGTGAAACCTATCAGAATCTCAGGGTCATAGCCGTTCAGCGGGGCAATCAAACCATGATCCCTCACGGCGACCTGCTGTTGCGTCCAAATGATCACGTGTACATCGTTTCACTGCCCGGTCAGGTGACCAGGGTGGAGCAGGTGACAGGCGCCAAAAAAAGAGACATCAAAAAAGTGATGATCATCGGAGGTTCAACCCTGGCGCTGGAAACGGCAAGGTTGCTCGAAGAGGATTACAAGGTTACTGTGGTGGAGCAGCGAAAGGATCGTTGCAAGGAGTTGGCCGCAGAGCTGAGTGAATCTCTCATTATCCACGGGCGCCCCGACAACATTGACCTGCTTCAGGAAGAAGGCCTGAGCCAGATGGATGCCTTCATTGCACTCACACCCAACTCAGAAACGAACATCATTGCCAGCCTCACCGCCAAACACAATGGCGTGTTCAAGACCATTGCCCAGGTTGAAAACAAGGAATACATCCGGATTTCACAGGACATTGGGGTGGATACGCTCATCAACAAAAAACTCATAGCCGCCAACAACATATTCAGGTATGTGCGCAAGGGCAAGGTTGAAGCTATTACCGCCATGCACGGCGTTGATGCGGAGGTGATCGAGTTTGAAATCACGAAAGAAAACAGGCTGACAAAAAAGGCACTTAAAGACCTCCATTTTCCCAAAACTGCCACCGTAGCCGCGGTCGTACGGGGCGATCAGGGAATCATTCCGAATGGCGATTTCAAATTCGAGCTGAACGACAAGGCCATCGTTTTTACATTGCCCGATGCCATTGAGAAGGTGGAGCAGCTTTTCAATTGACAGGTGTTTCTCACATAAAATGATCAATACCAAACAAATACTACGCATTCACGGGGTTTTGCTGGCGTTGCTTGGCGGGATGATGCTGCTGCCATTGCCCTTTTCACTCTATTTTGGTTCTGGAGATCACTTGCCAATTCTCGGGTCGGCGATGATTTGCATCGCGCTCGGCACTCTCATCTTTTTTTCCGTCAGAAACGCCGGGAAGAAAGTAGCCCGCCGCGATGGGTTTCTCATCGTTGCAACGGGTTGGCTCTCTATGGTCACCTTTGGAACCCTGCCTTATTTGCTCAGCGGAGCCATACCGACGTTCACCGATGCCTTTTTTGAGACCATGTCCGGAATGACCACGACCGGCGCATCCATCCTCACCGACATCGAGGCGCAGCCGGAAGGCATTCTTTTTTGGCGCAGCCTGACGCAATGGATAGGCGGTATGGGGATCATCGTGTTGACGGTGGCCATATTTCCTTTGTTGGGCATCGGAGGGGTGGAACTGTTTACTGCTGAAGCACCTGGGCCCACCTCCGATAAAATTCACCCGAGAATACAGGAAACGGCCAAAAGGCTGTGGTTGATTTATGTGGGATTGACAGTGCTGTTGGCCGTGTTGTTAAAGCTAGCTGGAATGACTTTTTATGAAGCCGTCAATCATGCCCTGACCACCATGGCCACCGGCGGATTTTCAACGAGAAATGCCAGTATAGCTGCTTTCGAATCACCGCTTGTTCACTACATCATCATTGTATTCATGTTCATTGCCGGTGTGAATTACAGTATTACCTACCTGGCATTGCGTCGCAGGTTCAAGAAGGTGTGGTCGAATGATGAATTCAGAGGATATGCCCTCTTTGTGCTTTTTTGCGTAATTGTATTTACAGTTTCGGTGTATTTTATCAATAGTCAATCCGATTCAGGGGCAACTTTTGAAAAGGCTTTCAGAGACAGTGCTTTCCAGGTTTTGTCATTGTTGACTACCACCGGCTATGTAACTGCTGACTATACTTCCTGGGCACCGGCATTGACA
Organism: Saprospiraceae bacterium; assembly: GCA_026993525.1. Classification (GTDB taxonomy): domain Bacteria; phylum Bacteroidota; class Bacteroidia; order Chitinophagales; family Saprospiraceae; genus UBA6168. The sequence continues at coordinate 2,092 of JALWSS010000195.1, forward strand.
ATGTTTTGCTTTATTCTTCTTTTCGTCGGTGCCAGTGCCGGTTCTACTGCAGGTGGTATCAAGTTTATCCGCCATCTGGTATTTGTCAAAAATTCTTTTTTGGAATTCAAACGCCTGGTGCATCCCCGGGCCATCGTTCCACTAAAAATCAACGGTGAAATGGTTGCCGGAAAAATCATTACCCACGTGATCATTTTCCTGTTGCTTTACCTGATGGTCTTTCTTTTCGGCTCCATATTCATGAGTCTGTTGGGGTATGATTTTGAAACTTCTGTGGGTGCCGTTGCCACATCACTCGGAAACGTGGGGCCGGGCATCGGAAAAGTAGGGCCGGTTGACAACTTTGCCTGGCTTTCTCCTTCGGCAAAATGGGGGCTCTCCGTTTTGATGTTGCTGGGCAGGTTGGAGTTGTTTACCATTCTGGTGCTGTTAACACCGTATTTTTGGCGATCCAATTGAACCAACAGGCAAATCATTTTCCATAGCTTCCAAAACTGAAAAATGAATCTGGCCATTGACATAGGTAACACGAGGGCCAAGGCAGGGCTTTTTGATGAAAAAGGTTTGTTGTCGGTTTATGCCTGGGAGCATGACCATGCTGAAAACATTCGGCAGGTGCTATACAACCGAAAGGTCAGAAATGTCATCCTTTCCAGTGTTTCCGAAGATGAGGAATTTTTGATCGGGCCTTCGGCCCAATTTGAGAACCTGTTGATTCTATCAAGTTCAACTCCATTGCCATTCAAGTTGGAATACAAAACCCCGCAAACCCTTGGAAAAGACCGCATTGCCGCTGCTGCTGGTGCCATGGAATTGTATCCCGGTCAAAACCTTCTGGTTGTGGATGCCGGCACTTGCATCACTGCTGATGTCGTTGCAAGGGACGGAACTTATTGGGGGGGGAGCATTGCTCCGGGTTTGCACATGCGGCTGCGAGCAATGAACCTCCTTACCAGCCGCTTGCCTGATCTGCCTCCTGACTTTGAACTGGAGCCCGGCAGACCGGGCGATAGCACAGCCGGCGCCATGCAGCAGGGGGCGCTTTGGGGGGCACTGTTGGAAATGGAGGGGATGATTGCTCATTTCGCTGCCAGGTATGAAGACCTGGTGGTGGTGTTAACAGGTGGAGACGCCTCATTTTTTGTCAAAAACACTAAAACAAAGATATTTGCGCACCCAAATTTGGTCCTGATTGGGCTGAATAAAATTTTGAATTACAATGTCCAGAGAAAAAGTGCTTAGCAAGGGAGGGAATCCCGGTATGAAACCGAACAGGTGTTTGCTGACAATGGCACTGTCAATTGTGATGGTTGCTACAGCCCTTGCCCAGCCAAAAGACAACGCACCATACTCGAGGATCGGTTTGGGTGAAACCGTCAACCACAGCCTGAGTACCATGGGCTATGGCGGTCTGACAGCAGCTTTTGTTGATCCCCTCCATGTCAATTACCTGAACCCTGCCAGCTTTTCTTGGCTCAGTGCCACCGCCTTTGAAGCCGGATCTTATTTTGACCGGTCAAAACTGGAGTTCGACGGCCAGACCACCAAAGTGCTGTCCGGCAACCTGACACACCTGGCTCTGGCCTTTCCGATGCGCAACCCCTTGAACGATGTGTTGGAGAAAAAAGAACGCAAATGGTTCTGGGGCATGGGAGTGGCCCTCATTCCTAATACCCTCGTTGGTTACGATGTCCGCACTGAAAGTGTTTTGCCCGAAATTGATACTGTGTTGAATGTCTTTCAGGGCACAGGGGGCACCAACAAGCTGGTCTGGGGAAACAGCTGGCGCTATAAAAACTTCTCCTTTGGAGTCAATCTGATGTATCTCTTCGGCAAAATCGAGAGCGAAAGAAGGGTGCAGTTCAACAGCCTGGAGGCTTCCTATGACGACGTCTTTTACGACAACATAGCGATCAGGGCATTCCAATGGTCTTTGGGTGCCCAGTACCGGCACACCTTGTCGCAAAATCCCGACAATGCCAAAGATGTACAAACCCTGGTCATTGGCTTTTATGGCACCCCCTCTGCCGGGTTTACCACGAAAAATGAAATCCTCCGCCTCCGGGAGAATTTCACCTACTCTCCTCCGCAAACCGACACCCTGCTTGCCGATGATGAACTAAAGCAAAAAGGAACGCTTCCGGCAGAATTTACGCTCGGTGTCATGTACGAGGATGCACAGAAACTCAAAGTGGGCGTGGAATACAGCTTTGGGCAATGGAGCAAATATGAAAATGAAGTGAAACCGGAAAATTTGTACGATTCCTACAGGGTTGCTGTGGGGGCACAATATTCACCCAACCCATCGTCTTACAACAATTACTGGCAGCGGGTTCGTTACCGTGCCGGTTTTTACTTTGGGCAGGACCCCAGACTGGAGGACCTCAAAAGATCCGCCCTGACTTTGGGGCTCGGATTGCCCGTAATTTTGCCACGTCAGCAAACTTCTTTTGTCAATATCGGTGTGGAAATCGGCCGTTTGAACACCGACAACGGGATAAAGGAGAACTTTGTGAAAATAGCACTTGGGTTCACTCTCAATGACACTTCCTGGTTCTTCAAACGCAAATTCGGCTAAGCATTCCCGCAACGATCAAGACTTGTCTGAAAAACTTGTAAGTGACCAGGCTTGTTGCCGTTTCGTCTTCAACTCAAACACAAAGATTAAAGCAATGATGAAAAGGATTCTTGCTATTTCCGCATTCCTTCTTGTGATCTCAGCCTCGGCTTTCAGCCAATGTGAAACCTGGATCAACTCACCGAACAAAGATGCCCTTGAAGAGGCGCATGTGCTGTACCGTCAGTTCATGAAAACCAAAGAATACAACCAGGCTTTTCCTTACTGGGAAAAAGCCTACAAAGAAGCCCCTGCCGCCGATGGCCAACGCCCGTATCACTATACCGATGGCATCAAACTATACATGGACAAGTTTCAAAAAGAAACGGAACCCGCAAAGAAGAAAGAGTACTCAGACATGATACTCAAACTTTACAACCAGTACATAGAATGCTATCCAAAGGACAAGGCACTCGCCTACGGCCTCATGGTTTACGATATGTTCTATTACCTGAATTCCCCGTATTCGCTCACTGGTGAGGCCTGCAGGAATGCAGTTGAAGCCGGGGGCAACAACACCAGCTACACGGTGTTTCAGCCTTATGCCACCATTGTCGTTTACAATTACCAGAATGGGTTGATGACGGCCGAAGAAGCTCGCAATGTTTACCTGAAGCTCAATGAAATTGCTGATTACAACATTGCCAACAACAAAAATTACGGCACTTATTACCAGCAGGGCAAAGATGCCATGAACATCATCTTTGCCCAGATCGAAAACGAGATCTTCGATTGTGAGTATTTCAAGAACAAATTTGAACCTGATTTCCGGGCTTACCCTGACAGCATTGATCTGCTCAAATACATCTTCAATAAACTGGTAGCCCAGGGCTGTGAAGAAACGGACCCCTTCGTGGCTGAGGTGAAGACCAAGTACGAACAAGTCGTTGCCGCAGAGAACGCCGCCCGCCTGGCTGCTTATTACGCTGAGAACCCCGGTGACCACGGCATAGCCCTTTTCAAAGAAGGAAAATACCAGGAAGCCCTGGCAAAGTTTGACGAGGCCATTGACAAAGTGAAAGAGGAAGGCAACCAGGACAAACTGGCCGATTTTTACTTCTACAAGGCGTCTATTGAATTTCGCCAGCTGAACCGGTACTCATCCGCCCGCCAGCATGCGTTGAAAGCTGCCAAATTGCGTCCGGGATGGGGGCAGCCTTACATGCTGATCGGTGATATGTATGCTTCCACCAGTAATTCTTGCGGTAGCTCTTCTTTTGACAAGCAATTGGCCGTCCTCGCCGCTATTGACAAGTATGCCTATGCCAAATCAATTGACGGCAGTGTGGCCGCTGAAGCCAACAAGAAAATCGGTCGCTACAGCAGCTTCCTCCCCGATAAGGATGAAGCTTTCATGATGGGCATCAGTGAAGGTGACACCAAAAAAGTTCCCTGCTGGATTGGTGAAACCGTCAAGGTTCGGTTCGGAAATTAACCAGGTCAGTTACCGAAGCAAAAGGCGCCGGCATTCATAGCAATGTTGGCGCCTTTGTTGTTTTGCCTCTCGTGATAACTGGCAATTGATTGAAAATCAGAATGCAGTGACAGGCGCTTATTGTGCAGCGGGTTATTTATTAAGAAAAAAATTATGTTTGGCATCATATCTGCCATCCTCCAGGTATCCGGAACGAACATATCCCCTTGTCATCACGGCTGATTAGCCTGAAACCCAAACCGGAAAAACTACTGTTACCCATGAACATTACCCCTCGAGCCGGCAGGAAGCTGGCCGTTGAGCATTTCAAAAACATGCTGTTTCACATCCAGTTGGACGGAGGCTCTTTCAATGAATTACTGGCTTTTGTCAAATCAAAACAGCACCTGACTCATTACAATGCACTTAGAAAAGAGGACCCCGGCCTGCTCAGGCAACTGATGGCCAGGGAACACGTGCTGCACGCAAAAGAGAAGAGCGACCGGCTCGAAGACGCCAGACAAATCCTTGACCAGGCACTTGAATTGGACCCGCTGTGTCCGGAGGCCTGCCTTGAAATGGGCAACCTCTGTGAACATCCGGAAAAGGCCATGATGTGGTATCAACGTGCAATGAAAAACACGGAAACCACCATGGGAAAAGAAAGACTCGACCAACTTCTGATTGAATTCCGGAAGGCACCCTGGAAACAGGTTGAATTGTACACCTTTCTGAAAGCCAAAGCCTGCCTTGGAGAAAGACTTTTCCTGTCAGGGTATTACGAAGTGGCCATACTTCACTTGCGGGAATTGCTTGACTGGAATCCTGCTGATGACCTGCAGGTTCGGCAAATGCTGCTGGCGGCCTACCTCCACCAGGATCAACTCAAGCACTCTGCGTACTTGCTGCGGGAGTTCAAAGGCGATTGGTCGGCAGTTTGGTATTTCTGCAAGGCTTTTCACCGGTACAAATTGATGGGTGACAATGCGGCTTCCCGTCGCTCTCTGGTCAGGGCTTTCCGGCGCAATCTCTGGGTACCCATCTTCCTGTTTGGGTTGATGGACTCAAAGCAAACGGCCCCCGCCAGTGCCGGAACTGCTGAGGAAATGGTGCCAAAAGTGGGCAGCAGGGCAGAGGCCCTGGCTTGCATCCGAATCATTGCACCGGTTTTTTACGAAGATACGGAAATGGTGGAGTGGGCATGGAAAATTCTGAAAGCCTCCGTCTGAATCAGAGCAGGCCTTCCCTGGCTTTGAACAGGTATTCAGCTATTTGAAAATCAATCTCTTCGTCAATATCCTGGGCTTCTTCACGGGGAATCTCGAGCATGAGCGGGCGGTCTCCGATGCGGTTGTGCTTGCGTTCAAGGATTTCCTTCGAGAAAATATACAGGCAGGAATTCTCCTCATAAACGGGGGGAAGGTCTTGTGTCCTGAGCAAAATGTTTGGATTGTGATTGATGGCCCTGGCCAATTGATCCCACAGGCGTGTTTGCAGCCTGGTGACACTGAACAGCGAATCGTGAATGGGATAATGCTCCAAAAACATTTCAACTCCTTTCCGAACCGAGGCGGCTGACAAAAGCGGGTTGGTACTGTGCGTTTGCAGGTAAAAATCGGCTTCTACCCGGCTGATGGTGTTCAGCAACACATCGTTCATTGGGATTTCACCCGCACGAAGGTGCTCAGGCCTTTCCAGCAGTTTTACCGAAGGAAAAGCTTTTGTGGCATCTTGCAGAATGACGGGGCTGTCGGTGTCAATGACTACCTGATCAATCTTGTCACAGGCCAGCAGCGCTTCCACAACCCTGTGGTACAAGGGCTTTCCGGCAAAGTCTCTGTAATTCTTGCCCGGCACCCGTTCGCTACTGTGGCGCATGGGAACAATGGCTGCTATTTTCATTCCTCAGGATTTGGTTTTTTAACGTTGGGAAAACAAAAATAGCCCCGAAGGCCGGAGGGCACTTCGAAGCTATTTCGTGAACCACAGGAAGTGGTCGTCAAATTATTGTGATTGCAACTGCACGCCTTCTCCTCCGGCACCTACCATGAAGGTGGCTACGATGCACAGAATGAACAGCGCAATGGCCAGGCCCCAGGTTATTTTTTCGATGAGGTCGGCTGAGCGGGCAGCGCCGAACATCTGGTTGGCAGCAGAACCACCGAACGTAGAGTCAATTCCTCCGCCTTTGGGGTTCTGGATCAAAACCGCTGCGATCAACAGGAAGGCTACGGCCGCAATGAGGATAGTTATCAAAACCATGGTATCAAGATGTATGGTGATTATTTAGATTTGAGTTCTTCAATTTTGGCCGCAAAGAAAGTACTTTTTTCGGGATATTTCAACATGAGGCGCTCATACATTGCAATGGCTTTTCGGTAGTGTCCCTGTTCTTCCAGTACGGCTGCAAGCGTTTCGGTGGCAATGTCAAAGTTTTCAACTACGCTTTTGGCGGCCAGTTCCTTTGCCTCGTCAACCACCTGCCTTTCTTCTTCCTTTTCTTCATCTTGCTTTTCAGTTTTTTCAACCTTTGGAATGACCGGGGGTTCCTTGCTCACTTGCGGAGGTTGCAGTTGCTGAAGCCAACTGCTGAATTTCGTCGTTGGAGTGGGGGAGAGGGTTTCATCATTACCGGGCGCCTCCTTTTCCTCTTCAGCTGGTTTTTCATCAGCTACATTTTCATCTTCGGTGGCGGTGCCGGTTGACCCTGCCTGCTCAACTTCCGGCCCGATGGTCTCTTCCGGGGTGTCGCTTTTGGCCCCGGGCTCAAAGTCAAGGTTTCCTGCGATGCCTGCAATTGCAGCCGCATCGTCCATTATCCGAAGGAAAAAGCCCTTTACGAGGAGTTTTTCTTTGGCATTTTGCAAAGCTTCCTCAACTATCAGGTCAATTTCATCTTGCTGTTCTTCCGTTGTATCATCCGTTCCAAAAACAATTTCAACATCTTTCTCCTCTTCGTCTTCTCCGGCCGCTTCCGGCTCCTCATTCCCAATTTCCTCTTCTTCTTCGTCAATGGCAAAGTCATCGGCCATCAGGTCTTCCAGGCTCATCAGTGGCGGGGGAGTTGGAGCGCCCCGGTCCGTGTTGGGATTTACCGAAGGAATATCCTCCAGAAAGTCAGCTTCATCCTCGATGTCTTCCAATCCGGCTTTGTGAATGGTGGGTTCTTCGGGGATGAACATCTCCTCGATGTCGAGTGCCTGTTCCAGGGGTTCCGGTTTTTCCGTGCTTGTTTTTTGCGGGAGGTCTTCAATTACTGAAAGGTCTTTCAGCTCGAGGTATTCTTCGGCAATCACCACATTTTCTGGGGCGGCTGCAGCTTGCTCATACATTCTGACCTGGTCAAAAAGCTTTGCCCGGTCAATGCCGTACATGGAGGCGAGCACCAGGTTGCGGTCAAAGTCTTTGTGGTTGTCTATCAGGCTTTTGAGCAGCAGCAGCAGCCGGAGGTTGGAGGAGTACGGATACTGTACCACGAGACTTTTCAACTCCTGGTAGTTGGCCTGGTACAGGAGGGAGGGGTTTTTTAAATACTCGTGGAAGTTTTCAGCGTTCATTTCATCGAAAATTGGCGGGTAAAAGTAGGGTTTTGGCGCATTAGTGTCAAACTAAGCTTGTGAAAATAAGCTGGTTATCCAATTTTATTTTTCAGAAATGAAATTAGCTTCCGGATGGCCTTTCCCCTGTGGCTGATGGCATTTTTTTCATCTGCGTTCATTTGGGCAAAGGTCTTTTTTGCCCCCTTCGGTAAAAACACGGGGTCGTACCCAAAACCTCCCGTACCTACTCTTTCCAAAAGAATTTCTCCTTCGGCAATGCCTTCAAACAAGTACTCCTTACCATCCAGGATCAGGGCCACCACCGTTCGGAAACGGGCTTTTCTGTTCGGGCTGCCAGCCAGATTTTTGAGCAGCAGGTCAATGTTGTCTTCAGAAGACTTTGCCGCACCGGCATACCTGGCGGAGTTTACACCGGGCTCACCGTTGAGGGCGTTCACTTCGAGGCCGGTGTCTTCGGCAAAGCAGTCAACATTCAGCGCCCGGTACAAGGTGCGGGCTTTTTGCAGTGCATTGCCTGCTATGGTTCCCGTGGTTTCGGGCAGTTCCTCCTCAAACCCTATGTCTTTGAGGCTCAGTACTTCAAGGCTGCCATCGAGCAGCTCGTTCACTTCTTTCACTTTGTTGGCGTTGCCGGTGGCGAATACAAGTTTTTTCATACTGTGTGGATCAGGCGTCATTCTGAAGAAAAATCTGTTGGAGCGCGGACCAGAGGTGCTTTTTCAGTTGTTGATTAGCGGCAATTTCTTCAAGTTGGTTGCAAAGCAGAAAGAGAACACCCTTGTGGGTAATCGGACGGTAGGGGCGCATGTTCAGATTCAGCCCGCAATCAGACGGGGCGAGGCCAAAAATCAGGACCACTTCAATGGAGTGCTTCCGGACCAGGTCAAAAAGTGAAAATGTCTGCTTGTTTTCTGCCGTTGCCAGTAAAATGTCTCTTTTGGCATCAACATTCACGGCCGATAAAACTTTTGCGAGAAACCCACTATCGGCTTCAGTGGGAGAAGGGTGCACCACCAACAGTATCTTCCGGGCATTTTCACCGGTGATTTTCCCTTCAAACTCCTCGCTGACGGGAAAAAGATCAAAGTCAAAAAATTGACTACCCAGAATATCGTTTGTCGCTTCTTTCAATTTGCAGTTTTTTATTTTGATTGCGCTTTGCAATTTCCGCTTCAAAAAAATTTATGCTATCTTCGGAGCCTTGAAATGGATAACTTTGGGCAAAATTAAACGAAATGGATATGGACATCAGAATTACCAGGACGAATTCTTCAAGAATCAACGAAGTTGATTTTGACAAGCTTCCTTTTGGGCGTCTTTTTTCCGACCACATGTTTTTGGCGGAATACGAGAACGGCGAGTGGCAAAACTTCCGGATAGAGCCCTTCCACAACTTCAGTTTGCACCCGGCTACCATGGCGCTTCACTACGGCCAGGAAATATTTGAGGGCATGAAAGCCACCAAAACACTGGATGGCGATCCATACCTTTTCAGGCCGGAGATGCACGCAAAACGCCTCAACAGATCTGCGCAACGCATGTGCATGCCGGAGTTTCCGGAAGATATGTTCCTCAAAGCACTTCACACCCTGGTAGGTCTCGATCAGGAATGGATTCCTCCCCGTGAGGGCAGCGCGCTGTACATCCGTCCTACCATGATCGCTACGGATGAGTTCATCGGGGTAAAACCTTCTGAGAAATACCTCTTTTTCATCTTCACCTGTCCGGTTGGGCCCTATTATCCGAAGCCGGTCAAGCTACTGGCCGAGACCAAATACGTCCGTGCCGTGCTGGGCGGTACCGGAGAGGCAAAAGCAGCCGGAAATTACGCAGGCGCTTTGTTGCCGGCGAGATTGGCCCAGGAAAAAGGCTATGATCAGGTGCTCTGGCTGGATGCCCGCGAGTTCAAATACATTCAGGAAAGCGGCACCATGAATATCTTTTTTGTCATTGACAACAAGGTCATCACCCCTCCGCTTTACGGCACCATTCTGAAAGGCGTTACCAGGGATTCCATCATTCGCCTGCTCAGAGACGCCGGCCATGAAGTGGAAGAGTACCCCATCACCATTGATGAACTTGTCGAGGCTTACAAAGCCGGCAAATTGCAGGAGTCTTTTGGAGCCGGCACTGCGGCTGTCATCTCCCATGTCAGTGAGATCACCTACAACGACTTCCACATGGTCTTGCCGCCGGTTGAAGCGCGCAAGATCGGGCCGTATGCAAAGGCCACCATAGATGGCATGAGGGCAGGCAAAATAGAAGACCCCTACGGCTGGTTGGTTCCGGTCAAGAATCCGGCACCGGCCACCCTTGCCCAATAAAGCCTTTGTTACCGCTTGTTTCGGAAAAGCCGCTCTTATTCAGGGGTGGCTTTTTTCGTCTTAGAGCCTGTTTAGATTTTCATGCTTGAGCGAAAGTGAGCAAATTTTATTCTGAACGAGGCAAATTTTGCAGGCGGATACGGGTAATCTCCCGATGGCTATCGGGAAAAAATTTAACGAAGTGCAGGATAAAATTGGCCGCTTGCAGCCAAGTGATGGGAATTTAAACAGGCTCTTAGTTTCGCAACATGCCAGACAAGCCAGATATTCTCCTCATCGGGCACTTGTGCCACGATGTTATTCCAGCCGGATTCAAAGCCGGGGGAGCGGTGGCATACGGAGCCGTGGTGGCCCGGCAACTCGGGTGCAAGGTCCGTGTACTTACCAGCCACGGTCCGGACTTCAGCTTCTCTGAACTGTTTTCATTTGCCGAATTGAAAGTAGTTCCGGCGTCCGAAACCACCTGTTTTGAAAACATCTACACCGACCAAGGCCGTATCCAGTTTTTGCGGAGCAGGGCAGCAGAACTAAAACCTTCGGCACTGCCCAGGCACTGGCCGGAGCCTGACATAGCGCTGTTGGCTCCCATTGCCAATGAGGTGGATTTCAGTTTCGTGGATCGCTTTCAGGGATCACAGCTTTGCATCTGTCCACAGGGTTGGTTTCGGAAGTGGGACGAGGAGGGCAGGGTAAGCGCCAAAGAACCAGGCCCCGGAAATTGGCCTGAAAAGGCCGAAGTGATTTCCATGAGCGATGAAGACCTGGCGGGAAAACCGGCGCTGGAAACAGCATTGCGCCAGCGAGCCAAAAGGCTCATCATCACTCACGGCGGCAATGGTGCGGAGTTGATTACCAATGGCAGCGCTGAACACTTTCCGGCAAAACCGGCCCGCCCGGTTGACAGCACCGGCGCAGGTGATGTATTTGCCACCGCATTTGCCATTCGCCTCTGGCAATGTGGCGACGAACGGAAAGCCATGGATTTTGCGCTGACAATTGCAGCGCGCAGTGTTGAATTTTCTGATTTAGGGAATCTGAAGGTGGTCTGAGCGGCTCAGTGTTGCACCACAAAAAGCCGGTGGGCCTCCAGGGTGGCATCTGCAGTTGATTTGACCGAAATCAGGTACACCCCGGCGGGCCATTCGTTTACACCGAGGCTTGTGGGCATGGCTGAAACTTTCCTTTGGAGTAATTTCCCATTCACATCGTAAATGTTTACTTCCCAGTCAGTTGCGCCGGATTCGGACACATTGATTTCGACTTGTGCGTTCGCCGGGTTTGGATTGACGTACAGTCGGACGGCGGGTTTTACAGGAGCTGAAGTGCCGGAGAAAGGGCACTCCGGTATCGCGGGAAAATCACAGGCTTGTTGCGAAAAATTCACGAGCTCGTCATTGTGACGAAAACAGGAGAGCGCAGTGCCATAGTCGGGTCCCTGGCCACTGCCCCTGTTGAGCAGGCCCCGGTTGCTGCCAATGCCCTGCATCCAGTACTCCTCGTCAGACGCCCACGGGACGGGTTCAAAATGGATCACTTTCCGGAGCTTGCTGCCGATGAGCAATTCTTCCGTGAAATCAACCAATAATTTTTCCATCCCGCCCGATCCGGGTTGCACCAACTCGAATGTGTCACCGGCTTCCAGTTCGAAATCATAGAGGAGGATGGGGCCAGAGGTTTCTGCCGGAATAAACCAGGTTTTTGTTTGGTCGCTGCGCAATGCTCCCTGGTAGATGGACCAAACCACCTGCAGATTCGAATCGGTACTCACCAGGTGCACCTTGCTCCAGGTTTGCTGGTTGATGGTGGTGTCGCCGCAAATGACTTCATACACGGTCAGGGGGCCGGCTATTGTTATGTGCAATTCTTTCCATTGTGCATTTTCCGTCGGAATGGCCGGGGTGTTTTGGGCCAGGCCGGCCATTGCGCCGAAGGCGGCGAAGAGGATAAAAAGAAGGAATTTCTTCATCATTCAACAAGGCTGTTGTACTCAATTTGACAGACGGCACAAGTTGCCGGTTCGTTGGGTTCCGCTTAACGAAAAGCCCCTTTGCCAGTATTCGCAAAGGGGCTTCAATTCTTCTCCCGACGGATGTCGGGACTCAGTTCCTCTCCCGACGAATGTCGGGACTCAATTCTTCAGTTCCTGAGTCCACTGCAAAAAGTGGTATTTCCAATTACGACTGAAAGTTGATGGATAATTGAGTGTTAACTGAATGTTTAACTATCTGTAGTACAATCAACGACGCATCTCAAAAACCTAAAAAACCATTCAAAAACCTCACAAAAACATGGGTTCCTTCGAAAATGGGGGTTTTTGCAGTGCACTCAGTTCCTCAATTCTTCAGTTCTTCAGTTCCTCAACCCCTCTCCTATCAAATCCCAAAGGCCTTTTTCACCTCATCCACCATGTCCAGTTTTTCCCAGGTGAAAGTTTCCACTTCCTTGACCACTTTCTGGCCCGAGCCGTCGGTGAACTCGAGGGTCTTTAATTCCGGGGTTCTTCCCATGTGGCCATAGGCAGCGGTGTCAAAATAGATGGGGTTGCGAAGTTTGAGGCGTTTTTCGATGGCGTAGGGGCGCATGTCAAACAATTGCATCACCACCCCGGCAATTTCACTGTCTTTCATTTCAACATTGGCGGAACCAAAAGTATTGATGTAGATATTGGTGGGTCTGGCAACGCCGATGGCGTAGGAAACCTGCACCAGCACCTCGTTGCAAACGCCGGCAGCCACCAGGTTTTTGGCTATGTGGCGGGTGGCATAGGCGGCTGAGCGGTCCACTTTCGAAGGGTCTTTGCCGGAGAAGGCACCACCGCCGTGGGCGCCTTTTCCACCGTAGGTATCCACAATTATCTTGCGGCCGGTCAGGCCTGTATCGCCGTGTGGGCCACCGATTACGAACTTGCCGGTGGGGTTCACATAGTAGGTGATCTGATCGTCAAAAAGGGCCTGGACCTTCGGGGCGTATCTGGCCTTTACCCGGGGAATGACGATGTTGATCACATCCTGCTGTATTTTCTGTTGCATTTGTTCATCGCTGCCGAAGTCATCGTGCTGCGTGGATACCACAATGGCATCTATGCGGCGGGGGGTGTTGTCGTCGTCGTATTCAATGGTTACCTGCGACTTGCTGTCGGGGCGCAGGTAAGGCATGAGATCGGGGGAGTTCTTTCGGATGTCAGCCAGTTCCTGAAGGATTTTGTGAGAGAGGTCGAGCGCCAGGGGCATGTAGTTTTCGGTTTCGGAGGTTGCGTAGCCGAACATCATTCCCTGGTCGCCGGCGCCCTGGTCTTCCGGGGCGCTGCGCTCAACGCCCCGGTTGATGTCGGGCGATTGCTCGTGGATGGCTGAGAACACCCCGCAGGAGTGGGCTTCAAACATGTATTCGCTTCGGGTGTAGCCTATTTTGCCAATGACGTCCCTTGCGATTTGCTGAACATCGAGGTAGGTCTGGGTTTTTACCTCGCCGGCGAGGACCACCTGGCCGGTGGTAACCAATGTTTCGCAGGCAACTTTTGAATTGGGATCAAAGGCGAGAAAATGATCAACGAGCGCATCGGATATCTGGTCGGCAACTTTATCCGGGTGCCCTTCTGACACACTTTCGGAAGTAAAAAGATAAGGCATCTTTGGTGCGTAATGGTTTACTGTAAGGGTTGAAAATGACGGGCAAAGATAGAAAAATGGCTTCTTCTCAAACTGATATTTCTTTCAAGTGGCAAGTGGCTTAAATCATCCTCTCGTCGCATTGATTTTTTGCAGCATGATTTGAAAAATGAAAGGTACTTGGCTAACATTGCGCCTTGATTTTCAAATTGTGAATTGCGCACAGCACCAAATAAAATTCCGGAAGCTGACCAGGTGCTCAAAAACTGAAAAGCCATGTACATAGCAATGATCGTTGCGTTCGTGATCGGGTATTTCTTCATTGCAATGGAACACCCGTTCAAAATTGACAAAGCCGCCACAGCCGTACTGACCGGGGTGATATGTTGGGTGTTGCTGGTGATAGGAAAGGAAACCATCCTGGCGGGCATGGACATGGAGCAAATTGACGCTGCGTTATTGGAGCACGTCGGTGAAATAGCGGAGATACTGTTCTTCCTGATGGGAGCAATGACCATTGTTGAACTGGTGGATGCACACAAAGGCTTTGAAGTGGTGACCAACCGGATCAACACCACCAACAGGGTTAAGCTGCTTTGGATCATCAGCATCATTTCCTTCTTTTTCTCTGCCGTACTCGACAACCTTACCACCTCCATTGTCATGGCTGCCCTGATAAGAAAGCTGATGCGGGAAAAGGAGGACATCTGGATTTTCGGCGGGGTAGTGGTGGTTGCCGCCAATGCCGGCGGGGCATGGAGCCCAATCGGAGACGTTACCACCATCATGCTGTGGATAGGTGGCCAGATAACGGCTTTGAACATCATCATCAAAGTGCTGTTGCCCAGTATTGTTTGCCTTTTGGTTCCGCTTTTGATCCTTTCGGTTCGGGAAAAAGGCACCATTGAAAAGCCCAATGGAGATGAAGTGGAACATGAAGAGCACCATGTTTCCAGCTTTGAGCAGAAGTTGGTTTTCTGGATGGGAGTGCTGGGTTTGCTGTTTGTGCCTGTGTTCAAGACCGTAACGCACCTGCCTCCGTTTCTGGGTATGTTGTTCAGCCTCGGTGTCCTCTGGGTAACAACTGAAATGTTGCATCGCCGCATGAAGCCGGAGCCAAATCACAAACTGTTGGTAGCCAGTGTCATTCAACGCATCGATACGCCCAGTGTGTTGTTTTTTCTCGGAATACTCCTGGCGGTCTCCAGCTTGCAAACTGCCGGGCACCTGGCGCAACTGGCCCTCGCCATGGATACGCACATCGGAAACATGTACATCATCAACACCCTGATCGGCTTGCTGTCAGCCGTGGTGGACAACGTGCCGCTGGTGGCTGGTGCCATGGGGATGTACCCCATGAGCGTCTATCCGGTTGACCACCCGTTTTGGGAACTGCTGGCCTACTGTGCAGGTACCGGCGGAAGTGTCCTCATCATCGGTTCGGCTGCGGGCGTGGCCATCATGGGCATTCTGAAGATAGATTTCATCTGGTATCTCAAAAAGATCAGTTGGCTGGCGCTGGTGGGGTACCTGGCAGGAGTGCTGACTTATTATTTTCTGGTGGCAGTGGAGCATGTGGGTTAGTCGTGGTTTTAAACAGACGGGGTTGGCCGGCCGGGGACTATAATTATCTTTGCCTGACAAACACGATCAAACACCTGACGCATGAAACCCACCCTTAGCCTGTTGCTTTCTTTTTTTCTTTTCAATATTTCCTTCGGTCAATATGTACCCGTTCCGGCACCCGCCCAGTCTGATCCGGTGCTGATCAGCGGTGCCACCGTACACCTGGGCACCGGCACAGTCATGGAAAATGCCGATGTGGCATTTGCCGAAGGAAAAATTACTGCGGTGGTACCTTCCGGTACGCAACAGTTTCCCAACCACAGGGTCATCGAAGCAAAGGGCATGCATGTTTACCCGGGTTTCATCGCAACCAACACCACCCTTGGCCTTCAGGAAATTGGCGCAGTGAGGGCAACCAATGACAACCGGGAACTGGGGCAGTTCAACCCCAACATCCGATCGTTGATCGCCTTCAACACAGATTCCGAAATCACTCCCACCGTCAGGTCTATGGGCGTACTCATGGCAGAAGTCGTTCCTCAGGGCGGTCGCATTTCGGGCAGTTCCAGCGTGGTGCAACTGGATGCCTGGAACTGGGAAGATGCCTCTTACAAACCCGACTTTGCCATTCATCTGAGCTGGCCGTCTTCTTCAAGTTACAACTGGCGCCAACACCGCATGGAGCGCAATGAAAGGTACGCTGAGCAATTGCGCGAAGTGGAAAGTTTCTTCGACCAGGCTCAGGCTTACAGCCAGACGCCGGAACACGAAAGGGTGAACCTGAAGTTTGAAGCCATGCGGGGCCTGTTTGACGGAACCAAAAAATTGTTCGTTCACGCCAATACGGTTCAGGCCATTCAGGAAGCCGTGCTTTTTGCCGAGCGATACGCGCTCATCCCGACCATCGTCGGCGGCAGGGATGCCTGGATGATCACCGATTTTCTGGTGGAACACAAAGTGCCGGTTATCCTGGATTCTACCCATCGGACCCCTGCCAGAGAGGATGAGGCCGTGGATCAACCGTTTAGGGAACCGGCCATTTTGCAGGAGGCAGGGGTATTGTTTTGCCAGTCCCACGAAGGCTTTTGGCAATACCGCAACCTGGCATTTCAGGCCGGTCAGGCGGTGGCCTACGGGCTGCCCTATGAAGAGGCCGTGAAAAGCCTGACCCTCAACGCCGCCAAAATCCTCGGCATTGATGATACCTGCGGTTCAATTGAACCCGGTAAAGATGCTACGCTGTTCATCAGCCAGGGGGATGCCCTGGATATGCGTACCAACAAGCTCACCCATGCTTTCATTCAAGGAAGAGAAATAAACCTGGACAACAAACAGGAGATGCTGTACAGAAGGTTTAAGAAGAAGTACCAGAACAAGTGAATATACTCCAAACTACCCACCCACACTTGTGACCTGAGTGATGGATTATTCTCAAACCACTTTGAGTTGAGTATATGTAAGGTCAGGATATACTGCAAAAAGTCGCTTTTCCGAAGGAACCACGTCGTTTTACCCACGTTTACTAAACCTCCAAAGGTTTGGTAAACGTCTAATCCAGGGTTTGGTAAACTTCTGATCAGAACTGGTTGGAAGACCGTACTCGTTCGGCCAATGGGCGACAAAGAGCGGGGTTGATATGGCAGAAAAAAAGTATGGGTCTTAACTTCGGACAAAACAAAATATTCAGGTCATGAAAAATTCACTACTCCTTTTTGTCTCACTTTTTTGTTTCTCTTCGGTAAACGGGCAGTTGTGGTTGCCATTCCAAGATTTGCACACAGTGGTAAATCCCTGCAACCCCACTCAGACGATAACAGTGCCGGACCATTGGATGGTTTACCAGACGGTGAATGATCAATGGGACGGTGACGTGGACACTACGCGGTGTTTTCCATTTTCTCAGGCCAGTGAAGGCGCAAATTGTGATCTGTCTTCTCTTGACAGCGAACGTCCTTTGTTCATTAGGGCGAAGTTCGATTCCATGGTTTTGGAACCGAACACGGTTTACAATTTCTTTCTGGCAATCGATAACTCGCAGCTACTGCAATACCCCATTGACTATGGCACGAATTGCAGTAATTCAGTTTGCACGGGGTTTCTGGCGGGTGTTGAAATTCCCGATGAGTCGGGAACCGGCAAAATACTCCGCTGGTACCAGATGAACGAGGGCCCTAACAACGATTTCGGTCACTTTTCTTACTGCTTCCTTTCCGAAAAATTCGGTGGAACCCTGAAATACCTCATCGCAAAAATCACCTTCACCGCTGAACTGCCGGCAAACGCAATACTGTACTTTGAAACGGGAGGCGTCATGGAACATGATGCATCTTTCTGGGAGATTCCCAATCCAACCATTGTACCTGATATCTATTTCAATGGCAGTTCCTACGATGCCGGCATCTCAGAACTCTACAATAGTAACGGGTGGATTTACCATTTCCTCTTTCTGTATCCTGACACCGGCTATCCGTCTCCTCAACACATCGGATACCACGAGGTGCAGATCAGCCCCAACAAGCCACAGCCGCAAGAGATCAATCTCATCGCCGGTCAGAACGAGGTGCTGATGTTCCAACCGTTCACGCAATTGCGGGGTGGAATGGTGGAAGGCGATACCCTCAGGCACCAGGTTAATCTCGTCTCAAACGGAATGAGCATGTGCCTGGAGCAGGTGGTGGAACTCGTCTTCAACGACGGTACCAGTTTCATTTACAATTACGGGGATATCCACTTCGGCAATTACAACGCCTGCTTCATGTTCCGCAAGGGCGGCCGTCTGAAGATCGGGGATGGGGCCACTTTTAATTACGGGAACTACGGCCTGGGCATACTGGCCATGTTTCCGGACTCAAAACTGGAATTCGGTGAAAATGCCACCCTCATCATTGATGGCCGCATGATGCTGATGGGCTACCCGGAAGCACCGGAGAAAGAACTGCACATCGAGCTGAAGCCCGGGCAAAAACTGGTTTTCAGCGAGCGCTCCAGATTGATGAGGGGGCATTGGACCACTGTTCCCGTCCATCTGAACGTGCACATGCTGGGCGGTGAACTGGACGATGCAAACCTCCCTCCTGATGACAGGGCCCTGATACGTCGAATCTATCCAGAGGTGAAGGGCCGTCTGAAAGACAACCTGACGGTCAGTCCCAATCCAAATCCCGGAACTTTTGAAGTTCAGATAACGGTGAATGAGCCAGTCCAGGCCGGCTTTCAGCTCTTAACCCCCGATGGCAAGGCGGTTGGCACACCCATCCGAAAAACGCTCGACAAGGGCCTCAATTCCATCCCGCTTACATGGTCAGTGCCACCGGGTGTTTACCTGCTCCGGGTGAACACCGGCCGGGACATTGCGACGAAAAAGATTCTGGTGCAGTAAGTGCAGGGTCCTCAGCAAAAAGGCATTACACGTTGGAGTTGACTGCAACTGTCGTTGGCTGATCCCAAGTCAAGCCTGGGAATCGGGATCAACCCCTCTGAACCCCTCTGAACCCCTCTCAACTCCTCTCAACCTTCCAACCCTCTCAACCTCACTCTTTTTCATGCTTTTCAAACCAGCCCAGCACGTACAGCACTTTCGACATCAGGTAGCTCGGTTTCCTCGCAATGCCGTGTGAGGCCTCCGGAAATCGCACCATCGCCGCATCCACTCCCGCCAGTTTCAGTGCGGTGTAAAACTGTTCGGACTCCTCGATGGGGGTGCGGTAATCCACCTCCCCAGTCAAAAGCATGGTAGGGGTTTTCACATTGCCGGCGTAGGTGATGGGCGAGCGCTTCATGTAGTGTTCCAGTTGGTTCCAGGGCAGGCCGGGAAACCAGTAGCGGTAGAAAAAAGCCGGGTTGTCGGAAGTGAGCACGAAACTGTACCAGTTGATGACGGGTTTGGCCACCACCGCTGCCCGGAAGCGGTCGGTGTGGCCGACGATCCAGGCGGTGAGTACGCCGCCCCCGCTGCCACCGGTCACAAAGAGGTTTTCTTCGTCAACATTGCCGGAGGCGATAACGGCATCCACGACGCTCATCAGGTCGTCGAAATCCTGGCTGGGGTAGTTGTGGTGGATCTCGTTGCCGAAATCGCTGCCGTAGCCTGAGCTGCCCCGCGGGTTGGCATACACCACGAGGTAGCCGGCAGCAGCGTAGAGCTGGATTTCGGCAGCGAAGTGGTTGCCGTACATGGCAAATGGGCCGCCGTGAATTTCCAGAATGAGGGGATATTTTTTTGCCGGATCAAAACCGGGCGGGTAACAGACCCAGTATTGGATATCCAAACCGTCGAAGCTGCTTTTGCACCAGTGCTCTTCCACTTTTCCGAGGCTTTTGTGCCCAAACAAGTCGTCATTGAGATGTGTGATGCGGTTGACCTTTCCATCGGGGGTGCAGGTGGCCAGATCGGCAGGGTGGGTGGCGTCACCGTGGGTGAAGGCAATGCGATCGTTCCGGGAAACGGAGTAACTGCCACCGCTGTACGGCCTGCCAATGGAGAGGCCGCTGACCTTTCCGGTGATGTCCCGGCTTTTTCCGTCGAGGGTCATCAGGGCCACTTTTGTTTGTCCCCGGTCGTCGTATTGAAAGTAAATGCCTTTGCCATCGCCGCTCCACCGGATGTTTTGGATGCTCCGGTCAAAATCCCGGCTGATGAGGCGGGGCCCGGAGCCGTCCCGGTTCATGACGTACAGCTTGTTGATCTGGTAGCCGAGGTACTGCTCGTCGTGGCCGGTGTAGGCGATTAGCTTGCCGTTCGGAGAAAGCACGGGGTTGCTGTCAGGCCCTTTTCGGTTGGTCAGGGCATTTGGTGTGCCGCCATTCAGGTTCACTTCGTAAATCTCGCTGTTGGCAGGTTCGGTTTCTGAATCGGGGTGGCGGTTGGCGGAGAAGAGCAGGCTTTGGCTGTCAGCACTCCAAACAGGATTGCCGCAATTGTATGGCCCTTCGGTCAATTGTCGGGGCGTGCCACCCTCCACCGGCAGTACAAAGAGCTGGCGGTGGCCGGGGCGGAGGTAGCCGGCACCGTCGCTGCGGTATTTCAGGTCGTCAATGTATTTGGGCGCATCGGCCCATTTGGCGCCTTTGGGGGACGCCGGCAGTTTCACCGGGCTGCTTTTTTCTTCGGCAACAAACATGGTGAATGCCAGCCACTTCCCGTCAGGCGACCACACCGGCCGGCCGGGCGATTCGGTCAGGTTGGTGAGCATGGCTTCCTCGCCCTTGTCCATCCAGCGCAGGTAGAGCTGGGTTTTGCCAGATTTGTCTGAGCGGTAAACCAACCGGCTGCCATCCGGCGACCAGGCAGGAGAACTGTCGTTGTGAAGACCGGAACTCAGCGCCCGCATTCCGGTACCGTCGGAATTGGCTATCCAAAGGTTGCCCAGTGTTCGGTCGGTCATTACATCCCGGAAATTCCGAAGAAATACAATCCGTGAACCATCCGGGGAGATGGTCGGAGCGGATACGTGCTCCAACTCGAAAATGTCCATCGGCTGAAAAGTGGCCTCGGGAGCTAATTGGCCTTTTGCCGAAGGAAAAGCAAAAAGAAAGTTGCAAACTAAAGCTGTTACGAGGATTGCGAAGCGAGTCATGTTGTGAGGGTTATGGAGGATTATGAAGGATTATGGAGGATTATGAAGGGTTATGAGGGTTATGAGGGTTATGAAGGTTATGAAGGTTATGAAGGTTAGCAGGATTACTCTGTGGTTAAAAAAAGTTTAGAGTTTAGGGTGTAGGGTTTAGAGTTTGGAGGGGCTAGCTCTGACTACGAGCTACAGCCTGCCCCGAGGTATCGGGGAGCCACGAGCCACGAGCTACGAGCCACGAGCTACAAAAGGCTGTCCTCCGAATGTCGCTGGTTGGAGGAGATGTTGTCCACCGTCCAGGTGAGGGTTTTTACGAAGGGTTTTTTGCGTTCGGGGCAGTTTGTTTTCTGGCAGATGGGGCAGGCGGCCGGGCGGCAGGGGTCGGTGTGTACGAACATTTCGACACTGGTGCCAAAATGTTTTTGGACGGTGGCTTCAATGTCGTCCAGTTCGGAGTGGGCCTCTTTCACGCTCAGGTACCAGGGCACGGTGAGGTGGAAGTCGAGGTGCAGCACCGCTCCGTATTTGATGATTCGCAGGTTGTGGATGTCGATCCAGTTTTCCCTTCGGTTTTTCTGAAGACAGTCAACCAGCCTGGCCAGCAATTGCTCGTCGGCCTCGTCCATCACCCCGGCGATGGAGCTCCGGACGATCCGGTAGCCCGTGAAGATAATGACTATGGCGAAAATGATGGCCACGAGGCTGTCAACCCACAGCCAACCGGTGAAGCGCAGCAGAAACAGACCGCCCACGATGCCCAGGGTGGTCCAGGTGTCGGATTGCAGGTGGCTGCCGCTGGCCACCAGTGCCAGGCTGTTGTTTTTGCGGCCTTGCCGAACGGCTATCCAACCCACGATGAAATTGGCCACCGCCGAAATTGCGACGAGAAAAATACCTTCGTCGAGGTTTCCGATCGGTTGGGGCGTTTGCAGGCGTTTGAGGGCCTCGAAAATGATGAGGAGTCCGGCTATGGTGATCAGCGCCCCCTCGATGCCGGCAGAAATGAATTCGACTTTGCCGTGGCCGTAAGGGTGCTCCCGGTCGCGGGGCCTGGCCGATAAGTACAGGCTGTAAAGGCCGATAAAACCCGCCATAACATTTACCGTGCTCTCCATGGCATCGGTCAGCACGGCCACTGAGTCCGTCAGCCACCAGGCCAGCACCTTGATGGCAAAAAGCGTCAGCCCCACGCTGACGACGAGCCATTGCACTTTGATATTTTGTTGGGCGGAGTTGATGGGTTTGGATGGTTTAGGGTTTAGGGTGTAGCCTGTCCGGCCCGTCTGGCCGCCGGACAGGCTGGCGCCAGGCCAGACGGGGGTGTAGGGTGTAGGGTTTAGGGTTTGGAGCAGCGATGAAACCTTTCATCCCTCATCCCTCATCCCTCATCCCTCATCCCTCATCCCTCATCCCTCCCCCGATGCCGATGCCGAATCCCGAAAGCTTTCGGGATCGGCATCGGCACGGGGAGCTACGAGCCATTTCACCGCTTCCCTTTTTGTCAGGTTCGGCAATTCGGGGTGGTCATTCAGAAAATCCATGACGGCCGGTGCGTTTACCTTCGAATACTGACGCAGGGCCCAGCCGGCGGCTTTTTGCAGGAAAAACTCGTTGGTGGGCATTACGGCCAGGATGTACTTTTTCATCAGTTCGAAATCGGTCTTTTCCCGGTAGCTGAGCTGGAAGATGATGCTGGTTCGCTGTAGCCAGATATTGCCGGAGGCGATCCATTTTTCAGTAACGGGCAACCGCAACTCCGGGAAGCGCTGAAAATGCTTTCCGGCCAGTTTGGCTACCCAATCCACGGTGTCCCACCAGCTTTTGGTGGTGATGAGGAGTTCGATCAGGGCAATGTCGTCGGCTTTCAGTTTGCGCATGGATTTCTCTACCATTTGTACGGCCAGGTAGTGCAATTCCCGCTCGTCGAGGTCAAAGGCCAGCCGGCAAAGGTCAGCGAGCTCATCCGTTGGCAAAAGGCCGTATTCCGAGAAAAGCTGCTTTGCCAGTCCTTTCCATTCTGCCGACTTCAGGCCGAAATAGCGGAACTTGTTGCGCATGTATTCTGCCTGCCTCACTGCCCGCTCAGGGTCGCCATTTGCTTCGAAAAGCGCAGCGGCAATTTCAAGGTAGCTAGTTGCTGTCATGGTGTTTAAGTCCGGGCTCCCCCGGAATTTTCGAGGTACAATTCGTTGACGACCTGGAGGAGCTTCATCAGGAAGTTTTCCGACTCATCAAACAGGTGCAGGTGTACTTCGCCGTTGAGCGAGTCTCCCTGGAATTTGTCGTAATAGGCCTCCAGGCTTTTCACTTCGCTGGCCAGGCGCTCCAGCATGGGTTGCACACTGGGTGATTGCCCCATTTCGGAGCCTGCAACAGCCCGGAGGGTGTGGGAGATGTCCCAGTACATCACCGAGCTGCTTTTGCAAAGCGTTTTGCGGTGCTGTTTGCCAAGGCGCCGGGATTTGGGGTAGCCGGTGGAAAGCCTTGTTTGAACCAGGCTCTTGTCATTCGTCACAATGAACAGACCGTTTTCAAGGGCCAGGTAAAACTTGACACCTACTTCCGGAATGGTGGCGGTATAGTACCTGCCCTCCTGCCGGAGCACCTCGCTGTGGACACCCAGGTCTATGAATTTCATCAAGTCGTTTTTGCTGCCATAGGACATCAGCATGGTCATGATGGGCATATCCTGCAAAACCGTGGTGTCTTTGCTGATCAGGTTGAAATCTTCGTCAAACTCCCAGGTTTTTTGCGTCACCTGCACACTCTGCATGCCGGAAACGGCCAGCATCAGGTCGCCTTTCAACACATTGCCGATGGCCTCTTCGTCAATGACGATGCCGAGGATCTTTACGGCATCTTTGGCCAGGTTTCCGTATTGCGGCGTGTTGTCAAGTATTTTGTAGAGCAGTTTTTTTCCTTCGTCAATGGCGTTTTTGACGCTCAGGTTAATGAAGTAATAGCCGAACAACTCACCGTCGTCTTTCACATATCGGAGCATTCGTTTGTTGAGTTTGGTATCGAAAGACTTTTTGTAAAACGATGCGATGTCTTCGTTGTGAAAAATCTTTGACCTGAACTCCATCAGGCCGTCGTTGAAATTGCCGGAAAAAGAAACGTAGGTGTCGGCATAGAACATTTCCATCATGGGCGTGAGGATGCCCGTTATTTTCTGAAAATCTCTATCCACCATTCCCATTTCCCGGGAAAAGCTGTTGCCGTACAACTGCATGAACCAGTCGTAGTTCATCCAAAGGTGCATGTCACTACGGTCAGCTACGGCTTTGCGGAAGTTTTCGTCAACCGAGATGGCCATGAGGTATTTGCGGTTCATCAGTTTGTCCACCCACTGGCCCAGTTGTTCAAATTTTCTGGCATCGCGGGCCAGTTGTTCGGCAATGGGGTCATAATCTTTCTGTTCTTCGATAATGGCCGGCTCCTCCGTTGGCTTCATTTCTTCCGCCGGCAATTGAGGAATTTCCGCCGGTTTCTGTTCGTTCATCTCGTCTTCTTCCAGCCATTCAGGGTCCTGGTCCAGGTCCTCATAGCCATCCAGAGTGGTGGCCGGGCGGTTGAGAAAGCTCATGTCAATCATAAAGGTCAAGGCCAGGATGTCCTGGTTCCAGGCGATGGCAAGTTCACCCCTGTCATTCACGAATAGCTGATAGGTTTCATTTTCCAGGATGATATCGTCCGGGCTTTTCAGGCTGTTGAAGACCATTTGCTCAAAGGTGGCGATGTTGCTCAGTTTGATGAGGAGGTTGAAGTAGCCCAGGTCACCTTTGCTGCTAATGAACATGCAAATCGGTTGGGAGATGTCCAGGCCGAGTTTGGCGGGGTCATCCAGCAGGTCACGGATCACTTCGCCTTCCTTGCCGGGTACGGACAACACTTCCTCCTGCAGGAAATGCTCGATGAAGTCAATGCTGCGCAGGTCTTTCATGGACACCTTTTTGCCGAGGTGGTCGAAATCGGCGGTCAATACAAGGCCGGCGTCAGAAGGCACATAGCTCCACACCGATTGCGCAGCGAGGGAAGAAAAAAGACAGAGGGCAAGGTAAATGGAAAGGGAAAGTTTGCAGATCGTTTTCATAAAAAGGAATTGGTGAGGTGAAGATTATTTGAAAGTGATTTCGGTGGCTGGTTTCACCTTGCCCGTGGCAATGTCGGCAGGGGTGGTTTGCAACATGACGGCTTTGCGGCTCGGGCTGAGCTGAAAAGCCTGGTTGCTGTAGTGGTCAATGGCTTTTTCAAAGCGGTAAATTACCATGTATTTGGCTTGTTCCAACATGACTTTTCTGGAAGTGGGCAGGTTCTGAAATTCATCGGGTTTGAGGCTGTACTCGAACAGCCTTCGGAAAATGCCGTTCTGGTAGCGGTAATTGGGTTTGGGCTCCCACTTTTTCCCATTGTTGGCGGTGGCCTTTCCTGCCAGCTCGTACATGGCGTTGTCAAGGTCTTCCACCTTTTTGAACCGGCAGCGCACTTTGAAAATAAAACTGGTCCAATTGCTCTGAATGTCAACCCCTGACAGACCGGGCATGGTTCTGAGGTCACCCTCCAGGTCGTCCAGAAAAGACTGTATCCGGCTTTGGCTGGGTATTTCTTTTCCTTCCACGACACCGGCATCGAGATAAGCACGAACCTTGTCCACGCTCTGACTCATGTCCAGGGTCAGCACCATCTCACCCGAACCATCTGCTTTCATGTTGATCTCTTCGATAATCTGGAAGCAACCGGTGAGAAGCAGTGAGGAAAGGAGAAAAATTATTGATTTCATTTAAAATGGTTTGTCCGTAGAGACGTTGCACCGCAACGTCTTCAAAAAAGGGTTATTTGATTATCGAAGAGCTTGCATGCAAGGTCTCTACAATTACCGGGTGTACATTAAAACCGCCCCCAGGGCCGTGATGAGTACGATCAGGCCGGTGGCCATTTTTACGGAGTATTGGATATGGCTGCAAAATGTGCGGATCTCGGTTTGCATGTCGGGGTAGCGGGGGATGATCTCAGCCTCCAGCTTTTGCTTGTTGAACAAATGGGCGGCTCCGAACTCAACCCGGTTTTCCACCAGTTTCTTGTAGAGCTTGAAAACTTTTATTCTGAAGTAAAAATTGAGGAAGAGCAAGGCCACGAAAAGTGCGGCAATGATCACCATGAGCAGTTTGGTCATCGGAAGTACAGGTTTTGGGACAAAGATAAGGGCTAAGCCCTGACCCGGAAGGTTGAGAGGGGGTGAGAGGGGGTGATCCCGATCCCGAATCAAATTCGGGACGGGATAAACCCCTCGATTCCTGAGTGCACTGCAAAAACCCTTAATTCATTAATTCCGACGGGAATTTGAATGCTCACATGCCGGACGGAGTCCGGCTGGATGAGGCACCGGACAGAGTCCGGCGCCAGCAGTGACGCTGGTTCCGGACTCCGTCCGGGACCATATCTTGTCGGACTCTGTCCGACATTTTTCCAGAAGGAATAACCTCTTTTGACGCAAATACCACTTTTTGCAGTGGACTCATTCCTCAGTTCCTCGATTCCTCAGTTCCTCTCCCGACGAATGTCGGGACTCAATTCCTCAAATCAATCATTCGTTTTGATCCTTTTCTGCTCCTCCTCCAGGCCGGTTGATCGTCGGCGGGCGCTTTTCACTTGCTGGTTGCCGAAGTTCCAGGTCAGGTTGACTTTTAGGCGCTGGCTGTCCCAGTAGCCGTTGCCGCGGATGTGGAGTACACCGAGCTTGCTGCTGCCCGACCATTGCTGGCTGTGGAAGATGTCACTTACGCTCAGTTTCAGGGACAGGGCATCGCCGAGGAATTTTTTCTGCACGCCGGCGTCAATGCTCCACATGTCATCTGTTTCGAAGGTGCCTTCCCAAACGGCCGGTGAGTTGTACCAGCCCGATATTTCAGCAACGAAGCCCCTGGGCAGGGTGAAAGAGTGTTGCATGTAGATGTTGAAGGCATAGACGGTGATGTCCACCGTTTTGTCGTCGCCGAAATCGGCCAGGTTGTGGGTGCGGTAGGCATTCAGGTTGGCGTAGCTGTTCCACCATTTGGCGAGGGAAACGGGAGCGCTGAAGGTCAGGCTGAGGTTTTTCTGGCTGGCCAGGTTGTCGGTGGTCAGGAAAGCCGCAGCGGAATCCCTCGAATCCACATCGGTGATGTTGGCGATCAGGTCGGTGGTCTTGCTGTACGAAATGGAGGTGTTGTACATGTATCTGTAAGTGTGGGTGAGCTGTACGCTGTTGGTGTACTGCGGGTTCAGGAAGGGGTTGCCTTTCTGAAAAGTCAGCTCATCCACACGGCCTTCAAACGGATTCAGGTCCTGGTATGACGGGCGGTCCAGCCGGCGGCTGTAGGTAGCCTGAAGCATGTTCATGTCGTTCACCTGCCAGGTGATGCCGGCCGAGGGGAAGAAGTCGAGGTAATCCCTTTTTACATTCTGGTCGTTTACCGGCTTCAGCGCTGTGAGGTCACCTTCGGAGTTGGTGTGCTCCACCCGGAGGCCTGCCTGAAAACCCACCTTGCCCAACTGGTGCTGGTAGTTCGCATAGGCCGCTTGTATCCACTCGGTGTAAATGAAGTGATTGGTGCGGTCGGGGTCAACCACCGGGTCGTCTTCGATGACATTGAAGAACTGGAAATCGTTGTCGGTTTTCACATAGCTGGTCTTGACACCGGCTGAGAGTTTACCCTTGCCGATGTTGCGCTCGTGGTCAAGTTTGAAAGCATAAATGTCAATATCGGTCGGGGCGATGGTTTTGTAAATGTACTCGCTCAAAACAGCGTCCGGGTCGCTTCCGTCGCCGGCCAGGTAGGTATTGGGCAAGTTCTGAACGTCGTTGTTCTTAAAGAAACCATAGTCCAGGTCCAGGTTCCATATCAGGCCTTTTCCGTCGTCAAACCGGTAGTTCAGGTTGGCGTTGTAGTTGTCCCGCTCACCGGAAGAATTTGCCAGGGCCATGAGTGTGCTGTCAACTGCTGCGCTCACCGGGCTTGAAAGAAAAGCAGTGCCTTCGGAATCATCGGTGTAGTTGTTTTTGTTGCTTGTGAGCAAAAAACCGATGGTTGATTTTTTATCGAGGAAGAAGTCGGTTCCCAAACGCAGGTTGTGCGACTTCCAGTTGCTCTCATTGCCAAAGCGCTGGTCAACGATGAGGTCGTACTGTTCCCGGTACAGGTTGTTTTCATTGAAGTTGGCACCGTCGTAGTAGTTGTAGCTGCCAAAAACATTCAACACTTTGTTGCGGTAGTTGCCACTGATGCCGCCGTTGTATCGCTGTTTGATACCGTGTGAATAGCCGAGGTTCACCGTGCCGTTTGTGCCAAGCCGTTTGTCCTTTTTGAGTTTGATGTTGATGATGCCTGCATTGCCCTCAGCCTCGTATTTTGACGAAGGGTTGGTGATGACCTCGATGCGCTCGATTTCACTGCTCTGCAAGGTGCGCAGGTAGTTGGCCAGGTCTTCACTGCTCAGGTAAGTGGGTTTGTTGTTGATGAAAACACGGACGCCGTTTTTTCCGCTGAGAATGATGTTGTCGTTGTTGTCAACGATGACCCCGGGTGCCTTTCGCAGCAATTCCATGGCATCGCTGCCGGTGGCATTGATGCTGCCCTCTACGTTGAACACCGTTTTGTCGGGGTGCACTTCCACCAATGGTTTTCGGGCAATGACCGTGGCCTGGGCAAGGTCCACACTTGCGTCGTCCATCACGATGGTTTCCAGCCTTTTTATCTCCCCTTCGGCAAAACGAAAGGGTGCGGTGGATTTGACCGGCAGGCCAACATAACTCACCTGGACGAAGTACTCGCCCGGCAGCACTGCCGGGATTTCAAAAGTGCCGTCCTCCGTGGTGTACTCCGCTTTCAGAAGACTGGTGTCTTCGGCATTGAGCAACAGCACGTTGGCGAAGGAAATGGGTTGTTGTGAAGCATCGAGCACAAGGCCGGAAATGGATCCCTTTGTTTGGGAAGTCTGTGCCCGTGTGAGGGTGGCACACAGCAGGAGCAACCCTGCCATGAGGAAGGTTTTGGTCTTCATAAGTCGGATGATTTTACAGTTCAAAAAAGGTGATGCGCAAATGTAGAAGGCAACAAAACGGCCCAGGATATTTTTCGATAAACGACAGGGTTTCCATCCATCGAAATTGCCTTTGCCGGTTCAGACGCAAATCCTGATATGTGGGTTACAGCCTTTTGGAACCCACACCCGTTTTGATGATGCCTGAAATGAAAAATCCCCCTACCTGTGGAAGGGGGATTTTTTTCGTCGGGGGGGGCAATTAAAACCTGTAATCCACCCTGAGGGTGAAATTTCTCGGGTTTTCCACTTTGCCGGGTCGGGCGCTGTACTCCCTGTTGAGGGCATTGTCAATCAGGAAGCTGCCTTTCAGGTTTTCTGACAGATGGTAGGCGGCCCTGAGGCCCAGGATGACATCGCCTTTGTTGTGTTTTTCCCTGAACTCCCTCAGCCCCGGAACGATCACGGCTTCAAATATTTCATCGATGTTTTTCATGAAGCTGTTGTAGTTGCAGCTCACGCCCAGGCTGAAGGACCTGACGGTGGTTTCAAAATCGAATTTGACGGAGTGCCTGAAGCGGTATTTGAGGATGTTTTCACAGTTTTCAACCGGGCTGCAAATGCTGGAGTTGAGGGCGTTTTTATAGGCCTGTGTTTCTTTGAAAGTGGGGGAGGGGTTCTTGAGCGAATCAACAGGGGGCCAGTCTTTGAATTGGGGATCAATAAAAGTGTAGCCCGCCAGGATGTTGAAATCCGCTCCGAATATCTTTCCTCTCCCGGTAATGCTGGCCTCGATGCCCCGGATGCGGGTATCCCCCACATTCTGCGACTGGAAATAAAGCGGCAGGGCCAACACCACATTGAACTCCATCATGTCCTGGTATTCCGACCAGAAGGCGGCCAGGTCCAGAAAACCGTTGAACCCATCCACGGCAAAACCCTGGCGAAGGCCGAGTTCGGCGGTCCAGCCGGTTTCTGATTTCAGGTCGAAATTGGGGCGTATCGGCGTTCCGCCAAATACGGTAAAGATGAACTTTTCGGCAATGGTAGGGAAGCGGTAGCCCTGTCCCCACGAGGCCCTCAGGTAAGTGGCTTTGCTGAGTTCATAGCTGGTGCCGATGCGCAACACCGGGCGGGATTCCCGGATCTCACCATTTGGGATGGTATCAATGATGCTGACGCTGCCATTGGTCAGGCTGATGACTTCGGGGGTCAGCACGACGTTGTGTTCAAAGCGGAAGCCGGCCGAAACGTTCAGGCGATTGAAAAAGCGTTTTTCCAGTTGCAGGTAACCGGCGATGTTTCTGGAGGTGAAGGTGGTGTCGCCGTACAGGGGCGCCCGCACTTTGGTTCCCGTGTACACGATTCCTGCAGTTGACACCAGGTCGAGTTTGGCCATTTTTCGCTGGAACTGGTACTCGGCATAGTACACGTCAGAAATGTTGGACTGATCTGCCTCATCCGTTCCGGTGTCGTTGTTGACGCTGAAATAGCGACCCTGAAAACGGTGTCGGTTATCGGCAGGGTCAAAGTACACGAGGTAAGGGTCAATGTTGTAGCGCAGGTTCTGCGAAGAGGAAACAACACCCGGCGCAGGCCGGTAGATGAGGCTGTCAATGCCTTTCCAGAAGAAAAAAGAAGTTCCTTTGGATTTGTTCACGTTGGCATTGACACCCACCGACAGCCTGTCGGTGATGCGGTATCGGGTGCTGAGGTTAAAACGCCCCCTTCGGGACATGGTGCTGTCCTGCACGCTGTTGTTTCGGTAGTAGTAGCCACCCAACACCACATCCAGTTTGCCTGATTTGCGCCTGTGGGCAAAGCTCAGGCCGGTGGTGTATCTCGGTTCTGTCCACCATTTGGCGGCCTTGTTTTTTGGTGCGTCGTAAAACTTGTAGAAGGGAGCCAGTTTCGTTTCCGGTTCGCTTTTGGCGTAAGCGGTGCGCACATTGATGATGCCGTTGAGCGCTGACGAACCGTACAATGCCGAGGCTGCGCCTTTCACCACTTCAATTTGTTCCACGTTTTCGATGGGCACATCTTCCCACTGCGGAAAACCGGCATCGGCCTGGTAAATTGGCATGTCATCAATTAGCAGCAGTACCCGGCTGCCGGCTCCGTAGCTGAAGCCGGATCCGCCCCGGATGTTCGCCTGATCGCCCACCAGGCTGACTCCCGGCACTTTTTCCAGCAAGCCGTCCAGTCCGGTCTGGTTGGTGTTTTCCAGCAAGGTGGGTTTGATCACGTCCAGTGAGACCGTTACCTCACCCAATGCCCGCTCGTGCTTGCCACTGGTCACTGTGGCTGTTTGCAGGAGGTTGGGGCTTTGTGTCAGCTCAATTTCCAGCTCAAGTTTTTGACCTTCGGATAAACTGACCTCCTGTTCAAAAGGCTCATAACCCACATAGGTCACAGTGAGGGTGTAACTGCCGGGAGGAACGCTCATTTCAAAGGCTCCGTCCAGGTCAGAAATGGTGCCCGTTTCACCCACTAAAATGGTGGCTGAAATGAGCGGCGTCTTGTCCCTGGCATCCACGATCCTGCCTTTCAAAACCGCATTTTGTGCTTTCACAAATGAGAGAACAGAAAGTAAGATCAACAATACTACAGTAGTTCTTTTCAGCATGAGTTCACAGTGTTTTGATTCCCGGAAGCTCTCCACTCCATTTCGGGTGGCAAGTTGCCGGGAGGCAGTTTCTCAGGAGATTGTGGTTCCACAATATCCGATTGTGCTGCCAAATTTAGCAATCGGATTGTCTTTCAGAAGAAAACCTTGATTGGGTGGGTCTCAGAATCTGGCGGGCGGCGGGTCGCAATCCAACCCGGATGTGGCGGGCAAAGGTAAAATCTGAATTGAGAAGAAAAAATAAGAAAGCAAGGTTGTTAAATTTGACCTTCACTTGTGCTTTTTTCATCAGAACGTTTTCAGCTTTCGGAATTTTCACCATCTTCGAACTTTCTAATCAACCAAAAACTGCTTGCGACTATGTTGAAATCTGTACTCCCCGTTTTTTTGTTTGTTTTCACCACCGTTCTTTCCTTCGGTCAAATGTGTGAGCCGAATGAGATGTACGCTGATTCCACCTCGGGAGTTTATCCCGCCCCTTACGAGCCCGACCTGTCTCCCGATGGCGGCATTACAGAATGTGCCATCGTCGGCCAGCCGTTCAGTTTTGATTTTACCGTGGTAGTTGGCGATACCATTACCTTTGGGGCCTTTTCTTTCCCGCTCGACAGCATCAAGATCAACGAAGTACAGGGCCTGCCGGTGGGGCTGAATTACATCTGCAATCCCCCCAACTGCACCTTTGAAAAGAATACCCTCAGTTGTGCCAATTTGTTCGGCACCCCCACTTCCGACAATGTTCCGGGTGAATATGCACTCACCATCGTCGGTGCAGCCTTTGTGAATGGGTCTCCGTTGCCTTTCCCGATCTCATTCCCCGACGACAACCTGGCACCGGGCAGTTATTCCATCAACCTCCTGGCCGATGACACTACTCCTTGTCCGGTGAGCGCTGTTTCGGAATCATTCAAAGGCCTGATGAGCATGGATGTGATGCCCAATCCCGCCTCCGGTGAAGCCACATTAGAAATTTCTTCCATATTTGCAGGGAATTTCGAACTCCGTGTATTAGATTTGCTGGGTCGGACGGTACACCAGGAAAAAGTAGAAGTACTTGCCGGCAAACAAAGGTTGAAAATCAATTGCGCTGAGTTCAGCGAAGGTATGCACCTTGTATTCCTCAGCAACCAGGAAGGCTACCTGACGCAAAAACTGATGGTGCAACACTGATAAAGACATATTCATTGCTTTTTTACAAACCTATGAACAAACGCTTGACGCCTTTCGTCAGGCGTTTTTTTTTGCCAGGGTCTGAACAATTCCGCAACGCTACCATTTCCAACTGGTCTGTAGCAAAGTATTAGCGCCTTTTGTCTCTGGTTGGCAGGCGGTGGTCTAAATGCTGTTTGCAGCACTTTCTTATGCTCTCAAAAGCACTACTTTTGCCTGCTTTTTTTCATCAAAAATAAATTGAACAATGAAGTTGAAACTCCTTTTGAACACTTTCATCCTGACGTTACCGGTGCTGGTGATGGCCCAATCCGCTGCACCACCGGAAAACTGGCAGCACCTCGACAAACTGGCCGACGGCTACATGGGGGTGAGCTCGGAGCAGACCTACAACAATTTGCTCAAAGGCAAGGAATCCATTCCGGTAGTGGTAGCAGTCATTGACGGAGGTGTGGATTATATGCACGAAGACCTGAAAGATGTAATGTGGCACAACCCCGGTGAAATCCCCGGCAACAACATTGACGACGATGGCAATGGCTATGTGGACGATGTGTATGGCTGGAATTTCATCGGAGGCAAAGACGGCAAAAACGTTCATCAGGACCAATTGGAAATTACCCGTCTGGTGGCATGGTACAAAACCCGCTTCAACGGCGTGGATCGAAACAGTTTGTCGAAGAAAGAAAAGAAAGAATACGACCGCTATATGCAGCTCAGGGAAACCGTTGAGGAAGAGCATCACAAAGCGGAGAACAACATGAAGATGTACACCGGCATTCTGGAATCAGTGAACAAAGTGCTGGAGCAAATCGGAAAGGAAGAACCCACTGCCGACGACCTCAACAGTTTTGAATCAACCGATCCTGCCCTCATCCAGGCTTCCAAAATCCTGGCCTCCATGGTGGACGACGGAGCCACCATTGAAGAGGTGAGAGAACAGATTCAGGGAGGCATTGACTATTTCGGCAGTCAGGCAAAATACCACTACAATGTGGATTTGAACGTGCGGACCATCGTTGGCGACAACTATGCTGACTCCTACGAACGCCATTATGGCAACAACGACGTGAAGGGCCCCGATGCCAGCCACGGAACCCACGTAGCAGGCATCATCGGCGCAGCCCGGGGCAACGGTATCGGCATGGACGGCATTGCCGACAACGTGCAGATCATGGCCATCCGATGTGTGCCCGATGGAGATGAGCGCGACAAAGATGTGGCCAATGCCATCATCTATGCTGTTGACAACGGGGCTTCCATCATCAACATGAGCTTCGGAAAAGGCTATGCCTGGGACAAAGAAGTCGTTGACAAGGCAGTGCGTTATGCCGAAAAGCACGATGTGCTGCTGGTGCACGCAGCCGGCAACTCCCACCAAAACAATGATGTGGAGCCAAACTACCCAAATGACACGTTCAAAAAGCGAGGCTTGTTTGGCCCTAAAAAAGCCAAAAACTGGATCGAGGTGGGAGCCCTGTCCTGGAAGGGCGGCGAAGATGCAGCCGCAACCTTTTCCAACTACGGCAAAGAAAACGTTGACCTCTTTGCACCGGGTGTGGCCATCTATTCCACCACACCGGAAAACAACTACGCAAAATTTCAGGGTACCAGTATGGCTTCACCGGTGGTGGCCGGTGTGGCGGCTATGCTTCGTTCCTATTATCCCGACCTGACGGCACGCCAGGTGAAGGACATTCTGATGAGCACCACCGTGCGCAGCAAGGACATGGCAAAAGTGAAATTGCCGGGAGGCGACGGAAAAATCGTTCCGTTCACTGATCTGTGCGTAACCGGCGGCGTGGTGAACGCCTTTGAAGCGGTTAAAAAAGCCCAAACCGTAAAGGGTAAAAAGAAGAAAGGCAAAAAAGGCAACAGCGGTTACAACGGTGGCGGAAAACCTGCAAAGGGCAAAAAAGCAAGGGTTTGATGCCCGGTTTGTATGAATGAAATGCAAAGGGCGGCATCAGTTTTGGTGCCGCCCTTCGCCTTACCGGATCACGATGTCTTTGATCACCTCACCGCCGAGGAGTTGGTTCAGGGTTTTGCGCAGCTTTTCCCGTTCGTAACTGAGTTCCTGTTTTACCGGAGAGGATTCCAGGGTGATGAACAGTTTCCCTCGTCTCAATTTTATTTCTTTGGTGTATTGGTTGATGGTGGTGCCCATTTTTTTCGTCCAGAATTCTTTGATGCGGGATTCATTGAGCTTGTGGTCCCATTTCATTTCAGATACCATCAATTGAAGTACCTCCTTCATGCTTTGTTCTTTTTCCATCTTCGTAAAATTATTCTGAATAATTCTCCGGATACTTTGCGAAAGTAATACCTTCGCCGCACACACGCTCTACATGCACACCCACACCATCATCCCAATCCAAAACTGATCAGGATATTTTCCGTGTAGCCGGAAAAAACGGCCACACACCATGCCCGCCCCTTTCACGACGTATTTGTGAAGGGGGCACCTTTTTTCGCCTTCGGCGGTTTAGTCGCCTTCGGCGAGTTTAAACGGCTTCGCCGGGTTTAGTCCGCCTTCGGCGGAGTTTAGACGGCTTCGCCGTGTTTAGATGCCCTGCGGGCATGTTTAGTGGGGATTGTTGAAAATGTTGATTTGTTGAAATTGTTGAATGGGAACGATGCCCAACCCTAAACTCTACACCCTAAACTCTACACTTACTTGCGGTGCAACGTCTCTACTTTCTTCTGCGCTTGTTGTTTTTGTAATCGAGGAAGATGAACTCACCGAGGCTGTCGAGGCGGCTGTAGAAGGCTTTGCCGTTGTTGGCACGGGTGAACTGATCCACGAATCTGACCAGGTAGGGGTCAGTGGCGATCATGAAGGTGGTGATGGGGATGTGCATCCGGCGGCATTTCACGGCCAGGGTGAGGGTGCGGTTCAGGATTTTGCGGTCCAGGCCGAAGGCGTTTTTATAGTATCGCTTGCCGCGTTTTATGCAGGTGGGCTTCCCGTCGGTGATCATGAAGATCTGTTTGTTCGGGTTGCGGCGTTTGCGGAGCAGGTCAATGGCCAGTTCCAGGCCGGCAACGGTATTGGTGTGGTAGGGGCCCACTTCGAGGTAGGGGAGGTCCCTGATCTGGATTTGCCAGGCGTCGTTGCCGAACACGATGATGTCGAGGGTGTCCTTCGGATAACGGGTGGTGATGAGTTCCGACAGGGCCATGGCCACCTTTTTGGCAGGGGTAATCCGGTCTTCGCCGTAGAGGATCATGCTGTGGGAGATGTCAATCATCAGCACCGTGCTGGTCTGGCTCTGGTAATGTGTTTCCCGTACTTCGAGGTCATCGGGCGTCAGGCGGAAATTATCAATGCCGTGGTTGATGTGGGCATTTTTCATGGTTTCCGACATGGCGATGCTTTCCAGGTCGTCGCCGAATTCATAGGGCCGCAGGTCGGAGGTGTATTCGTCGCCTTTGCCTTCGAAGCGGGTATTGTGGTTGCCGAGGCGGGTTTTCTTTAGCTGTCCGAAAATGTCATCCAGGGCATTTCTCCGAAGGGCGATTTCCATTTTGGCGGTAGGAATGAAACCCGGCTTGCCACGGCGTTCTCCTTCCTCTATCAGGCCTTTGTCAATCAGGTCCTGGATGAAATCGGCCATGCCGTAGTCATCGGTGGTGATGTTGTACTGACGGTCCAGTTCGGTGAGCCAGGAGAGTGCCTCAGATACATCACCGGAGGTGTACAGGAGCAGTTCCTGAAACAACTTGAGCAGTTGGTCAAAGACCGAACCTGCTGATTCCGGATCGTATTCTGAAAAGTTCCAACCGATCATTGAGCTATGTTTTGTTTGTTGGTTTTTTGGGGATTATGAGGGATTATGGGGGATTATGAAGCCTGTCTGCCGCCCTGTCTGCCGCCCCGTCTGCCGCCCCGTCTGCCGCCCCGTCTGCCGCCGGGCAGGCGGGCAGGCGGGCAGGCGGGCAGGCAGGGATTATGAC
>JALWSS010000196.1 GCA_026993525.1 Saprospiraceae bacterium
CCGCCGGAAACAACCTCGAGGTATCACAGCCTTCCCGTCTGGCCAAGCGGACAGGCAGGCTGTGAATGTAAAACGTCCTTTAGGTCGTCCTGAATTACGACGTCGATCTGGAGATCGACGATACCCGGCTCGGCACGAGCTCCGCTCGTTGACGCTCTTAAGTGGCGGCTTGTCCGACTTTGGCGGGCCTCCCGGCCGCCGGAAACAACCTCGAGGTATCACAGCCTTCCCGTCTGGCCAGCCGGGCAGGCAGGCTGTGAATGTAAAACGTCCTTTAGGTCGTCCTGAATTACGACGTCGATCTGGAGATCGACGGTACGTTGGGCGAACATTTCCCCAATTGCACACCTCATAGGCCTGGAAGGTTGATTTTCCGTGGTGGGGTTTGGATTTGGCCGGAGGCCTGAGTATATTTGGCCTCCCTTCAAACATCACAGCGGACGACGCCACTCACTTCTTTTAATCCCATTGGACAAGTTCGCAAAAACTCTTTGCACCTACCCTTTTACCAGATTGTCAAGGCATCTGCCCCTCACACTTCAGTGTACTGACGAATGTGGTCCTGAAAAACACTGCACTGACACCTGCCCTTAGCGAGCACACACTGTTTGAACATTGCAGAAACAACCGATTATCAAACCATAAAATTCTGCTTCCTATGAAAACCATCAGATTTACACTTCCCGTGATCTTACTGACCATGCTCTTCATGGTGCAAGACGCCACCGCCCAGATCAGCGGCCAGGTGGTTGACTTTTACATGAACCGCTACAACTCTGCCACCAATGGCGACAAGCTGCCCGTTGAAGACGGAGAAATTCTCGGAACCATCCACTGGAGAGGCTGGACGCCTTCGGGTGAATACCAAAGCAGCACAGCCATCAGAACATACGTGACCGGCAACCCGGACCTGGGCTACCTGCCGGGACGCATGGTGTTCTACACCGGCGGCTCCGACCTGTTTTCTCACGAGCGCATGACCATTCTGGAAAACGGCAACGTGGGCATCGGGCTCAGCGATCCGCAGGCTACCCTGCACGTAGCCGGTGATTTTCTCCTCGACGGCAATTTCACCGTGAACGGAGATATCCTGGCTGAAAACGTAAAAGCCAACAACAATGTGGAAGCCGGGGTAGATGTCATCGCCGGCAACGACGTGAGTGCCGGCAACAATGTGGCTGCCAACCAGGATGTCACTGCCGGTAACAACGTCATTGCGACGAACAATGTACAAGCCGGAGGCGACCTGTCGGGCACCAATGTGAACGCCACCAACGACGTGAATGCCGGCAACAATGTCATTGCCGGAGGCGATGTAAATGGCGAAAACCTCCACGCCAACAATGACGTCACGGCCGGCGGCAATATCGTGGCTGACCAGGATGTGGGAGCCGGCAATGACGTGACTGCCATCAACAACGTCAATGCAGGAAACGACGTGGTGGCCGGCAACAACGTCAGCGCACTGAGCGATGTAAACGCCGGCAATGACGTATCAGCCACCAACAACGTGAGCGCCGGGCAAAACCTCGATGCAGGCAACAACGTGACGGCCGGCCAAAACGTACTGGCCGGAAACGATGTGACCGCCGACAACGACCTGAACGCCGCCAACAACGTCAACGCCGGGCAGGACGTACTGGCCGGCAACAACATGAGCGCCAACAACGACATCAGTGCCGGCAATGACCTGGAAGCAGGAAACGACCTGCGCGTGGGCAACGACCTCTACGTCAGCAACAACGGCTTTTTCGACGGACAGGTGGCCATTGGCATTGCCGA
Source organism: Saprospiraceae bacterium (assembly GCA_026993525.1). Lineage (GTDB taxonomy): Bacteria > Bacteroidota > Bacteroidia > Chitinophagales > Saprospiraceae > UBA6168. Next base: position 1,783 of record JALWSS010000196.1, read on the forward strand.
TGACAACATGCCCGGCGGCTACCGCCTGTATGTGGCCGACGGCATCCTGGCTGAAAAGGTCAAAGTGGCACTGAAAGATTCAGGTGACTGGGCCGACTATGTTTTCGAAGAAGACTACGAGTTGATGCCCCTGGAGGAAGTGGAGGCCTTTGTGAAGAAAAACAAACACCTGCCGGGGCTTCCTTCGGCAAACGAAGTGGCTGCCAACGGCTTAGATGTGGCCCAAATGGACGCCACACTCCTGAAAAAAATTGAAGAACTCACCCTGTATATGCTGCAACTGAAAAAGGAAAATGAAGCCTTGCGGAAAGAACTGGATGAACTGAAAAAGTCAAACCGCTAATCCGTTCACCCTAAAATCTTCCGCCTTATGAAAAAGCTCATTTTATCTTCGGTAATACTGCTGACGGGGCTTTGGGCCGGAGCGCAGAATATCAAACTGTGCGGCACCGATGCCACCCCGTTGGACGATTCGATTTACATCGCCAAAGTGGCCCAGTTCAACGCCGACACCACCACCCCGCCGGTGCTGGTCACCCGCTATGTTCCGGTCATCTACCACATCATTCGCCAGAGCGATGGCACCGGGGGCGCCGTGGCAGATGCCCTGGACGATGTACTGGCCGACATCAGCGAAAAGCTGGACACCGCCGGTTTCAATTTCTTCCGTTGCGAAGAACCCAACTACATAGACGCCGACGATTATTTCGCCGGAGTCACGCAGGGCTCACTGATGGAAAGTGACATCGTGGGCGACCATGCCCGCACCGGGGCCATCAACATTTTTTTCGTTCCGCAACTGATTGACGACAATGGCCTGGACACCATCTGTGGCTTCGCCCGTTACCCCTGGCAGGGTGGCAACTACCTCTTCATCAACAACGAGTGCGCCGCTGACGGCAGCACCTTGCTGCACCAGATCGGCCACTATTTCGGCCTCTACCACACCCACCACACCAGCAGCGTCATAGCAGCGGAGCACGTGACCCGCACCGAAACGGATACCTGCTACAACTGCGCCACCGCCGGTGACCTGCTCTGCGACACCGAGGCGGACCCGGGCCTATCCGCCCTGAATGTGGACGCCATGTGCAACTACCTGGGCTTGGTGAAAGACTCCTGCAACCTGGCCACCCCCGCCCAGATACTCGACTACACCCCCGATGTGAGCAACCTGATGTCGCTGGCACCGGCCAACTGCCGCAAGACCCTCTCTGCCGGCCAATTGGACCGCATGGTGGATTTTTACTTCGACAGCCGGATGATGGAACTGGACCCCATGGGATGCACCAACTCGCCCTGCTACGACGATGTGGTACTCCCGCTGGGCATGGACACCACCATCACCGCCATCAAGACCATCCGGGCTTCCGGCAGCATCACTTCCATCGAGACGATTGATGTGAGCGACTCTCCGGGAGTGACCTACAAAGCCGGTGGCTTCGTTTGCCTGAATCCCGGATTTGAGACCATCAAAGGCTCAATCTTCAGCGCTTACATCGAAGGCTGCACCAACCTGCTGCCTCCTGATGACCCGGATTTTCTGGTGGTTCCCAAAGAAAAGCCAGGACTCATCATTGCCCCCAATCCGGTGGCTTCGGAACTGACCTTCTGGTTCAAATTGCCGAAGGAAGGCCGCGCCCGCCTGCAGGTGCTTTCCGGCACCGGCCAGGTCATCGAGGTGCTGGCCGACGGCAACTACCAGGAAGGCCTCCACTCCATCAGCTGGAATGCCGGCCACCTGCGCAGCGGCCTCTATTTCGTCAGCCTCCAAAGCAATGGAGAGCAAACGGTGCAAAAGATGGTGAAGCTGGAGTGAGTTTATGAGGAATTCCTGTCTGCCGACAGGCAGGGAGGAATTGAGGAACTGAATACAGGCCTTATGAGGTTTCGGGAACCTCATAAGGTCTTTCTTTTCGGCAAGCCCACCACCCTGCTGCCCAGCCAGCCAAAGGCGGCTATGATTACTACCCATTTCAACACCACTGCTACATTGCCGGACATCTCCCTGCCCGATTCGGGACCCAGCATTTCGCCGAAAAGGAACAGCAGGGGCAGCAGTGCCAGTGGCAACATGAAGATCAGGGCAATTCGTTCCTGCTGCTTCGTGCGCACAAGGGCAGGACGCTGCTGTTTTTCCCGTTGCCGGTAATCATAGAACAGCAATGCAGGTATGACCAGGGAGGCTATCAGGTAGAGGAGGTCTGGTGTGGCCATGGCTGAAGCGTTTTGGATTGCCGTCAAAGATCATTAAAGCACTTCAAAAATGTGTTCGATTTCTTTGTAACTCAATACCCGGAGGTCTTCGGAAAGCGGATACCCTTCCTCAACCGGACAAATCAGAAACCGGCGTTTTGGCTTCAGGTCTTCACTGACCAGGTAGAATCCCCTGGAAGGTTTTGGCGCAGTGGAATACTTTATTTCAATCAGCACTTCCGGTTTTCCGGCAAGGCTAATCACCACATCCGCCTCAGCCCCGGCATGGGTTCTGAAGAAATGCAGTTCATGGGTATCCGGCAAAGCGGCCAGCAATTGTTCAACGATGTAGGTTTCCCAGGATGCGCCAACCGAAGGATGGCCGGCAAGATCGATGAAGGAGGGAATACCCAGCAGTTGATGCAGGATGCCGGTATCCCGGATGTAAATTTTGGGTGACTTTACCAGGCGCTTTTTGATGTTTGCATAAATAGGCGTCAATCTTTTTACGAGGTAGGCAGCTTCCATGAAGTCAATGTAGCGCCTCACCGTGGTGCCGTTGATACCCAGGGATTTTGCGATGGTTTCCATGTTCAGCAGATGGCCGGAAAGATGGGCTAGCATCTGCCACAGACGGCCAATAACCACAGGATCTGCTGACAGGCCCAGCAATGGCAAATCCCGCTCGAGGTAAGTCCGGATAAAGTTATGCCGCCAGGCACCTGAAAGCTCGTCATCGGGTGCCAGTAATGACTCCGGGAACCCACCCCGGAACCAGTGCTGCCTGAAATCATATTGGCCCTTGATCTCATCATAACTGACAGGCATCAGCTCCTGGCAGGCAATTCTTCCGGCAAGACTTTCGGAACTGTCCCGGATCAGATCCGGTGAGGCCGACCCCAAAAGGATGAAACGGCCCGGCACCCGGTGTTTGTCAATGATACCCCGCAAAACCGGAAACAAATCGGGTTTCCTTTGCACTTCGTCAAGAATGACGGTGTGCTCCTGAAGGGGTTCTAAAAAGAGCGATGGATTTTCCAGTTTGGCCAGGTCATTCGGGTTTTCAAGATCGAGGTACACCGTCGGCCTGGGCAAAGTAACTGACAGCGCCTGGGCAAGCGATGTTTTTCCAACCTGCCGTGGACCAAGGATGGCCACTGCCGGAAAATAGCTAAGAAGCTTTTCGATCTTTTTCTCAACCTTTCGGTGGATGTACTTATACATTACCTTGAAAATTCTGTATGAAAAACTGAAATTTCAAGGTAAGAGTAGCAAAAAGCCAGGATTGGCCCCAGTCCCCCTTTTCTTCGTCAAAAGCCGGCCCCCACCACCACCACCAAAAATCACCCCTTTCCTTTTTGGCTTTCCTTCGGCAAATAATGGGTGTTTTAGTACCTTCCCAGCCGTTTGCCGGAAGGCGAAAAACAGCCCGGCTGCGGACAGGAGCCGGCTGCACTTTCTATGCTTAACCAAACACCTGACGAATCATGAAGAAATTCTCACTCCTCCTGCTTGCAATGCTGTTGCTCTTTGGGCAGGACGCCATTGCGCAGCGAAAGAAAAAACACGAGAAAAAGGAAGAAACACCCAAACACTGGACGGACACCCTGAACCTGGGCCTGAAGTGGCGCAGCGTGGGGCCGGCGGTAACCTCCGGCCGGATTGCGGACTTTGCCGTCAATCCGAACGATAAGAACACCTACTACGTGGCCACGGCCTCCGGTGGGGTGTGGAAAACCACCAACAACGGCACCACCTACGAGCCCATTTTCGACAACGAGGGCAGCTACTCCATCGGCTGTGTCAGCCTGGACCCCAACAACCCCAACGTGGTGTGGGTGGGCACCGGTGAGAACAACAACCAGCGCTCAGTGGCCTACGGAGACGGCGTGTACAAAAGCGAAGACGGCGGCAAGAGTTGGAAAAACATGGGCCTGAAAAAATCCGAACACATCGGGAAAATCATTGTGGACCCCAGAAATTCCGACGTGGTGTGGGTGGCCGCCATGGGCCCGCTGTGGAGCGCCGGCGGCGACCGCGGCCTGTACAAAACCACCGACGGCGGCAAGAGCTGGGAGCAGGTTTTGCGGAACGAAAAAGGAGAAAGCCTGCTGGACGAACACACCGGTGTGGTGGATGTGGTGATGGACCCCCGCAACCCCGACGTGCTGTATGCAGCGGCCTTTCAACGCCGCCGGCATGTGTTCACCTACGTGGGTGGCGGCCCGGGAAGCACCATTTACAAAACCAAAGACGGCGGCAAAACCTGGAAAAAGGCGGCCAAAGGCCTGCCGGGTGTGGACATCGGGCGCATCGGCCTGGCCATTTCCCCGGCTGACCCGGAAGTGATGTACGCCATTGTGGAAGCTGCACAGGGCAAAGGAGGCTTCTTCAAAAGCACCGACCGGGCCGCCAGTTGGGAGAAACAGAGCAGCCATGCCACCAGCGGCAACTACTACCAGGAAATTGTTTGCCACCCGCACAACCCCGACATCGTTTACAGCCTCAACACCTTCAACCACATCAGTCTGGATGGTGGAAAAACCTGGAAAAATCTCGGCGAGCAATACAAACACGTGGACAACCACGCACTCTGGATCGATCCCGACGACACCGATCACCTGCTGGCCGGTTGTGACGGCGGCATTTACGAGAGCTTTGACCACGCCAAAACCTGGAACTTCAAGGCCAACCTGCCGGTGACCCAGTTTTACAAAGTGGAGGTGGACAACAGCAAGCCTTTCTATTACATCTATGGCGGCACACAGGACAATTTCAGCCTCGGAGGCCCCAGCCGCACCCGCAATGGTCACGGGATCACCAATTCCGACTGGTTTGTCACCCAACTGGGCGACGGCTTTGAGAGCGCCATCGATCCGGAAAATCCGAACATCGTTTATGCGCAGTACCAGTACGGTGGCCTGACCCGCTACGACCGGGCCACCGGCGAGAACACCTCCATACAGCCGCAACCCCGTGAGGGCGAAGACGCCTACCGCTGGAACTGGGACGCTCCCCTGATGGTGTCGAAACACAAAAGCACCCGCATCTACTTTGCTGCCAACAAGCTGTTCCGAAGCGACGACCGCGGCGACACCTGGGAGGTCATCAGCCCCGACCTGACCCGCCAGATAGACCGCAATCAACTGCCGGTCATGGGCCGCATCCAGAGCATGGACGCCGTGGCCAAAAACGCTTCCACCTCGCCTTACGGAACCATCGTGGCCTTCTCCGAAAGCCCGTTGAACGAGAACCTGCTCTACGTCGGAACGGACGACGGACTGGTACAGATCACCGAAGACGGCGGCAAGACCTGGACGAAGGTGGCCTCTTTCCCCGGCGTGCCGGATACCACTTATGTCAACATGCTCCTCGCTTCGCAACACGATGAAAATGTGGTCTATGCCTGTTTCAACAACCACAAGCGGGGCGATTTCAAACCCTATGTTTACAAAAGCACCGACAAGGGCCGCACCTGGACCAGCATCATCGGCAACCTGCCCGAGCGGGGCAGCACCTACAGCATTGCCGAAGACCATGTGAAACCCGACCTGCTTTTCGTCGGAACGGAGTTCAGCTGCTTCTTCACCCCCGACGGCGGCCAGCACTGGAAAAAGCCGGGACGCGGCCTGCCCACCATCGCCGTGCGGGACATAGCCATCCAAGAGCGGGAAAACGACCTGGTGCTGGGTACTTTCGGTCGCAGCTTTTACGTGCTCGATGACTACTCCCCCCTCCGGGAAATAACCAGCGAAATGCTGCAGGAGAAAGGTAAAATCCTGCCGGTTAAACAAGGCCTGGTTTACATAGAGGCCCGGCCTCTCGGCTATGCCACCGGAAAGGGATTCCAGGGACACTCCTTCTACACCGCTCCCAATCCGCCCGTCGGAGCCACCTTCACCTATTACATCAAGGACGAGGTGAAGACCCTGAAACAAAAGCGCCAGGAGTGGGAAAAAGAGCAGCTCAAAGCCGGCAAGCCCATCCGATACCCGACTTACGAAGAGCTGGAAGCCGAGCGCAATGAAGAGAAGCCCTACCTGCTCTTCACCGTTTACGACCGCTGGGGCGGTGTAGTTCGTCAGCTCAAAACCGGCGTCAGCAAAGGCATCAACCGCATCACCTGGGACGGCCGCTACCCCTCGAAAGACCCCGTGAGCCTGCGCAGCGGAGAGCGTTTGCCCTGGCAATCGCCCGAAGGCGGAGCCCTGGCACTGCCGGGACCCTATCTCGTGGCCATGACCCTGGTGCACAACGGAGTGCGCGAGACCCTTGGCCAGGCCAATTTCGAGATCGTACCGATGGGCGGCACCACCCTGCCCGCTGCCGACCGCAAAGCGCTGGATGACTATGCCCTCCAGGCAGCTGAACTGGAACGCGCTGCCCAGGGTGCCGGCCGTGCCCTCGGTGAGCTGGAAAACCGCCTGCGGCACATCGAAAAGGCCCTCGTCGCCATCGGTTCTCCGAAGGAAATGAGCGATGACCTCCGCAAACTGAAAGAGGGCGTGCGCTCGCTGCGTAAATCCTTCTACGGCGACAACACAGCTTCCACCATTGACCAGCCGGCACCGCCCTCACTGATGCAACGCATCTACGGCATGGCCTACGACATCTGGACGTCCACCTCAGCGCCCACCAACACGATGAAGGAACAACAGCGCATCGCCGGGGATATCTTCAAAAAAGACCTCGCCACCCTGCGCCAGCTCATCGAAGTGGACCTGAAACAACTGGAAGACAAACTGGAAGCTGCCAGGGCACCCTATACACCGGGCCGCATTCCGAAATGGGAGTAACGCATCCTTCAGGATGTGCCTGTAAAACGACCTTCCCGCTGGTAACGGACAGGCAGGTCGTAACAGTCACAAAACCTCTCTACGACGGACAGACAGTTCGTGATCAATTGAAGTGATGACTTGAAGTCATCACCTCAATTAAGCAGAAAACTCCGGCAGCACCATTTTGCTGCCGGGGTTTCTTTTAGCCTGCACCTCATATTTTCAACCACCTGGTCGTTGTGCTTCTGTTATTGATACAGCCATTATCTTGTGGGGCTTCCCACCTTTACTAAAATAGAATTTGCCATTGTGATAGCCCAGAAAAATCGGAAACCTTAAATTAATGGGCTCGTCGAGAATGAGCCTGAAATTATCTTCTGCGTCGTAAACCTGGATATAAAATGGCTTGCTGCTAAGCAGCTTTATCCTCCGCAATTCGCTCAACGGAGCCAGGGCACAACCTTCCACCTCTCCGTTTTTCAATTTCTCCAGATATTCCATCTCAGACCTGGAAACGGTTACGGTATCCTCGACCCCTGTGGTATATATTCTCAAAACAAACCGGCCACCTGAACAAACATCCCAATTGAACGGAGCTTCCAGAATATTAGATGTTTTTTCGAGATCACCCTCCAATGGATCCTTTATTTCCGGTAATTCACCGAACCTTGTTTCCATGAATTTCCCCCGCTCCCCAAACACCATTTTTTTCCTTCCGCCAAAAGGTTCTAAAAACAGATGGTCGGAGAGCTGTAAGGTGTAAACCAGTCCCATATTTTTGTATTGATCGAAAGAGCATGCATCCAAATAATATAAAAAATGCTTCTGCCGGTAAATATCATCATGCTCACCGAAGATGTTTTTCAATTCTCCATCCACAGAAATTTCCGCAATCAGGCCGGGCGTTTCGTAATGTTCGATCCCGTTTTTAAACCGCTTGTCAGCTTTCTTCGAAAATCTCCACTGCGGATGAACCCGCAGAAACAATGATTTCCGTGCAGGACTGTAAAAATTTGTAATGCTTGCTATATCTCCATAGACAATGAAATAGGATTTGCCTTCACGTTTCAGCTTTGGTTCAAGCCATGCAGAGGACTTTCCATCCTTGTTAATTTTCAATATTCTGTTTTGATAACCTGTGACAAAATATGCGTCATTGGTCGCAATGATATTTTTTCTTATTACAACTGGAACACTGCTACTGTCAAGCTGAACGATCTTTCTTTTCACCGCTCCATTCAAACCCAACTCATACAAAGTCTGGGTCTCCTCCTCAAAAACCCCAATGCCGTCATCCAGCCTGACAAACTGGTAATGATGTGAGGTATCCAGGTCCAGGGGAATAACCTTGGTGGTTAGTTCCCAATGGCTTTGGGAGAATAGAGGATAATAAAATAGTTGCACCAATAAAAACAACGAAATGAATAAGCCACTTTTTTTCATACTCTAACTCTTTATCAAAAATTATCAAAAAGGAAATCCAACTCCAAATCAATCATTCAAAATATACCCAAGCCGAAGTAGTTTGGGAATATTTCAGATTTGAACTTCAATAGAGGTTGGGAGTTTGGCTCCCGAATCCCGAATCCCGAATCCCGAATCCCGAAGAATTTCGGGACGGGACGGGACGGGACGGGATCGCCGGCCAAACCACTTCGTTTTGAGTATAGTTGGTATAGTTACTTCCCTGGAAGTATTCGTCCAATATCGCCAAATCCCCTAAATTGCCGAAGCAAAGCCACAAGAAATTCACTTCAACCATGAATAATTACGCCTTCCTTTTCACAGTCATCATCATTTTGGCGATTTCGCACATGAGCCAGGCGCAGCAACAGCCCCCGGCCACCCAGCCCGGCAAGTGCATGGTGCAGGGGCTGACGCCTCCCCAGTTCGAGACCATTGACCGGCGGGTGCTGGTGCGGCCGGCGTACAAAACCTATGAAGCCGTGCCAGCCGAATACCGCACGGTGGATGTCCGCATCATGGTCAAACCAGCTTCGAAGAAGTATGTGTATGTGCCGGCAGAATACGAAACGATGGTGGAAATGGTGGCCGTAAAGGACGCCGCAACGGTGGTTGAACTGGTGCCGCCCACTTTCGACACATTGTACGAAACCATTGAAACCCGGCCTCCCACGGCCCGCTGGGAGTACCGCTACCCGCCGGGCGACTGCAAATCGGAAGACCCGCGTGACTGCCTGGTGCTACAATATGTGGAACGCCCCGGATCATACCTGAAGATTCCAAGCCTGAAACAGCGGACCAGTGCCGGCTTCAGAACCACCCCCGGCACCGGGGATTCCATCCGGATAGAAAAGCAGCGCCTGGTGAAAGAGGCCCGGGTGGAAGAGGTGCAGATTCCCGCAGAGTACATTACCATCCAGCGGCAGGAGTTGGTCAGGGACGCCTACGTCCGGGAAGTGGAAGTGCCGGCACAATACCGCCTTGAACAGGTGCAGGTGCTCAAAGACCCCGGCGGCCAGCCCGTATGGGAGGAGGTGGACTGCCGCCTGACGGAGTACAACGAACTGCCCATCACTTTTGAGGAAGGGAGTGCTGCGCTCAGCCCTTCAGCAACCAGCGTTTTGCGAAGCGAAATACTGCCCCTGATGCGGCAACGCCCCAGCCTCCAGGTGGAAATTGCGGCCCACACCGACAGCCGTGGCAAGGCCGCACAAAACCTGCTTCTCTCCCAAAAGCGGGCGGAGGCCATCGTCAACTGGCTGGTGGCGCAGGGCATCCCGCCGGAACGCCTCATCGCCAAAGGCTTCGGCGAAACCCGCCTGAAGAACCATTGCGCCGAAGGCGTGAAGTGCACCGAACTGGAACACGCCCAAAACCGCAGGGTGGAATGGCGCGTGGTGCCGTATTTGCCGGAGTGAATTGAAAAGGTTTCCCAACCTCGGCAGGGTTCGTAACCCTGCCGAGGTTTCCGTTCACTGCAAACGAGTAGTTTCTTAAAACCAGCAACGCTGGCAGGGTTTCAAACCGCTGCCAGCGTCAGTTCTTCCCTGCCTGTCAGCAGACAGGGATTCTTCAATTACCCATTCTTTCCCCGATCTTTGGCCAAGACAAAGCCCTTCGGGCAAACAAAAACTACAACAACCACACTCAATGGACATCCAACGGCTATTTGATTTTTTGTACTACCAATTGGAGAACTACCCACAGGATCGGGTGCTGGCCTACCAGCAAAATGGAGAATGGCAATACCTGAGCACGGCCCGCCTCGTTGAGCTGGCTGAAAAAACCGCCCGGGGGCTGGTCGCAACACTGAAAATACAGCCCGGTGAGAAGGTGATTTTGGTCGCTTCGCAAAACCGGCCTGAGTGGCTCATTCTGGACCTGGCCCTGCAAATGGCGGGTGCGGTTTCGGTGCCGGTATATCCCACCATCAGTTCTCGGGAGTACGGTTACATCTTCCGGGAAAGCGGAGCCAAATACTGCTTTGCCGGAGGCGAGGAAGTGCTGGAAAGGGTGTTGCCGGCAGCGGCAGAAGTACAGAGCATGCAACAGGTATTGTCACTTGACCGGCACCCCGAACTAACCTTTTGGGAGGAGATTTGGAGCGACGACGGGGCGGTAGAACTGGAGCACCGCAAACAAAACATCGTCCCGGAAGAACTGGTGACCATTATCTACACCTCCGGCACCACCGGTAACCCCAAAGGGGTGATGCTCAGCCACCGCAACATCGTCAGCAACATCAAAGCGGTGTCGCCACTGGTGCCGTTGCGTGCCGGGATGAAAGCCCTGAGCTTTTTGCCCCTGAACCACGTCTTCGAGCGGGTGGTAACCTATGCCTACTTCTACCACGGCATCAACATCATCCACACGGGGCTGGACGACATTGCCGGCGACCTGCAGACGCACCGGCCGCATTTCTTTACCACCGTTCCCCGCCTTTTGGAAAAGGTTTACGACAAGATTTTCCAGAAGGGCCTTGAACTCAAAGGCATCAAAAGAGCACTGTTTTTCTGGGCCCTCTCCCTGACGGAAGATTACGAATACAACAAAAAATACCGCGGATTGCGGGCCCTCAAACAACGCATTGCCGACAAACTCATCTTCGCAAAATGGCGGCAGGCCCTCGGCGGCAAGGTGGTGGGTATCCTGACCGGTGCCTCGGCCTGCCCGGTCAAGATTGCCAGGGTGTTCAGCGCCGCCGGCATCCCCGTCCGGGAGGGCTACGGACTGACGGAAACCTCACCGGGGCTCACCATCAATCACTTTCACGACGAGCTGTGCCAACTGGGCACCGTGGGCCCGGCCGTCAATGGCGTGGAACTGCGCATTGATGACAGCGACGGCGATTTTGCCGAAGGAGAAGGAGAAATACTGGCGCACGGACCCAACGTATTTCTCGGTTATTTCAAACAACCGGAGTTGACCGCCCCGGTTTTTAAGGATTTGGAAGGAAAGCGCTGGTTTTGCACCGGCGATGTGGGGCGCTTCGTAAAAGGCCCCGGCAACCTGGACTACCTGGTAATTACCGACCGGAAAAAAGAACTGCTGAAGACCTCCGGTGGCAAGTATGTAGCTCCGGCCCCCATCGAAAGCAAATTGCGGGAGCATTTCCTGGTGGAGCAGGTGATGGTGGTGGGGGAAAAACGCAAGTTCGTTTCGGCACTCATCGTGCCGGCCCGGGAAGCGTTGGAAAAGTGGTGCCGGAGCAAGGGGCTGCCCTTCGTCAACGTCGGCCAGGCCATCACCCTGCCCCAGGTGATGAAACGCTACCAGGAGGTGGTGGACCGCTACAACCCGCTGTTCAGCCACACGGAGCAGATCAAAAAATTCACCTTGCTTGACGCCGTTTGGGAACCGGTAAAAGCCGACGGAACGGAAGGTGAACTGACACCCACCTTGAAGCTGAAGCGCCGGGTAATCCTCAAAAAATACGGGGCACAGATAGAGCAGATGTATAATACTTGAGAATTTTGGTCTATTATTTCCCCGCTTTGATCAAAGCACTATGTGAACAATGGACACGAATTGCCCAGGTTGCGTTTTCTTCACATCGTTCACCAAAACCACCAACTATGAAAAATCTGTTTTTCGGGATTGTCCTGGCCCTCGCTGCCAGCGCCTGCGTAAACCTGGCGTACGAAACGCCACAACCCGTCAACGAATCCAATCTCGGTGCCATTCCCTACCAATTGCAAGGCATTTACCTCGATGAAGACAGCGACACCCTGGTCGTAAATGAACAGGGCTTTGAATACCGCTCGGAATTTTCGCCTGTGGCCGATGTCGCCGGACTTTCCGACACCCTGATCCTGCGCCAGTACAAAGGCTGTTATTCCCTGAACATCGCCAACGAGGATAGCTGGCTGGTGTACCTGATCTGCCGTGAAACCAACGGAGACCTGCTGCTCTACGGCATTGATGTGGAAGAGGAAGCCGTGGTGGAAAAGCTGAAAGACATCACCAAAGTGATTACCGAAACCGACGACAGCGGCCAGGTCACCACCTACCGCATCAACCCAACTGAGGAGGAATTCAACCGGATGTTCAAGGAAGGCCTGTTTGAAAAAGCCGGCAGGTTCAGGAGGATCGTTCCGGAGGATGATAAATGATCCAATTCCGGTAGAGACGTTGCAGTGCAACGTCTCTACGACCAATCAATGTTTCCAGCAACAGGTCGGCCGCATGAAGGAATTGGTTTCCATGAAATACGGGTATCCATTCCCGCTGCCCGGCTGTTCAAAATAAAACTTCGTCCGTTTGCGCTCGTAATTGCCGATTTCGTTCAGGGTAGCGGCGTCGTAGAGGCGGCCGTTTACCATCGTGTATTTCACGAACTCGCTGTTGCGGATGTTCTCCAACGGGTTTTTATCCAGAACGATCAAGTCAGCCAGTTTGCCGGGTTCGATGGAGCCAAGTTGCCCGTCCATCCCCAATGAAACGGCACCGTTGATGGTTGCGCAGCGAAGGGCCTCCATGTTGCTCATGCCCCCCTGCTGCAGCATCCACAGCTCCCAATGGCAGCCCAGCCCCTGGAGTTGTCCATGTCCACCCAGGTTGATGCCCACGCCGGCGTCGTTGAGTTTTTTCAGGCTGCGGCTGGTCAGGATGTGGCCGTTCTCATACTCCTCTTCCGGAATCATGGTGCGGTGGCGCGAGCGGCTGTCAATGACCGCCCGGGGCGTGAATGTGAGCAGGCGCTCTTTTTCCCAGACGCTGGTGTGCTGGTACCAGTAGTACTCTCCGCTCACACTGCCGTAGTTGACGATGAGCGTGGGGGTGTTGTGGGTTTTGGTGGCGGCCCAGAGGTTCACCACGTCTTTGTAGAGGGGCACCACCGGGATGTTGTGCTCCACCGTGGTGTGGCCGTCCACCACTTGCGTCATGTTGTGAAAGAAAAAGGAACCACCTTCCGGCACCACCTGTATGCCCAGCTCACGGGCTGCCTCGATGATCTGCTGGCGCTGGTTTCGGCGGGGCTGGTTGTAGCTTTTCACAGAAAATGCCCCGTAAGCCGCCGTTCTCCGAAGGGCTGATTTGGCATCCTCCAGCGAATTGATCACCGCTTTGAAATCGCCGTCAGCGCCGTAAAGGATGGTGCCGGTGCTGAACAGGCGTGGCCCCGCCATTTTTCCAGCTTTGATAAGTTCGCTTTGAGCAAAGACCATCTCCGTATTGGCGCTGGGATCGTGCATGGTGGTGACGCCGTAGGCCAGGTTGGCGTAGTACTCCCACTGCTTTTGCGGGCTGAGGCCATAGCGGAAATTACCGCTGTGGGCGTGGGCATCAATGATTCCGGGCATGATGGTTTTGCCACTGCAATTGATGACTTTGGCGCCACGTGGAATGGCCACTTTGCGCCCAACGGCTTTGATCACGTTTCCTTCCACCAGCACGGTGCCGTTTTCAATCACCTCATCGCCATTCATGGTGATGATGCGGGCATTGGTGAAAGCAATGCTGCCCACAGGTTTGTCCGAAGGCAGGGTCAGCCGGATTTTCGTCCCAATGGAATCCATCGGCGGGAGGCTGTCGAGCGAGCCTTCGAGGAACTTAAATCGCTCGGTGAGCTCGTCGGTGAAGTACTCATTGCCGAGGGTCCAGTGCAGGGTTTTGCTGTCGGCGCTCCAGTGGATGTTGATGCCGGCGTCACGGGCCACCTGCGCCACGGGCACGGCTTTGGTTTTGCTGGTCAGGCCCACTTTTTTTCCTGTCTTCGGCAATGGCGCCACAAAGACCTTGTACAATTCCGACCAGGCCACCCATTTGTTGTCGGGGCTGATGACGTAGCGCTGGGCGTATTTGCCATCGAAATGTTCCTTTTTGTCCTCGCCATTCAGGTCAACACTCTCCACGCTTTTGGTAAGGCTGCCAAACAGGTAGCCGCCCTTCTGGTAAAACACTCGTTTGCCATCGGCACTGAACTGTGGGTATTCTCCCTGCGGGGTGAGCAATTTCGGTTCCTCACCGCCATCGGCCGGCATGAGGTAGATACCTGGATTTTTACAATTGGTAAACCCCTGGTGGCTGTTGCCACCGTCTTTTCTGAAAACAATCCACTTACCATCCGGTGAGAATGATGGCGTGCGGTAGATGCCTTTTTCGGCGGTGAGTTTTTTGATTTTTCCGTCGGAAAAATTGAAGGTGCAAACAGCCCCCATGTCTTCGTCGTCCCAGGTTACGAATACGATGGTCTTGCCATCAGGAGAGAAAGCCGGTTCAAACTGGAAATACCGGCGAGCCACCTTGCCCTGAAACTCCATGTCGGCGGTTGGCTCCTGCCCGCGTCTGACAATGGGTTCTTTGATGAGTGGTGCAGGTTTGCTATCGGGCAGCACCATGCTCCACAATTGCCCGACGGCATTGAATACAAGGATGTCTTCGGTTGGTGAGGTCACCGCCTGGCGGATGACTTTGACTTCCATGTTGTCTTCAAAAGCCTTTTGTTTTGGTCGTACCGTTTCCGCCACCTTCATCTCCACATCCACAGTGAAAGGTATTTGGGTGGCTTTCTCCTTTTTTTCGGTTCCCAAACTCACGGGTACCCGCCAGATTTTGCCGAGGCCATAAATGATGATGGCCGAATCATCGGGCAGCCAGTCGAAGCCAGGGTAGGTGCCGAAGATGGTCCAGGCTTCCTGCTGGTCTTTGCTCAGTTGGTCAAAGAGGGGCCACTCCTCGCCTGTGCGCAGATCGTGGATGTAGAGAACAGTTTTGGTGCGAACCCTTTTGATGAAGGCCAGCAGGTTGCCGTCGTTGGAGATCTGTGGCCGGCTGGCTCCGCCGGGCCCTGTCACGATATTCTCGACCTTGCCTTCCTGCCGGTCGTACCGGCGGATGATAAAAATTTGCTTATTGGGGTCTTTGTTGTACTGGAAATAACCGCCGGGGTACATGTCTTCGCTGAAATAGACATAGCGCCCGTCGGGACTGACACAAGGTTCGTTTACGTCCTGCTGGTCGTTTTTGCGTTTGGTCAACTGCAGCCCGCTGCCACCGGTGATGTGGTACATCCACATCTCACCCGCACCCAGCGAGCGCTGGGATGTGAAGTGCTTCCGGGCAATGATGTACTGCCCGTCAGGGGTCCAAACGCCGTTGTTCAGCAGGCGGAAATCTTCTTTGGTGATCTGCCTGGCGTCGTCCCGATTGTCATTGGGATCGGCATCCATCACCCAGCAATTGTCACCCCCACCGGCATCACTGGTGAAGAGGATTTTCTTGCCGTCGGGAGAGAAGCGGGGCTGCGACTCCCAGGCAATGCCCTGACGCAAGGGTATGGCCTTTCCACCGGTAATGGGCATGGTGTAGATATCCCCCAGCATGTCGAAGACGATGGTCTTCCCGTCGGGGCTGACGTCGAGGTTCATCCAGGTGCCCTCGTCGGTGGTGAACTTTACGTCTTTCCAGTTCCAGCCTTCACCGGGAGGGTTGTTGACGTCCCAGTTAACAGATTTTTTACCGGACTGTGCCAACAGCGAAAATGGCAAAATGAGAAAAGGGAGAATGAATCTATGTCTCATGTAGTTATTCGATTTATTCAAAAAGCGTGAAGGTAGTAATTACAACGTATCTTTGTAAGCCTATGACAGTCACCACCTTAACCTAATTCGCCCCTGATGATAAGAAAAGTCCATATCTCAAATTTTCGTTCCATCCTGGATGAGGACCTGGGTTTGGGTAAAATCACGGTACTCACAGGGGCCAACAACAGCGGCAAATCAAGCCTGTTGTACGGTTTGATGGTATTGCAGGATTTTGTTTTTAACCCCAATCAAACACTGGAAGAGTTGTTTGCACTTCCGTTCATCAACCTCGGTGGATTTGAGGAGGTAAAATCAAGATTACCCGAAAACCGCAAGACACCGGATTTCATTAAACTGGGAGTCACGGTGGACAACGATGAAGACGAAAACCAGCAAGCCCGATATAGTCTTTGTCTAAGCACAGCCCGTACAGAGATCAACCTGGCTTCTATTAAATGCGAGTTTGACTTCAATGCGTCTTTAGACATAGGCCTGCCATATACCGGCAATATTGAAAGGGAATTTATTGCAACGAATAAGGCAAAAAACCGGGAGGTAAAATTCAAATGGAATGGGTTCAGTGCGCTGGTCAATGAGCTTCCAATGCCTTCAAAAAAAGACGAACAGCAGCTTGCCGCAGCATTGAATAGCCCGGCTCAGGAAATCTCTGTGACAGATTTCATCCCCATCTCAAGAGGGTTTTCAAAACCACATTACAACATCGTTCCTATGACCGGTGTAGTGGGCACAGAAGAAGAAATTGCCACCCTGCTAAAAACCGATATCAGGGCCAACACTTTGGGGATGGTGAACTCATATTTAGAAGAAATTGCCGAGAGGATCATCGAATTGCCTTCAAATGGAGCTCCAGGGCTCTTCAGTTTGAAAGCAAAAAACACAAAAACGGGTCAATCCAATTTTTTAGTAAATGAGGGTGCCGGCACCAACCAGTTGGTCACAATTCTGGCAAAAGTATTTCAGCACAACAAACGATTCACCTGCATAGATGAACCCGAAATCCATCTCCACCCAAGTATGGTTAGAAAATTAGCTAAATCATTCGTTGAAATAAGCAATAATTTCAGCAAGCAATTCCTCGTCTCAACTCATAGCGAACATTTCGTTCAGGCGCTACTGGCTTCTGTTGCGGAGGGGAAAACAGGACCTGATGACGTGAAGATTTACCATTTGTCTATGACTGAAAATGGAACTAAAGTAGAACGCCAGAAAATCAATGAAAAAGGACAATTAGAAGGCGGGCTGTCGCATTTTTTCGAGTCAGAATTAACAGATTTAAGTTCCATTTTCAAACTAAGCAAATAGATGGATTTAGTCGTCAATGAATGGCTGCCCGAGTACTTCAAACCAGATGCAAGCAATGATGAAAAGCAGGCATTGGAAAGGTTTCTGGTATGTTTTTCGAAAAAGGGATACAAAATGGTCGTTAAAAAATCTTCCCCATTTATAACCAAAATATTCAGATACGCCAAGAACTTCCAGCACAGTGCTGATGTAGTCAGCCCAATTAGAAATTTTATCAAATATGTGTTAATGGACAGCGACAGGTGTATGCTGGTTGAAGAAGAATCGGGGCAGGACCTTCCTCAAAATGTCTCACAAAAGCTTTCAACTGGCAATTTCGGTAGCGACAGGTATTTGTTTGAAGCTGCCTCTTTCATCCATAATCCTGAAAAGATAATCATCACCACCGACGCACGCTTAAAGGACCATTTTAAGGGTGATTCCTGGTGCAGGATTATCCTGTTGAATGATTTCCTGGAAAATTACTGCAACGATATCTGACTGTGTTTAAAGACAATTTTCTCTTTCACTAACCGACTGCCACACCATGCCCACCCACATCGCCATCATTCAACAAGGCCCTGTTTATTCCGACCTTCAGAAGAGCCTCCAAAGGGCTGCAGAACTGGCCCGGCAGGCCAAAGCCAATGGCGCCCAACTGGTCGTTTTTGGAGAGACCTGGCTGTGCGGATATCCCGTCTGGCTGGATCATTTGCCCAAGGTTGCCCTGTGGGATTACGAGCCTGCCAAACAGGCCTTTGCCCGGATGTGGGAAAACGGCGTGGAGGTTCCCTCCCCCACCACTGCTTTTCTGTCGGAACTGGCCTGCTCGCTGGAGGTTGTGCTGGGCATGGGCGTGAACGAAGTGGTGCGCAGTGGCCCCGGCAACGGCACTATTTACAATAGTTTTCTGCTTTTTGATGCTGACGGCAGTCTGCTCATCCACCACCGCAAGCTGATGCCTACCTACACCGAAAAGATGCTCTATGGCCTGGGCGATGGCCGGGGTCTGAAGCCCGCAAATACCGCCATCGGCCGCATCGGCGGACTGATCTGCTGGGAGCACTTCATGCCCCTGAGCCGCCAGGCACTGCACAACGAAGGCGAACTCATCCATCTGGCACTGTGGCCCCGGGTGCACGAAATGCACCAGGTAGCCAGCCGGACGTACGCCTTTGAGGGCAGGTGCTTCGTGGTGGCAGCCGGCCAACTCGTAAGGGTCAGCGACCTGCCGGAAGAACTTCCCTTGCCCGACAACCTCAAAGCTGATCCCGAACGCCTCCTGCTAAATGGCGGCTCCTGTGTGGTTAACCCCAATGGCTATTTTGCCCTCGAGCCACAGTTCAACGAAGCTCCCATCGTGTACCACACCATTGCCGATGAAGCCCTGGCCATCCGTGAAAAAATGACCCTCGATACCTCCGGCCACTATGCCCGACCGGATGTGTTTGAGTTTGAAGTGAAGAACTGAAGATTTGAAGAACTCCTGTCTGCCGACCCGTCTGCCGCCGGCCCGTCCGGCCGCCGGACAGGGCAGGCAGGGAAGAACTGAGGATTTGAAAGCAAACCCCGGCAGGGTTTGGAACCCTGCCGGGGTTGGGAATACTGTATCACACATTCCTGTTCAGTTCCCGCCAGGTGCCGTCGCCGTTTGAGACGAGGGTGAGGGAGCTGCCGGTGGTGGAAGTAAAACCGGATTTTAAGGAAATATAGGCGCTGCTGGTCACATTTGCTCCACTGCTGTTAAAGATCAGATGGATGATTGTTCCCTTCGGAAAACGATCGGCCAGCAGGTAATTGATGCGGGTGATGGTTGGGGTGCCGTTGATGGTGAAGACGTTTCCATCCTTCGGTAAAACGATGAAGGGGCCAGTGGGGCTCACCTCCACCATGCCATGCGTCAGGGTGCCCGTCAGAATGCCGCCGGAGGTGAAAATTGGCCGCGGAGCGGCTGAAGGTAAAGAAGGACCGAAATTGAGTGTGGGCATGGTAATATACACCTCCAGTGGTACGCCGGTGGTGTTGTTGATTTCCACCTGCGGGTCAGGTGTGGCGCCGGTGGCCATGCTCATTCCGATGAAATGCCATTTGTTGTCGCCCGGGTGTGGGGTGGAGGCGGTGATACCGGCGGCGCTGTTGTACCGGGTATAGGCAATTCCCGGTATGCCTGTTTTGACGAAGGCCCCAAAATTGACGGTTCCGTATTCGGGTTGTCCCATCAGTTTGGGCACGAACAATGGCGAAGGCCGCAGGTCAGCCACTACACCGGGGGGTATGATCAACTTCAACACCCGGTGCTCTTCGCTGAGTTCCGGGGGCAGGATGCTGGCGGTAACGCCGGTCCCGATCAATTCCCAGTAGGGCAGGTTGGTACCGTCAAAACCGTGGAAGCTGGCGTTCTGGAGCAGGTTGTCGGCTTCGGGTTTGTGGTCCAGGGCTTTACCGCTTTGCAAATTGATGAAATTGGCTCCCTGATCAATGGTCAGGCCTCCTCCGTAAGTGCCACTCAGCTCCGAATTCTGTGTTGCGGCAGCGAAGGAAACAAGCGGAACCGTGGTGGGCTGGCTGGTGCCTTCGATTCTGATCCCGATGCCTGTCACCTCACCGCTGTTCACCACGAAATGGCCCGCAGTGCTCTGGGGAGGCTCTATCACCGTTCCGTAAAAGGTGTTGTTGTTGCCGCCCTCCACCAGCACGCCATATTCAAAACCGCCACCGGAAACGACGCCGTGCACAAAGCTGTTGGAATTTACCGAAGAGCTGGCATCCTGAACGATGTGGATGCCCCGTTTGGCATGCCGGATGCGCAGGTCGTAAAATGAGCCGTAGTACAGGCCGCCCGTATTCTTTGCTTCCATCTTAAAGGCAGTGCCGCCGGTAAAATTGGTGATGAGCAGGTTCTCGATCCGGATGCTTTCTGACAAGCGGTTATCAGCCAACAGGTAAACTCCGTCGGACTCGTTTTCACCGACGGTCATATCGGCAATGACCATGTCTCGCAAGCCGCAATTGTGGCAACTGAGTTCGATGGCTGCCCCGGAGCCGTTGTACCGGATCAGGGAACCATCAACAGGCGTTGCCAGCGGGGTGCTTCCAGTGCCTTCTCCCACCATCATCACGCCGTCGGGCACCGTCAGGGTATTGGTGATTTTGTAAATGCCGGCCGGCACAATGACCCGGTGGCCGTTCAGGGCGGCACTGTCCAGGGCATCTTCAAAGGCAGACGTATCGTCTGTGGTGCCATCTCCTACTGCACCGAAATCTTTTACGCAAACCCCGAAGGCACTGCATCCGGGTGAGGACGAGGAGGCCGAAGAGGCGGCGTACAGCGCTACCGGCACCGCCGTTATCTCGTTGACAACGATGGGGCTGAAAGGCCCTTCCGGGCCGGGAGCATATTCAACCACCAGGTAGCACTGCCTGGTCCAGTCCACCTGGGTCAGTTTTCCGGTCAGTGCGGTACCGGCACCAACCTTGAGGGTGGCCACACCACAGTCGTCGGTCCAGGCCTGTTGCACCTCGGCGTAAGCAGGGTAGCCGTTCAGGTTTTCTTCGAAAATACTCGCCCTGAAAATGCCCGGTTGATTGGAAACAATACCGGATTCTTTGCTTTGCACCACGGCTTTGTAGGTGAAGGATTGTTGCGCAGCGAGGGGAGCGATGTTCAGCAATAATACAATGGGGAACATCAAAAGCGCATCAGCGCTGCTAATGAATCGAAAGCGTGCCATTTGTTCATTTTTGTTTGTACGGGCAGGTTGCCCGGAGCGTTTGAATTTGGGGAGTAGGTTGGCAACTACTCAGATCATTAGTGATGTCTGGTTTTTTTCTCGGAAGTGCCAATGTAAACAAGGATTCTGAAAGTTTAGAGGCATTTGGGAAATAACAACATAATTCCGTTTTTAAAATCAGTTTTCATTTACAAGCTATTGTAATTCAGCAAAATTTCGCCGGATTTCACATTGTTTAAACTCCCAGATAATTACAAATGGTTCTGTAGAATGCCCCTCCGATGAGGAGGCTTTCGCCGTTGCGGAGGTACACCTCCCTGTTGCTCTGATCCACCAATTTTACCCAGTCCATGTTGATGGCTTCCCAGCGGTTGATCTGGAGAAATCCCGGAGGCAATTTTTCCAGCAATTGCGCCAGCGAAAGGTGGCACTCGATGGAACCGGCCTCGAAAACGATTCTGCTTTTACCTTCGCCTTTGGAGGCCGTGCGCACCAGCACCACGTCGTCAGGGTTGACCATGTAGAGCTGGCGGCCATCTTTGATCGGTAACAGTTTTCGCGGCCCTGCCGGCCGGGCTGACAAGCGATTTTCCTGTAGCCGGTTATAAACCGTTTCGATGATGTCGGCCTGGTGTTTTTCCCAGTCTTCGTAAAATGGTTTTTTCAGAATGGCGATGACTTCCTGCCCGAATTCATTGTGGATGCGCTGGGCAAATTCGAAATCCCGGAAGCCGGTGTTGACAACCACGGGGGGAATCTTTTCGCCCTCCTTTCTCAATTGGGCCAAAAGGTCAAAAGCGGTTCCGCCAATTAGTTTGATGTCGAGAAACAACAGGTCGGCTACCGTGCTTTTCACAAGGTGGTAGGCTTCCTCTACGGAATCAGCCTCGCCAATCACTTCAATATCAACAATTTCATTCAGGGCATCAACGAGCTCTTTTCTGATGCCTTCCTCGTCCTCAACGACGATTGTTTTCAGTTTTCGAAAGCTCATAGTTGAAGTATTTTGGTATAAATATATTCACCCGGGTTCCGTGATTTCCAAAAATATAATCCTCGTATTCCACGGTGATCGGGTTATCGTTGTAATTGTTGAACAAGGTGATCAGTTCACTCATCACGAAGGTGGAGCCTTTGCGGGGGCTTTCCGTTGGCACCCTGCCCCGCCCGTCGTCCTCGATCACCACCCGGCATCCCTTTTCGTCGCAACTCACTTTCAGGAACAACCTGCCGGCATTTTTCCGGTTGCGGATGCCCTTCTCAACGGCATTTTCCGTGTGGATCTGGAGCAGCATGGCGGGAACTTTAATTGATTTCAGTTCTTCTTCGGAAAGCCCGATGTCAAAATTTGTGTGGAGGGTTGAACCAAATCGAACTTGCTGAATCCGCAGGTAATTCCTTACCACTTCCAGTTCCCGGTACATGGAATGCCAGGGGCGGGCACGTTGGGTGTTTTCATACAATATATTGACGTTGTCAGATAGGCGGCCAATGATGGTGGCCGTTTCCGGGTCCTTCCGGTAACGGCTTTGTATCCAATGCAGTGAATTGTTGATGAAATGTGGGTTAAAAAAATTTGAAAGTGCCAGAACCCTCAGTCCGTCGCTTTCCCGGTGAGCCATTGCCAACTTTAATTCGTGCTTTTTTCTTTGAATATAGATGAGCGCCGGCAAGCCGATAAAAAACAGGGCCAGCACGGCATAAAACCAGGGCCGCTCTGTCAACAATGCAGGAACGATGAACCGGTAAATGTTCCCTCCAGCTACCACATTGTGTTTGTAGGCGGTCAATTGAAGGGTGTAATTTCCCGGAGGAAGGTAGGGAATGGCGTGCAACTTTTCTGCTGTCTGGTATTTTTGATAAATGGTGTCACTGCCATTGTGAACCACAAGCACATCATATTTCAGGTTGTTCCTTAAAAATTGATTTCCTTCGGCAAATACGGAAAAAGATATTGCCCGCTTCTTTTTTGGCAGCGAGCCGAGATCACTGCCTGTGGGGTTCACAACCTGGTCTCCGACACTGAACTCCTTAAGCGAAACATTGGTGTGCAGGGTATCGAAAAGAAGATTGTCCAAATCAATGCGGGTGGCACCTTCCTGTGTTCCCAGCCAGAGGTAGCCCTTGCTATCGTACCAGACCGCATTTTGCTCGGCCCCGCCCCCACGAATATCCTTTCCAAATTCCAGGGTAAAAATCCGGGGGCGGCTGCCGGGGTATGTTTTGTCCAAAAGGTAAAGCGCCTTTTCTGTGCCGATGGAAAGAAAACGCTCGGTATTCCTGAGCGAATGCACCACCGTCTGATCATTTCCCGGAAGGGGAAAAGCCGTCAGCAGCCTCCAGATATCGCCGGTGTGGTAATCGGCCAAATGCGCATTTTTCAGAAAATACAGCCCGTTATGGGCTCCCAGCCAGAGGGTGCCATTTTCATCCACACAGCTGCTCATGATGCCGAGGGTATGATTGTCGCCAGGCACCCGCTTCCAGTTGACCACCGTGTCTTTCTGGGGGTCGTAGAGGGCCAGGCCCGCCGGCAAACGCCCCAGCCAGAGCCTTCCTGCCAGGTCTTCGGCCACGGTGCCTACATCATTTGTTTCAAGTTTTTTGTCTTCGTCAATTACCCTGAAATTGGTCAGCCGGCCGCTGCTGTCTTCCGTCAGTACCAGGCCCAGATTTACGGAGCCGATTGCAATATCGCCGTTGCGAAGCGAGGTAAAGTAAAATGCACTCAGGTTGATGCCATCTTTTGAATATTCCTGAAAATTGGCCCTCCCGCTTTTGATTGATAATATCCTCCTCGGTGTGGAAGCTGTACTGAAGAACAGATGCCCGGAAGGCCCCAATATGCTACCCGGCAATATTTTCAAAGATTGCTGCCCAAAATTTTCGTACCGCAATTGATACCCATCAAACACACTGAACCCACCGGCACCTTCGTGGCCACCCATCCAGATATTTCCTGTAGCATCTTCACCTATGCTGAACAGGCCGCTTACCATGGCGGGCTGTTCAGCATCGAAAGTGAGCAGGTCGGGTTTTATGTACATAATGCCTCGATTGGTACTCAGCCACCAGTTGCCGGCCAGGTCCTGTGTGGCCGAGAAAATACCCTCATCGGGCAAATAAGGGATTAAAATTTCCGGTTTTCCATTGGCAGCCATTTGAACGAGGAACAAAGCTCCGCTTGTGGGTTCTTCGCAAACCAGGGCACGGCCTGTTAGATTTTTCCGAAATGCACCGGCTCTTAGCTGGACCATATATTGTGGAAATAATTCTTTACCATTTTTCAGCAATATGGGTATTTCGGTGCGCTGACCTTTTGAATACCTGAAAAAGTCCAGATTCTTGGAATCGAGGTAAATGACATCATCGTTGGCATATACAAGCAGGGGGAACAGAAACTGTACATCGGGTGTGTGTTCCAGTTCCTGACCTTGCCAAATAAATTTGATCTTGTTCTCTGGAGTAAAATATCTCAACACCCTGCCATCATCTACTGTGCTATATGCTCCTTCATGATAATAACCAGGCACTTTGGCCACCACTGGTTCAGCCTCTTTGACAAAGGAGTCTCTTTCAAGATCGTAAGTAAATGAAGTGTAGTCATTGTAGAAACAGAAAATGTTTCTTTCTTCGTCAAAGTCGCTTCTCAACCCAGGTGGAAATTCCTGTGTGTGAAATCCGGAAGAGGGATGATACCTCGCCAGGACTGTCTTGTCAATGTTGCCGTATTCGAGCCAGAGGTTGCCTTTGGAATCCTCACTTAAAAAATTCATGTACGGAGGCATTCCTTCGGCAGCCACATTGAAATGCTGCCAATTGACACCATCGAAGCGGGAGATGTACTCACCCGAAGCCGAACGCACCCACAGCACTCCGCTTTTTGTACAGTAAAGACTGACCACCTCCTGGTAAGGGAGCCCGTCTTTTATTCCGTAGGTGTAGGAAAAGACCTCCTGAGCCATCACCTGGACCTGAGTGGTGATCAGCAAAATCAACATGATGATGCATCTATAGAATTTCAATTCTTCGGCAATAAATATTTTCTCTAAAGGTAACAAGGCTTCGGAAATGCGTGATAAACAAATCACGAATGGCTGACAAAGGGATAACGAACGGTTGTTTTTGTCGTATCAAATTTGAACTTGTACGCTATTGGCCCCTGGCTGAAAGGTCATTCATTCCTCCATACGGACGGTTCATAGCTGCATAAGGGGCTGTTCATGGCTTGCAGCCCGGTCCCGGAATAACCTGCCTTAAATTTGAGTGACAATTTGATGTAGCAGGAGGCCGTTCAGGGGATTTTCTGCCTTCCGGAGGAAAATAGAACGCATTACTGTTATTGAAAGACAAATTATACAAACCCTGTGAGGCCCTTAAAAAATTGCCTATTTCATTACAAAACACCCGGACCGGATGAATACAAAGCCGGCCTCCTGCTTTTTCCTTTCCTTAGGGTTTCGTCCCATTCACATCACGGTTCCTGACGTACTTGTCCAGCCACAGTGTGGTTTCCCATGCCACGTGCATCAGTGATTCCCGGGCCCGGTAGCCGTGGCTTTCATGCGGTAACATGACGAGTTTGACAGTGGCCCCATGTCCTTTCAGGGCTGCGTACATTCTTTCACTCTGCATGGGGAAAGTACCCGAATTATTGTCGGCCATGCCGTGAATGAGGAGGATGGGTTCTTTGATCTCGTCCGCAAAATTGAACGGCGACATCTTGTAATAGATCTCCGGCGCCTCCCACCAGGTGCGCTCTTCCGACTGGAAGCCAAAAGGCGTCAGGGTGCGGTTGTAGGCACCGCTTCGGGCAATGCCGGCAGCGAAAAGGTCCGTGTGCGCCAACAGGTTGGCCGTCATGAAGGCACCATAGCTGTGCCCGCCAATGGCAATCCGTCCGGGATCGCCAACGCCCATGTCAGCCAGGACTTTCACGGCAGCTTCGGCATTCATCTTCAACTGCTCCACGAAGGTCTCGTTGGGTTCCTGGTCACCTTCACCGATCACCGGCATGGAAACATTGTGGAACACTGCATAACCATCTGCCACCCATAAGATTGGCGAAGAGGGACTCACCCTGATAAACGTGTATGGTGACCCGGACACCTGGCCGGCAGCGGCGGCATTTTTGTACTCTCTCGGATACGCCCACATAAACACCGGCAGGGGGCCATCCTTTTCTTTGTCATAACCCGCAGGCAGGTAGAGTGTGCCGCTCATGTCCACCCCATCGGCTCTTTTGAACTGCACAAATTCTTTTTTCACCCCTTTCAGCGACTCGTAAGGATTCGGGAAGAAAGTGATCTGGGTGAGCTGACCGGTTTTCAAATTGCGAAGAAAATAATTGGGTTGCTCGTAATTGGCCTCCCGGCGGGTCAGCACAATTCTCTTTTCTGCATCAATCAGCTCAACGGGTACTTCATAAAACGGTGCTTCAGACCTCCAAAGCCGCCTGGCTGTTTTGGTTTCCAGGTCAAATTGATCCACAAAAGGCCGGTTCCCTTCCGGGGAGGCACCCTGACCTGTGAGGAAGAGCGTTTTGCCACCGTCGGTGGTAAGCAAAACGGACTTGCCAAAATCGTTGGTAGTCGTTACAAAGCTTCCCGGATCGGAATAGCGGTCCTCGTATGAGCGGTCGAACAAAACTTCAGGTTCTGCACCCGGTTGACCGGGAGTCCACTTTCTGGTAATCGAATGCCTCGTTCGCCACCAGCGTTCGTAAGTGATGGCCAGGTCTCCATCACCCCAGGTGAGACCTGCAAAGCGGAGCTGGAATTTCGGGCCGGCCACGGGGTCAGCCCTGAACGGTGCCTCCAACAGCATCAATTGGTCGCGAACTTCGGCATCGGTGTTGGGGTCTCCGCCATCACGGGCCTCCACCCACCAGACCATCGCCGGGTGGTCGTTTCTCCAACCGAATCTACGGGGGCCGGTGGGCACGGCATTGAATCCCTTCGGCAAACTTTCAGCGGCGGGCAGGTCTGCCAGCAGGCGCACCAATTTCCCGTCGGCATCCACTATTGCCGTCTCCGAGGCAAACCGATACCACGGTACGATGTAACTAAACGGGCGCTTCAATTTTTCCACCAACAGGTACTTGCCATCCGGAGAAGGCGTGAAATCCGTAAGAATCCCTCCAACGTTCATCGGCTTTTCTTCGCCTCCGGCAATGTCAATCCGGAACAGCTCAGCACTGGCAAAGTATTCAAACAATTGCTCGTCAAAAGGATTCTTCAGCAAGTCCTGGTAGGTGCGCACAGGAGCTGCCACCCCTTCGTTGCTTTGCGCCACCGGGCCGGCCGGCACTTCCGGGGCTTGTGGCACCGGGCCCCTGCCGGCAGGTATCTTTTTGTACAACAGCGACCTTCCGCCATCGAACCATTCGTAAGGACTGCCCACTGCATCGCTGACCAGCGCCGCGGTCAGTTGCCTTGCTGAACGGCGTTCTACATCCACCACCCAAAGCTCGATTCCATCTTCAGTGGTATTGAGAAAGGCGACGTAAGAGCCGTCTTTGTTCCAGCTCACATCCGAAATTTTTGCCGAAGGAGGCATCCCGGAAATTGATTCTTCGGCACCGGCAACCACGCCCTTCACGGCAATGCCTGTGTAGTACGATGCCCGGCTGGGGCCGTTAGTGCGGGGATTCAGCCGGAGGCCCGCCAACCGGAGTTCAGCCGCTCCCAGTTCTTTGATGCTCTTCAGACCAGCTCTGTCCAAAATCAACATCCGGGTGTTGTCCGGACTGAGGCTGACGCCGGGTGTGGGCGGGGCATCTATCAGGTCCGCTATCGCCTTTGGCGGTGCCTGATAGCCGGACGGGGC
The DNA here is from genome assembly GCA_026993525.1 of Saprospiraceae bacterium. Classification (GTDB taxonomy): domain Bacteria; phylum Bacteroidota; class Bacteroidia; order Chitinophagales; family Saprospiraceae; genus UBA6168. Next base: position 29,608 of record JALWSS010000196.1, read on the forward strand.
CTGTGAAAACGCAATTGCGACGAAAAAGAAAAAGAAGAGAAAACTGAGGTGACGCATAGCTTCTGATTTTACCGGTTAAAAGCCTGTTGAGATTATCATGCTTTCTGAGGCGTACCAAATGTACTGCAACACCCCCGCAATAAGAAACTCAGGTGACCGGGATCAGCCAAAATGCAAACAGCCCCGCATCGGATTCGATACGGGGCTGTAAGCCGGTTAGACCTGTTGTCAGAGTTCTTTGCGCAACCTTGCCACGGGAATGTTCAGTTGCTCACGGTATTTGGCCACTGTGCGTCGGGCAATGTTGTAGCCCTTTTCCTGCAGCAGGTTTTTGAGTTTTTCGTCGGAATAGGGCTTTCGCTTGTTTTCTCCGTTGATGATCTCGGTAAGGATCTTTTTCACCTCCAGGGTTGACACCTCTTCGCCATCGGCAGTTTGCAGGCTTTCGGAAAAGAAGTCCTTCAATCGCTTGGTGCCAAACTCCGTCTGAACGTATTTGCTGTTGGCCACCCTCGAGACGGTGGAAATATCCAGACCGGTGATGTCGGCAATGTCCTTCAGGATCATGGGGCGCAGGCGTTTTTGATCGCCGGTCAGGAAATAGTCGTACTGGTAGTTCATGATGGCGTACATGGTGTTGAACATGGTCTGCTGGCGCTGCCGGATGGCATCTATGAACCACTTTGCACTGTCAATTTTTTGTTTGATGAACATCACCGCCTCCTTCTCCTTTTTGGTGGCCCGGCGCCCCTTAGTCTGGTCTTTGTAGGCCTTCAGCATCTCTTTGTACTGGTTGTTGATGTGGAGGTCCGGAGCGTTGCGGGTATTCAGCGAGAGTTCCAGTTCACCATCCCTGTTGACGATGATAAAGTCCGGCACGATGTAGTGCGGGTTACGGGTTGAAGAGACATATCCGCTGGCCGGTTTGGGATTCAGCTTCAGGATTTCATCAATGGCTTCTTTCAGCCTGGCTTCTGAAATGCCCAGTTGCCTTTGCAGGCGCTGGTAATGCTTTTTGGTGAACTCATCGAAATAGTCCCTTATCAGGCGTTGAGAAACCGACAAGAGTTCCTTTTCTTCAGGGGTGATGTTCTCACGCGCCTGTTTTTGTTCCAGTTGCAGAAGCAAACATTCCTGCAGGTTGCGGGCCCCGGTGCCCGGCGGGTCAAACCGCTGTATTTTTGCGAGCCAGTATTCGAGTTCCTCTTTCGTGGCTTCTACCCCCTGCGAAAACAACAAATCGTCGAGGATGGCATCCAGTTCCCTTCTCAGGTATCCGTCTTCGTCAATGCTGCCAACGATCTGGCGGGCAATGATCTCGTCCTTTTCGTCTTTGAAATCGAGCATGCCGAGCTGCTGCTCCAGGTATTCGTGGTAGGTATTTTCAACGGCTATCGGCAGGGTCTTGCCTTCGTCTTCAGCCTGGTAAGAATCACCCCTGGTTTTGTAAGAGGCCTCATCGTCGTCAATGTAGTCGTTCAGGTAATCGTCGAGGGAAACCTCTTCTTCCGGTGGCAGTTCTTCCTGGTCAAGGTCGTCGAGCTCGGAGGTCTGGTCTTCGTCGTTTGTGGAGTCATCCGGTGTGCTGTCTTCAGAGCGGGCCATTTCCAGGATGTCGTCCTCTTCTTCTGTGTCTCCCTCTTCCAAAGCAGGGTTGGCTTCGAGTTCTTCTTTGATTCTTTGGTCGAGCACTGCTGTCGGAATCTGGAGCAGCTTCATCAATTGGATCTGCTGTGGTGACAGCTTCTGTTGTAATTTCTGGGTAAGTTGTTGCTTGAGCATTGCGCGTTACGTGATTAGTGTTCTCAATTGTTAACCGTGCTCGTTCACTGTGTTTGTCTGATCAATTTCCGGATTCAAATTTAAGCGAAACGGGGGGAACAAAACCGCTACCATTTTACCCTGATCCGTGACAAAGTTACCGGAATTTCAATTTAACAAAAATTTTATAGGTTGGGTGATACGGCGGATCGGCAGGCTTGTTCTGTCAAGTGGAAAGATTTTCTGAAAAAACATTTAACAAACACTAATTTGTACTCCTTCCAGAAAGAACGGATTACACCCAATTATTTCATTTTCAATGCTTTCGTTCAAAAAGGCGCATTTTACAGCAAAAATTTCTCCGAAAATTTTCACCGGAGGCTTTCACTACCTTTGCAAAAGCAACCCATGGCCACTCAGCCCGTCCCGAAAACCTCGAATTTGTAACAACATCATGGTTCGACAAATTGAGTTCTCATTGCCTCCTTTTTCGCGTGGATTTCACCTCATCACAAGGGAGATCACCTCCCAGTTGGGCACATTGCCGGACAGCGGACTTTTGCACCTGTTCATCAAACACACCAGCGCCGGTCTGGCCATCAATGAAAACGCCGACCCCACTGTTCGCACTGATTTTGAATTGTTCTTCAACAAACTTGCACCGGAGAACATGCCCGGCATTCTGCACACCCTGGAAGGACCCGATGACATGCCCGCCCATATCAAATCGGTATTGAGCGGCTCTTCGGTAAGTATCCCCATAAAAAACGGAAAGCTCAGTTTGGGAACCTGGCAAGGGATTTACCTTTGTGAGTTCAGAAACAGAGGTGGTCGTCGTAACTTGGTGGCCACAATTATTTCTTAAGCCCAGCTCAGCTTTTCCTTGCAGGGGAAAGCTCCAACCCCGGAACAAGCCCTGATCTATGGACCTCCTTTGGAATGGTATCAAATACGGACTTCTGCTCAGCTTGCTGGTAGGCCCCATACTGTTCACCATTGTGCAAGCCAGCATCGAGGAAGGGTTCAGGGCCGGGTGGATGGTGGGCCTGGGCATCTGGATGAGCGACATCTTTTACATCCTGGTTTCTTATTTCGGGGTGTCGTACGTCAAAGAGCTGATGAACTGGGATGGGTTTGAGTTTTGGCTTTGCATCATTGGCGGCATCATACTCATTGCTTTTGGGGTCGGTTCCATTTTGTTGAAACCACCCTCCATGGCCTCCTTCGAATCGAAGGCAGTGCGCTACAACTCCTATTTTTCTCTGTGGCTGAGGGGTTTTCTTATCAACACCGCCAACCCGTTCACCTTCTTTTTCTGGATCGGCGTTTCCAGTGTGCTTTTTACCGAAGAAAACCTGAGTATGCACCAGGCAAGGTGGTTTTACACGGGGCTGGTGGGCACGCTGGTTTTTACTGACACGGTAAAAATCGCCCTGGCCAAGTTCATCCGCAAATACCTCAAGCCCAAATACTTGCTCTGGCCCAGGCGCATTGCCGGCATCGTTCTGATCATCTTTGGCGTGGTCTTGCTGGTCAGGTCCACCTACTACTTTTAACCAATCCAATTTTCAAACATGAAAGAAATACTGATGACCAACGCCCTGGATTTTCCGGGATACGAAATCGTGGAAGTCATTGACGTGGTTCGCGGCAACACCGTCAGAGCCAGAAACATCGGCCGCGACATCGGTGCAGCGTTCCGGAACATCTTCGGAGGTGAAATACCAGAATACACCAGCCTGATGGCACAGTCACGCGAAGATGCCATTGAAAGAATGCTGGCCGACGCCGAACGAATCGGTGGCGACGGCGTTATTAACGTTCGGTTTTCCACTTCCATGATCATGCAGGGCTGTGCCGAAATCCTGGCTTATGGCACCGCCGTCAAGTTGAAAAAGTTGTAACAAGCCAAACCGTATGGCCAACACCAAAGAAATTGTAAACAGAAAGGCAAAACACGAGTACCATTTTCTCACCACCCTGGAGGCAGGCATTGCCCTGACGGGGCCGGAAGTGAAAAGCATCCGCCGGGGGCACGTCAGCCTTTCCGACGCCTATTGCGTTTTTGACAAAGGAGAACTGTATGTGAGAAGCATGTACATCAAACCCTACGAGCAGGCCACCTTCCACACCGAAAACGAAAGGCGCCCCCGCAAACTATTGCTGAAAAAAGCAGAACTCAAAAAGCTCCAACGCCGGGTGAAAGAAAAAGGCCTCACCATCGTGCCCTACAGGGTTTATTTCTCTGACAGAAACCTGGTGAAAGTGGAAATCGCCCTGGCTCAGGGTAAGAAATCCTACGACAAACGCAATACCATCAAAGCCAAAGACGCCAAACGGGACCTGGCCCGGTTAAACAAAATCAGGCTTTGAGAAATTCATAAGCGCAGTTTTTCTAACCCCGGCAGGGTTCGGAACCCTGCCGGGGTTTCCCTTCAATTCCTCCCCCGAAAGCCGATAGCTATCGGCTCCGGGGCTCAGTTCTTCCCTGCCTGCCTGCCCTGTCCGGCGGCCAGACAGGCCGGCGGCAGACGGGTCGGCAGACGGGAGTTCTTCAAACTCTCACAAACCATAAAACTTTCGAACTATGGAAAAGACAAAACTCACTGTAATGAACAATGGCCCGATCAGGGTTCAGGGAGAAATTGAACTACTCGATGCCAACGGCAAACCCTACGACCTGGGGGGCAGAACGGTCATCTCATTGTGCCGTTGCGGCCTTTCATCCAACAAACCGTTTTGCGACGGAACACATAAAAAAGAGGGATTCAAACACGAGGCCGGGGCCTTTGCCCTGCCTCCGAAGAAGAATTGAAAAAAGCACTCCGGGGAGCCCAGTCAGCGGCTCCCTAAATTTTTTCCTTCCTTCGCTCCGCAATGAGGCGGGCAACCTCCACAGCTTCTTCCGGCGTATTCGCATTGCGCAAAGCCACCGGGTCCGGTGCCGTTAGCAATTCCACCGGTGAGTTGATGAGCACCTTTCTGGGGCAACTGAAACCCTGCGACAAAAAACTGAGCAGTGCCGGATAGGCCTTCGGTTCCCAAATGGCGATCAAGGGCTCCGGAAATTCATTCACCGGGCTTCGAAAAGCCGTGGCAATGGCCGAAGGATTCCGGTGCTCCAACAGGTAGGCAATGGTGGCCTCATCCAACAGGGGCAAGTCGCAGGCCACCACCAGCCAGGCAGAGTTGGGGTCTTGCCGGAAGGCCGACAAGATGGCACCCATGGGGCCCAGGTTGAGGTAAGTGTCCACCACCAGTGGATATTCCAGCATCATGCTGGCGCCCTGCTCGGGCCGGCAGCTCATGAACACCTCATCGAGGCAATGCCGTAGCTGGCCGAAGGTGTAATCCCGTTGCGGAACGCCGTGGTATTCTATCAGGCTTTTGTCCTGTTTCATTCTTCGGCTTCGGCCTCCGGCCAACACCATCCCTTTCACCTTGGGCAAGCTTTCTTTTAGTCGCTTCGCAAAAAAGGCGTTGATCGCACTACTGTCTTTCAGCTTCAATACCGGAATGTCCACCTTGCCAAAATGGGCCTGCAAAAATTCGGGCAATTCGGAAACTCCCTCTGCCAGCAGCACCAGCTCCACCGCTGTCAGCCGGTCCAGCTTGCGTTCCAGGGATTCCAGCTTTTTCGGATGCACAATGACCACCTGCCGGTTGGCCCTGAAGTGGTTGCCATTGACGAAGACGACATCCATTTCTGAAAACTGCATCCGCCAATGATAGGTATCCTGCCGGCGGTGAGCGTCGTACCTGTGGAAGTTGATCTTGTCGGTGTACTCCAGCACTACACCGCGGTCCCCGGCACCCTCGCCGTTGTCGCCGGCGGCATGGTCTGCGTCCACGTAGCCGCATTTCCATTGCGCAGCGAGGGAAGAAGAAAGGTCAAATACGAGCTTTCTGATCACACCACAAGGTGCACCAACAAAAGCCCATTCATTGCGGTGAAACACTCCCAAACCGGGCTTCGCAAGGTCTTCGTGCTTCCGGTGTTTCTTTCTCGACATCGTTTCATGTTTTTTTTTGCTCCCTACTCCCCCGTCTGGCCAGCCGGACAGGCTACTCTTTTTAACCACAGCGTTAAACAGAGTTTGATCACAGCGTTAACCGGAGATGGTGCCCAACCCTACTCCCTACTCCCCCGTCTGGCCAGCCGGACAGGCTACTCTTTTTAACCACAGCGTTAAACAGAGTTAAACCACAGAGTTTAACAGAGTTTGATCACAGCGTTAACCGGAGATGGTGCCCAACCCTACTCTCTACTCCCTACTCCCTACTCCCTACTCTTTTTAACCACAGCGTTAAACAGAGTTTGATCACAGCATTAACCGGAGATGGTGCCCAACCCTACTCCCTACTCTCTACTCCCTACTCCCTACTCCCTACTCCCTACTCTTTTTAACCACAGCGTTTAACAGAGTTTGATCACAGCGTTAACCGGAGTGGTGCCCAACCCTACTCCCTACTCCCTACTCCCTACTCCCTACTCCCTACTCCCTACTCTCAATAAACCACCTTATCCTCCATCACTTTCCATTCTTCAAATACGGGCAGTGCCTCATTGCGAAGGAGGGGCGCAGCCGGGATTTTTCGTTCGGCGGGAGGGAGGTTCAATTCTTTGTAAATGAACTCGTCGTCAAAATCAATGGCGGCGGCGTCCTCCCGGGTGCAGGCGTAGAAGAACTTCTCAGGCCGGGCCCAGTAGATGGCACCCAGACACATGGGACAGGGTTCGCAGGAGGTGTAAATGATGCACCCATCCAGTTGGAAAGAGCCAAGGTGCCTGCACGCTTCCCTGATGGCAACCACCTCGGCGTGGGCCGTGGGATCGTTTGTTGAAGCCACCCGGTTGTTTCCCCTGCCGATGATCTTTCCATCCTTGACCACCACCGCTCCGAAGGGGCCACCCGCTTTTGAGCGCATGCCCTCCCGGGCCAGCCGTATGGCCTCCCTCATGAAATATGCGTGTGATTCAGTGGGATTCTCCTCCATTCAATTTTTTTTGAGGAACTGAAGAATTGAAGAATCGAGCCTGTCTGCCGGCCAGGCAGGGAACTGAGCCCCGTGCCATTCCGTCCCGAAATTCTTCGACCGAAAAGCGAAAATAGGTGATTTGCCCCAAAGCACTATCTTTAGCGCTCCCCGCTCAAGAGCCTTTTAAACGGCAATGAACTGACAATCAAAGTGAACGAATGAATCAACCAATTTTCACCAACGATGCCGTGGCATTCGGCCTGCTGGCGCTGGTGCTGGGCACAATTTTTTACACCTCTCAGCTAAAGGCTTTCAAGAAATTTTACACCTATGTGCCGGCCTTGCTGCTGTGCTATTTCGTGCCGGCATTTTTGCACTGGCCGCTGGGGCTGATCGCCCCTGAATGGTTTGACGCCAGTCTGTTGGATTTCCTTCGGGAAAAAAGCCTCGCCGCCCCGGAGCACCTCACCTTCAACGAAATGAAGGCCTGGCTGGAAAACAACGGCATCACAAAAAGCACCTATTCCGAATACATCCACCACAGCTACCTCTACTTCGTGGCCTCCAGGTACTTGCTGCCGGCCAGTTTGCTGCTGCTCTGCCTGGGCATTGACCTGAAGGGCATCATGCGCCTTGGCCCGAAAGCCGTCACCATGTTCCTGGCCGGTACGGCAGGGGTCATCCTCGGCGGCCCGCTGGCCCTGCTCATCGTGTACAACTTTTTTCCCGAAGGGCTGATCCCCGCCGGCAAAGAAGAAGTGTGGCGGGGACTTTCCACCATCGCCGGCAGTTGGATTGGCGGCGGCGGCAACCAGGCCGCCATGAAAGAGATCTTTAACGTCAACGACACCCTGTTCGGCACCATGGTGGTGGTGGACGTGGTGGTGGCCAATATCTGGATGGGATTCCTGCTCTACGGCGCCAACATCACCGAACGGGTGGACCGCTGGCTGAAAGCCGACAGCTCGGCCATCGAGGATGTGAAGAACAGGATATCGGCCTACCGGGCCAGCATCGAGAAGGTGCCCACTACCCGGGATATGTTCATCCTGCTGGCGGTGGCCTTTGGTGGTGTGGCCTTGTCGCACGCTTTTTCCGACTTCATCGTTCCCGTTCTGAAACAGTTTGAAGATGGGCTGCGGGCTGCCAGACTGGATTCGCTCATCTCCGGGTTTTTCTGGATCGTGGTGGTGTCCACCACCATCGGTCTGGTGCTCAGCTTCACCAAAGCCCGCAAACTGGAAGGAGTGGGGGCCTCCCGTTGGGGCAGCGTCTTCATCTACATCCTGGTGACCACCATCGGCATGCACATGAACGTACGGGAAGTGTTCGACAACATCGGCCTTTTCGCCGTCGGGCTGGTCTGGATGGCCATGCACGTAACCATCCTGCTGGTTACCGCAAAAATCATCAAAGCGCCTTTCTTCTTCGTGGCGGTCGGTAGCCAGGCCAACATCGGTGGGGCGGCTTCAGCCCCCGTCGTGGCCTCGGCTTTCAGCCCCAGCCTGGCTCCCGTCGGGGTCCTGCTCGCCGTTCTCGGCTACGCCGTAGGAACCTACGGTGCCATCGTCTGCGCATTGCTGATGCAGTGGGTGAGTTGAGGGGGGAGGAATTGAGGAATTGAGGAACTGAGGAACTGAGGAACTGAGGAACTGAGGAATTGAGGAATTGAGGATCTGAGGAACTGAGGAATTGAGGAATTGAGCGTCCTGCGTACCTGGCTTGGTGTGGTCAATAGCACAGGCCTTTAAGTTCTTGGTCTCAACATTTGAGAGTACTTACCACAGCGCCCTCGATTCTTCAGTTCTTCTCCCGACGAAAGTCGGGATCAGTTCTTCGATTCTTCAATTCCTCAATTCCTGAGTCCACTGCAAAAAGTGGTATTTGCGTCAAAAGAGGTTATTCCTTCTGGAAAAATGTCAGACAGAGTCCGACAAGATATGGTCCCGGACGTCCCGAAGAAATTTCGGGAGGAACCAGCGTCACTGCTGGCGCCTCCCGAGATGGACTCGGGATGTCCGGTGCCTCTTCCAGCCGGACTC
>JALWSS010000197.1 GCA_026993525.1 Saprospiraceae bacterium
CTTCTCCAGTTTTAAAAGAACGTACAAGACATATTTACAAGTTAGAAAGTTACCAACCCAGCCCAGCACCTGCACCAGAGGGTGCTTGGATTCCTGCAGGATTATTCAGGGATTGTGTTGATGACAATTCTTTGAATTCTCCCAATTTTAGTGATCCGGCAGAAGTTGGATTTGATGTCAAGGGGTACTCCAATATGGACTGTTTGAACGCTGTGGTAAGTGGTAAACGAACAAGCCTCCAGCAAGTGAAGAATAATCTCAATAACATTTTGCCAGCAGGGGTTACCTCTTCAGATTTGGACCTTCTTTTTGAATCCTATGGATTTTGATAATGAACCAGGCACTGTCCTGAGTTGCTTGTTCACATTCAGGGCAGTGCTTTGAAAATGTTACATTAATGAAATCGCAAACCTTATATCTCAGTTGTATCTTTCTTTGGCTCATGCTCTTTCAGGAACCCTGCTCATGTTCCAAAACAACAACATGTTTCAAAGAATACCAATTTACTTTTCCGGTAAGCATCCAACCAACCCAGGACACACTTAACATAGGTGATACGATTTGGGTGGGAATGGAGATACCTGCGGAAATTATCAATGAAGTTGATTCGGAAATGGTGTTTTTTATTAACCCTGTAAACTTCGATTTTAAATTTTCATTGAGTAGAATAGATACAGTTTTAATTGATTATTATGGAGACAGCATTCGCCCCTCAGCAATAAATAATTTCAGTATCATTAATGTTGAAGGGGAAACGGATGTAATTGTGCCATCAAGTAATCCTTCTATTTCTTATTTGGATGTCACACCTGTTACGATTGGTGAGATAGTGCAGCGTATAAAGTTTGGTTTAATCCCTGGACAAATAGGGGTTTATAAAATAGGTTTTTTTAATCTTTCAAGGTCGTTTGAAAACATCGAGTCATTCGAAGGCGATGAGTGTGAGAGCATCGTCAGGGATATAAATTTTAACCTAAACAACAGTTTGGATAACAATAACTATGATTTATTCTTATACTACACTCCATCTGGCTCAAAGTGGTGGTATGATTTTGATGTTCACCTGGATGAGGGAAAATATGTATTTGTCGTAAGATAATTTTGAGAAATTTGGTTTTAGCCTCCTACCAAGTTGGACAAAGATTACAGATAAAAACTGTAATTTTCGATATGAAGAAGCGCACATGGACCCAGGAAGAGAAGCTGAAGATCATTGTCTTGAAAGCGAAATTTGGCCCGAAGTGAATGGGGGGACATTGAATCTGGAACTTTTCCAGGAACTAGCCGATCCTCATTGGAACACCTGGGCAGTGGAACAGGAAAACAAATACCATGCTTATTCAAAAAAAGGAGCTTATGTATGCAAGGTAGTGGAGTGATTTATCAGATAGTGGAGTAAATTTTAGGAAATGCTATCGGTTGTATCAGGAACTCTGAAATCAGTCATAATACGATACGCCGGCCGGGCTTTACCTCTTGCAGATGCCCACCACAGAAGGTGCTTTGGAAGTGCACAAGGTGGTCATAGAACGATAACAGAAACCGGGTCTGCCCCTCACACCGGCCGGGAGGGGCAGGGGGCAGTGAGCAGAGGACAGTAAACAGTAAACAGTACACAGTACACAGTACACAGTACACAGTACACAGTGGGCAGTGGCCAGTGAGCGAGTGCTGATAAAAACCTCAATCCCGAGCTTGCCTCGGGACAAAAACCATCAAAAACCCCCACAAAAACCTCCACCCTCACTTCAACGAGAGCGAGCCGTCCTGCCTGGCCTGCCAGGCGAATACCTGGAGGGGGCCGTTGTTGTTGGTGACCAGCAGGAGGCGTTTGCCGCCGGCGCTGACGGGGAGGATGTCTTTCACATCGCCGGGGATGTTCAGGCCGCTCTGATAGACGCTGTAGGGCTGGAAGGTACCGTCGCCATTGCCTTTCATGAAGAGTCCTTTGCCGGCGTCGGCACGGCCGGTTTCTACTTCCGACACAAAGAGGTTGCCTCCCAGAGCTACATCGAGCTTGCCATCCAGGTCAAAATCTTCAACCACCATGGCGTTCACCGGTGAAATCTGGGCCAGGTTGGGCAGGGGCACCAGGGTGAATTTGCTGCCGTCGTTGCGGATCATTGCCGAAGCAAAGGACTTCACTTCGTAGTGCAGCGCTTCTTTCAGTTTCTCTCCGTAAACGTCGAACAGGGTGGCTTTGCCGAATTCTTTGTAGGTGGGGAATTTCTCGGCAATGGAAGGCACCTGTTCTGAGGAGCACTGGCGGCCGCGCACGGGGTAGAGGTCTTTGCCTTCCAGGTAATAACCCAGGGCAATGTCGAAGGTGCCGTTGTTGTCGAAGTCAGTTGCGAAGATGTGGAAAGGCTTCTCTTCCGAAGCCCGGTACTTGTAGTTGAGGCCCAGGTTTCCACCCAGGAAATCCATGTCGCCGTCGTTGTCGAAATCGCCCTGGGCCAGGCTGAACCACCAGCCGTTGGTGCCGGCAAGGCCGAACGCTTCGGTGGCGTTGGTGAATTGTCCGCCATTCTGAATGAACACCGTCAGGGGCATCCATTCGCCACAGAGGATCAGGTCGGCGTCGCCGTCTTTGTCCAGGTCGTTCCAGACGGCATCGGTGACCATGCCCAGGTTTTTGAATCCGGGGGCTTTGGTTTCGGTGGCGTCCACGAAGAATCCCCGGTCGTTTTCGAGCAGGACACTGTTGGCGGGGCTGGGGTACCGGCCCGGCACCTGGCGGCCACCCACAAACAGGTCGGTGTCGCCGTCGCCGTCAAAGTCAAAGGGAGCCACACAGGAGGCACTGATTCGGATATCGGGTATGGCATTTCGCACTTTTTGCAGGACGCCATCGCCGGTGTTGATGTAGAGCCGGTCACGCAGCATTTCACTTTCTTCGGGAAACTCGTTGCCGC
>JALWSS010000198.1 GCA_026993525.1 Saprospiraceae bacterium
GGCCACCTTCACGCCGATGGCGTAATCACCTTCCCGGGCCTGGTAATCCGGATGCTGCGGGTTGTTGTCAACCGCGACGATGCGGGCCCGGGTTTCCAGGGTTTTCAGCTCACCCGTTTTCGTCTCCACGGTGTCGAGAATTGCGGTGGCCTGGTTCTGACTCAGGTAATAGGTCTGGAAATCGAGGCTGTCGTCGGCTTCTCTGGCAAAGCGGAAATCGGCCTCTTTCATCGGCAAGGTGGCGATGTGGGTGAAAATGTCCTTGTCGAGGTAGCGCCTGGTGGAGGGATTGAAGGCTTTTACCTCCACCACTTTGTTGTCGTAGGTGGCGGTGGGCTCCACGGTGAATTCTTCTACGGTATTCCCTTGCTCGTCCAGTTTTTCGTAGCGCACCAGGAACTTGCGGAGGTTGCCCACCATGGTATCGCGCTCGTAGGTGACCCGGTAGCCGCTCATGAACATGGGCATACCTTTGAACAGCAGCACGTTTTTCTGCACCATTTCTTCGTCGAGCAACTGGCGCTGCACCACCGGATTGGAGGAGATGTGCTGTTTGTTCAGTCCGGAGGCGATGATGCCGGCCACCATCAGCCCAAAACCGATGTGCGAAAATGCCGAGCCGGCAGCCTTCAGGTTTTTCCGAAGGAAATCAACGATGAACATGGTGTTGGCTGCCACTGCCAACCATCCGGCGAACAAGAGCAACCAGTATTGCCAGGCCCCTATCTGAATCCAGAAACCGGTGGCTATGCTCATTGCCGTAGCTGCTGCCGCAGCAATGCCCATCTTCTTCAGAAACACTGAGCGGCGGCTTTGCCAATTGGGTTCCTTGTAACGCAGGTATTGCCCCACCCCCGTCAGAATGCCGATGAAAACACCGATCCACAGCTGGTATTTGTTGTAGTGGTCAATGGGATCGTTGATGGTGAGCCCGGGGTAGCCGGGATCGAATAGCTGAACGATCTTGTTGTAAACCGGCAGGGAGGTGGACGCCGTGATGATTGCCGATGAAAACAGGAGCACCAGCGAACCGATGAACATCCAGAACTCACGGGCCGTTATCGGCTCTTCCTTTTCCGGAACCGGAATTTCCTTGCGACGCAAAAAATACAGCACCAGCGACAGCCCCAGAAAGGTGGCGATGAACAGGATGAGCTGGGTCTCCAGCCCCATTTCCGTGAAGGCGTGCACGGAGCTGTCGCCGAGGATGCCACTTCGGGTGAGAAAAGTGGAATAGAGGATCAGGATGAAGGTGAAGATGTAAAACAGAAAGCTTGCCCGCAAGGCCTGCCCCGTATTCCTCGCAATGAGGTGGCTGTGAATACCCGCTATCAGCAGCAGCCAGGGCACCAGCGACATGTTTTCAACGGGGTCCCAGGCCCAGTATCCACCGAAGCTGAGCGCCTCATAGGCCCAGGCTCCCCCCATCAGTATGCCCAGCCCAAGGATGCCGCCGCTGAAGAGTGCCCAGGGCAGTGCCGGGCGCATCCAGGCTTTGTATTGCTTCGTCCAAAGCCCCGCCATTGCGTAAGCGAAGGGGACCACCGTTGAGGCGAAGCCGAGAAACAAGGTGGGTGGGTGGATGGTCATCCAGTAATTCTGCAAAAGTGGGTTGAGGCCGTTGCCCTGGATGAGTTGCAGGTAATCGGCATTGTAAAACAACGGGATGTCCATGGTGTCTCGCAACAACAGCAAGGGGTTGCTGCCGATTTTAATTTCGGGTGCCAGGTACACCCCGAGGAGCATGGAGTTGATGAATACTTCCACCCCGGCAATGATGGCTATGACCGGCGCCTCCCACTTGCCGGCACGCCACAACAAAATGAAACCCAGCGCGATGTGCCAGAACATCCAGAGCAGGAAACTGCCCTCCTGGCCTTCCCAAAAGGCGGAGAAAATGTAGCGCATGGGCAGGTCTTCGGAAACGTGCTGCCAAACGTACTGGTACTCAAAGTACTGGTTGACCATGGCCCACAGGATGCTGCCCATGACCGTGAGAATGCTGACTCCGTGCACGATGAACGCCATCCGGCCGATCCGGGCCCAACCCGGAGCATCGTTGCCACTGCGGGTGCTCATTGCGTAAGCGAAGGCCGAAAGAATGGCTGACACGAACCCGAGAATGATGCAGAAATGGCCTATGCGACCGGGCCACAGGTGTTCACCTATGTATTGAATTTCTTCCATAAAAAACTGCGGGAATGTTGAGCGGCTTCCCAATGCTGGCGCATCAGGAGGCGGACTTCTCTTTGATCTGAACCTCTTCGTCGTTGTATTTCGAAGGGCATTTCATCAGGATGTGTGAGGCAACGAATTCACCACCCTTCATGCTGCCGGTCACTACGATCTGCTCGGACAGTTCAAAGTCTTTTGGTTTGGCAGCTTTCAGTACCACCTTGCGGGTCTCGCCGTTCATGTCCGTCAGAAAAAAGGTGAAATGGTTGGGATCGAGCTCAGGGTCGTATTCCATGGGCCTGTCTTTGGCCAGGGTGCCCACTACTTTCACTTTCTTTTGCGTCGCAATGGCCTGGCCGAAATCTCCATAGGTACTCGTATCGGCAGCAACACTGGTCAGCAGCCCAATGGCCGCCACTATCATGATGATTGCTACGATATAAATCTTCTTCATGGTTCAAGGTTTGTGCAAAGGTACTGCCTCTCGACAGCTTGCGGAAAAGCAGATTGTTATATTGAGGAACTGAGGAACTGAGGAACTGAGGAACTGAGGAACTGAGGAACTGAGGAATTGAGGAACTGAGGAACTGAGGAACTGAGGAACTGAGGAATGAGTCCACTGCAAAAAGGGGGGTAAAATCAACTAGTTCTTTGACATGCAAACAAAATTTGGTCTTTCTTGTCCGATGAGGAGATTGCCCCTTGGGCCAAGATGAAAATCCAGCACATAGCCCATGT
>JALWSS010000199.1 GCA_026993525.1 Saprospiraceae bacterium
GTCCAGTTTACGGCGGCCAGAGGCCGCAACTTATGTCCGCCACCGGGCACAGCCCGGGGCGAGCGTGACGTGCTTTGATGTTTATTCCTGCCCGACAGGCATCGCTGGTAATTCCGCTTTTTGAATGTTTCTTCCTGCATTGAATTAAAAGCACCTACGGCTCGTCACGAGTTCCACTCGTTGACGCATCTAAGTAGCGGCTTGTCCGACTCTGGCGGGCCTCCCGGCCGCAGTCCCTAAAAATACCGCGGGTTCATCACGCCACTGTCCGGTGGCAGGAAGGTGTATTCCAGCATCACTTCGTAGGTGCGGCCGAAATCCCAGTAAAGGGCACCGAGGCTGACATCGTAGGCGGTGCCGAAACGCAGGCGCCGGCTGACCTGGAACTGTGCCTGCACAGACACCGCATCGCCCATGTTGGGCAATTCGGAAAAGCTCCAGCGATAGGTGGCCCCCATCCAGAGGCGGGTATTGCGGAGCAGGCCGAAGCTCAGGTGGGCATCGGTGCTGACTGGTGCACCCTTTACGATGCGGGTTTGGAAAGCCGGCCGCATTTTGGTCCATTCGCTGAGGGTGATCACCCCCCCGGCGGTGATGAAAAAGTGCGGTGAAGCTTCGGCAAGCGCCGGCGAATCGCCGTCGTCGAGGCCGGTGTAGGATTGTTTGAGGAAATACGGAACAGAGATGCCGGCGAAGAAATTCCGGCTTTGGTAGTGCAGGCCCGCCCCCACGTTGAATGAGGAGACCCACGGGTCGGCGTCCGTCACCGGGTCGGCATTGGGGCCGTTGGTTTTGGCTTCGGCCCAGTCGGTGTGGTACAGCACATAGCTGCCCTGGATGCCGGCTGAAATGACCCCCTTGCCGAGGGGCATGCGGTAGGCATAGGCCACGTTTGCGAAGCTGTTGTTGAAGAAACCTATGCGGTCGTTGAGCAGGGTGATGCCCAGCCCCACCCGTTTGCCGAAGGCAGGTGTACTGAACAGCACGCTGGAAGTTTGCGGAGCTCCTTCCAGGCCCGCCCATTGCTGCCGGTGGAAGGCAGCGACAGAAGGAACCCCCTCAGCGGCAACGGCGGCAGGATTTGAGTAACTTTTATTGTAGAAAAACTGCGAGAAGATGGCCTCGTGCTGCCCCATGAGCGGCACGGCTGCCAACAACATCAGAAAAAGTGTAAGTCTTTTCATCTCTTTGGTTTGTAAGATTTCGCAATACTGGTTTGGGCATGCAGCATTTTAGCGCAGCACCACGAGGTAGCCCTGCACCGTTGTGCGGGTGGAGTCGTTGAATGTAAGTTGGTAGAAATAGGTGCCGTCAGGCACGGGTTTGCCTTTGTAAGTGCCCCGCCAGTCGTTCCGGTAGTCTTCCGTATGGTAGATCTTGTTGCCGTAGCGGTTGTAGATGGTCAGTCTGCTGCCCGGGAAGGCATCTATACACGGTATGAAGAAAGTTTCGTTTTCTCCGTCCTCATTGGGGGTGATGAGGTTGGGCACGAAACAATCGCTTGCCGATTCAGGGGCCTCCAGGTTGATCCTGACCGTTGCCGTATCGCACATGTCCGGGCAGTCAGAATCGCAGATGCGGTAGCGGAACTCCTCCAAACCGACGGCATAAGGCTTGGGCGTGTAATTGACTTCACCATCGCCCAGGTGTTGCACCGTACCTTTTTGCGGTTGTTCGATAAAGTAAAACAGCACCCCCTGATCCGAACCGATCAGGTCGTTGGCCAGCAGATTTTTTCCTGTCAGCACTTCGCCTGCCGGCAAAAAGTAGAGGTCGGGAAAGGCCTGTATGGGTTCACTTCGTTCAAACAGCACGGTATCGGCGCTGTAGTCCTTACAGGCACCGTTTGACAGCACCCAGGCAAAAGCGTGATTGCCATTGCCGAGGTTGACGGCCTGGGTGTAGGCATCCGATTCGTCCAAAACGGAAGCATTGGTGAGCGGCACCCAGCGGCCGGTTCCGATGTCAGGCGGATCGGCTTCCAGGAAGATCACATCATCGTTGGGGCATATCACGTCGTCATCTCCGGCATAGGCTTCGATCAGTGGCAGTTTGTCAACGAACAACCAGTGATAATCCGACGGATCGGTGTAGCAGTTGCCGATGTGTGCCACCACGCTGTAGGCACCAAACTCGTTGGGCGTGATGTTGTTGAAATTCAGCACGGACATGGGCCCGGAACTGATCAGGCTGGTTCCGAAATAAAAATCGTAGCTGGCCCCACTGACCCAGTTGGCCACCGAGATGGAAATATCCGTGCCTTCGCAAACGGTGTCCGGGCCGACGAGCTGTGGCAGTGGTGGCGCAGGTTCTATGTAAACCGTTGTGGAAGCAGTGGCCGTAGCATTGCAACCCGGCAGTTCAACCACCACGAAGTACTCCCCCGATTGCGAAGCCGATGCGTCGTTCAGCACCACCTGTGCCAGTGGCGAGCTGAAGCCATTGGGCCCGTACCAGGTATAGGTAGCACCCGGTGTAAAGGGCACCGATAATTCCAGGTCTTCGCCTTCGCAAGCTGGTGCGTTGACATCGGTGGGATTGTCAATGGCCACAAAGGTGCTGCTGTTGACCACGCTGATCATGGCCTGGTTGGACACTCCCGAGCTGCATCCGTCAACAGTTGCCTGGACGGTGTAAGTGCCGGTGTTGGACGCCATTACCGAAGGAACAAAATAAGAGGGCGTGGCGGTGGATCCTAACAAGACATTGACAAACCCATTGTCGAAATACCAATCGTAAGTGACGTTGCTGCTGCTGTACAGAGAAGCTCCGAGTTCGAGGGTCTCACCCTGACACAAAATTGAGGAAGAAACCGTGAGTTGTGGTGTCTGTGGTGTGGCCACCACATCTATGAACGTGGAAACAGGGTCCGATGCGCAGCCGTCCTCACTGACCATCACCAGGGTGTATGCCCCTTCGTCAGAACTGGTCAGGTTGGGAATGGTGATGCTGAAGGGCCCATTGGCATTGGCTGTTCCGGTGTAGCTGAAGCCGGTGGCCGGAGGTCCCGTCCAGGTGTAGGTGATCATCCCGGCCAGCGGAGCCGAATTGGCTGCTTCCAGAATGGCGCTTTCGTTGGAACAATAGGTGGTGGTGGCCGGCAAGGTGGCCGCTTCCGGCTTTGGCAGTACCGGCACCATCATCAACGTGACGGATTCCTGTGAACAGCCCAGTGTACTCACGTGCAGTTCCACAAGGGTGCTGGTCTGAAAACTCGTCACCGGATTTTGCTCAAAGGAGAATGCCTGGGTCTGCCCGGCCACATACCATTTGTACTGCCCCTGAGGAACGGGGGCAGCAAACAACTGCACCGGCTCACCCGGGCACACGGGGCCGTTGCTGGTGGCCTCGGCATTCGGAGCCGTGGCAACCTCCACCGGTATTGCCTCTGAAAGAGGCGAAGGGCATCCGTTTACATAGGTCTTCACAAAAAACGGCGGCACTGCCAGGGGGTCGGTGGCGGGCAGGGTCAGGGTGGATTCTGAAGCCGACAAGGTTACCCCGTTGCCGTTGATCCATTCGTAATGCACAGTGCCGATCAGCGGCGGGTTTTGCACTTGCAGGATGATCTCTTCGTCAGAACAAACCGGGCTGTTGGAGGCCACCTGCGGTTTTTCCGGAACGGGCAAAATGCCGTCCACCACAAAGCTGGTGCTGTAGGTGCAGCCGTTCACACTGGTCACCGTAAGGGTGTAAGCCCCCACGTCAGAAAATTCTGTGTTGTAAACAATGGGATCGGGAGCCTGCGAGCTGAAGCCATTGGGCCCCGTCCAAAGCCAGGATACGGCATTGCTGGCGTTGCTGAACAACTGCAGGGTGCCACCTTCGCAGGGGTCGCTCAGGAAGAAATCAGGCGCTGCGGCGGGTGCATTCAGCAAGTCGGCATAAAAGGGGTCTGACTCCACGGTGCATTGATCCACCTGCACCACGACGGTATAATCGCCGGTATCGGTAGAATCCGCTTCCGGAATGAACAGCATGGACTGTGTGGCGCCGGGGATGGGGTCTCCGTTGAGGAACCATTGGTAATCCACATTGCTGCCCACATAATCCTGAACGGACAGCTCCACCGTTTCGCCGGGACAGATGGGCCCGGCGGTGGCAATCTCCGGTTGGTCAATGGGGTCAACCAGGCTGTCAACGAGGAAGGCCTCTTCTGCGGTGCAACCCCAGATGTTGCTGGCCTGCAACAGGTAAGAACCGTTGAAGGCCGCCACGGCATTGGGAATCACGGGGTTTTCCAACTGCGAGCTGAAACCGTTGGGGCCCGTCCATTGGAAATTGTTAGCCGTTCCGAAATGATTGGCCACAAGAATGAGCGGCTGCGGAGAGCAATCGGGTGCCGGGGTGTATTGCGCCTGCGGCAACACGCTCGGCTTGGGGTGCAGCTTCACGGTCGTGACGGCCAGATTTTCCGAAGAGCAGCCATCTTTCAAAACCTCCAGGTAGAAAGTTTCCGATGTGATCACGTTGTCGATCACCGGATAGGCCTGGGTGGAATACAAGGTGTTTTGTCCGGCCCGGAACCAGCGGTATTCAACCCCCGGAATCGGGTTTGACAACAGCGTCACCGACTCGCCCTGACAAACGGGGCCATCGTTGCCGGCATAGGCCTGGGGCCGTGGCTTGATGTTTACCGGAACGGGATCGCCTTCCACCACACAGCCATTGCTGTCGGTTACGCGCAGCCGCCAGTTGCCCGGCAGGTAAGATTTGTGGTGGCGTCCCAACCTGGTTTCGCCGGTCTGGGTGGTCATACCCGGCAGGCTGAGCACGCCGGGAGCGGTTCCCAGGGGGCCTATCCATTCGTATTTGGCAGCCAGGGTTTCGGTGCTCAGGATCAGCGTATCGCCATTGCAAATGGGCGTTCCGGCAAAGATGGCCGGCTTCTCCACCGGTGTCACCACTTCGATGCTGCCCTCGTCGGATGAGGGGCTGCAACCGGGGGCATTCACCGTCAGGGAATAAAGCCCGGATTGGAAAGTTGTGACACCTGAAATAACCGGATCGGGGACATAAGAGGAGAATCCGGCAGGGCCGGTCCATTTATACGAAGAGCCCTGCGGCAGCGGCTGCGGCGACAATACCTTCAACTGCACATCGCCGCCGGCGCATATCTTTTCCGGAAGGTCCAGTTTGAGTACAAAAAAGGAGTCCTTTTCCAGCTCCAAAAGGCCGTTGTCGTCGGTCACTTCGCAACCGAAATAATCGCCCCGGACCATGGGGTGGTACATGCCGATTTTCAGCCCGCTGAAGGTGGAGCTGTTTTTCCAGGTCTGGCCGCCATCTATGCTGTATTCCACCGGCGACCAGCCGGAAGCATGAATCCTGATGATGCCGTTTTGGCCGCCCAGGCAAACCACCGGTTCCGCAACGGAAATGCTGTCTATTTGCAACAGCGGCGGCGTAAAGGTGCAGGGCGTGCAGGGTGCCGCATGGGCCGCATCCAGGCAGGTGGACAGGTACTGGTTGCTGATGCCGTTGAGCATGACACTCTGCCCGACATCGGCATTTTGAGAGTTGGGAGGAAGAAAAGGATCAGTGGTATTGTTGAGCAGGTAGATGGAATCGCCCTGGCAGGAGCCCTCGTTTCCGAACTTCAGAACCGGGATGACCTCCCCTGGTTGCAGCACAAAATCCTGCAAGCCATTGGCTTTCAGGTTGAAAACGATGTAGTCGAAACCCGGTGCTTCAAGGGGTGCATCGTAGCGGTGAATGCCCATGAACACCATTTTGTCCGGCAGCAGGTTGGTGAGGTCGTGCACCCTGAACATGCCGCTGGGCACCTTGATGGTGAAGCGCAAGGCACCCACCGGATCGGCCACCGGCGGCAGGTTGGTGCTCGTCACAATGGCCACCTGGTAGTAGTTGTCCGGCAGGAGCGTCAGCCGGGTGGCCACTGCACAACTGGTAAAGTACAGGCAGTTGGCAGAGCCGGGTGCATAGTTGCCGGCGAAGGCGTTGTTGCCCTGGCCGGCACCTTCTATTTCCAGTTTGTTGCCCGCCGGTATGCCCTGTGAGTTGGGTTCCGCAAAGGGGTCGTTGTCGTTGTCCATCAGCTCGGCAGGCCCCGGGCATCCGCTCAGGTCGTTTTCAAAACGGAACAGCTCGATCTCCTGGTTCTGTTTGTAGCTGATGTCTGCCGTAGCGCCTACCAGCGCAAAGATGAGGTAGTCGGCCTGGGGGTTCTCCGGGGGTTGCACCACCACCGTGGCCAGTTGCCAGGTGCCGTTGACGCTGGTCAGGTTGGCCACGTCGAAGCCACCGGCCGGCACCACGATGGTTACCTGTGCCGAGTGGGTCAGGTTGGCCGGAGGACTTACCCAGTCCACCTGCGGGCGTGCGAAAACCGAATAGGTTTTGCCGTCGGGCTGCAGTTGCAGCTTGAGTTCCACCTGAGCCTGCAGCGACAAAACTGTGACCAGGTTCAGAAGTAAGAATAATAGCGTTTTACTCCTCATCATGGGGGTTGCGTTTGAATAAATGGGTTACAGGTGCATTTCAGTGCTGAAATGCCATAGTGGTGGGATGCTTGTTCGGGCTGTTGTTTTTTGCGAGTGCCGGCTGCGAGGCAAATGCCGGACTTGTCCGCCATGGTGCCTGAGTGGGTTCGCAACGCCTTCAACGACTGGTTATCAGCAGTTTAGCAACTCGTCATGTTTTGATTACCGCCTTCTTGTTTCTATAAATTGAACCGTGGTAGGATGCGTACTTAGAAGTTGTTCGCTCCAATTCTGCAACAAATATGCCGATTGGGTAATGTGTTGAAAATTGTTTGGGTTCGGGGTACGCCCTTGTGCGGGAAAGAATACTCATTTCCAGGTATGCGAATAGGGGCAGGTGCAGGAGAAAGGCTCTGTCTTCAAAGTCACCCGCCCCCGCAAGTGCAGTCCATCATCGAGCATTTTCGGCTTGGGCAACCATTTTACCACCAAATTGCAAAGCCCTGAGTTAATGTTCGTTTTTTCAATCGAGGCGGAAGGTAGCTCTCCAATTCTGGGACATGGCACATCTGCGGGGCATCAGATTATTAATATCACAGCGGCCGGGAGGCCGCCACTTAGGCCCGTCACCGAGCATAGCTCGGGACGAGCAACCCGTTCTTTGAAGGATTTATTCTTGCATATCCTAATAGCATCATCGGCTCGTCACGAGCTCCGCTCGTTGACGCTCTTACACAGCGGCCTCCCGGCCGCTGATTGCTGGTTCGAACTGATAAGTTTGATTCTTTTTACGCCGGCCAGAAACCGAAACTTTGAACCGCCACCGAGCACAGCTCGGGGCGAACAGGAAATTTCAAAGTCCAACCCGGCACTGGACAGTTCCCGTTGAAATCATTCATTTTGAGTATATTACATCCTCAAAAAATGAAAACCATGGTCACTTCTCACAAACTCCTTGTTGCCATCATTTTGGCATTGATCCTTCCTTCCTGCAAAAAACTGCAAGTCTTAAGCCTGGAAGAAACCCTGCCCACCGTCCGCTTTAAAAAAGCAACCGTTGTCGCAGTGCAGCCTGAAAGCGATGGTTTGGTTATCCGTCTCAATTTATGGTTTGAGTATTCCAACCCCTTTGGCAAGCCACTGCCGGTTCCTGAACACGAATTCAGTTTTGGCATGAACAACGAAACGATCCAGCGCAGCAAGATGCCCGCCTTCAAGGTTCCTGCAAGAGGCTCGACCAGAAAAGCCTATGACTTTACGATAGACCTGACAGGCAGCAATGCCGGGCGCTTTGCCAGTTACATGGGCAAGGACAATGTTTATGAATTCAAATCGAAATTCCGGATCAACCTCAAAAATGTACTGGATGAGCTGCCCAAATACAACATCGTTTTGCCGGAAAGCGAAAAGGTGCCGGAAGCCACAAAAGAAAAACTTCAGAACTACCTGAACGAAAAACTGGGCGAACGGGAATTTGAACTCGCTCATTCCGACACTTTGCGCATACCTGCTTTTCCGGAAATCGGTCCGGCCTTTGGCCAGCCGATCCGTGTTCGCTTTGTCGGCCAAATGGAGTCCCTCAACTTACAGCCTGTAAAAGATGCCATCGTGCCCATGGGCAATCTTCTCATCAACAGCAACTTCAGCAGTTCCATGGCAGACCCTTTTGTCAAAAAATTGGAAAACACCACCGTCACCATTCCGGCACCAACGGCTACCCAATGGTTCCGCACCAAAGATGTCAAGCTTGAAAAATATATCCTGGATTTGCTCGACGGTGCCGGTTTTGACATGGATGACGAGTGGCAAGACCTGAAATCCAAAATGATTCCTGACGATACGCACCCGCACCTGATGGACCACCTGGTAAACGTGTATTTCAGCAAATTAAATCCGGATGCGGCAAACCTATGGGCCAACTACAAAAACCAATGGCAAAACTTTGTGAATACCCCAGGTTTTGAGATCCATTACCCCGGCCCCAATGTCACCGGCCTCCAGGTGGAAATACCTTTCGAATTCACAAACAACAACGAATTTCCCATTACTGCACCGGGAATGAGCTCAGCGGCCATCCTGAACAACGGCACTCCGGTCTCCTTTTCCATTTCCGTTGCCGACGGACAGCCCACCATTGGCGGCAACCAAAGCAAGACGATGAAAATGACAATGACCTTGAGTTGGCAAGCAGCTTCGGATGGCATGCTTTCACTCATCAACGGGCAAACTTTACAGCCCAATTTGAAAGGTGAAGTGCAAGTAGATATGGGATATGGCCCCATGAAGGTGGATATTGATATTCAGCAGATGCTGATGATGTTCGGGCAGTGAGTTATTGTGAATCTGGCACAAGTGGCAATGTGAAGAATGATTTGTAACCACTTTACTCTTGTCGTAAAGAAAAAATTTGAGATGTGTTTTTGAGATTCTTTTTGGGTTTTGTAGCTTTGGTCTGTAGGAACCCAGTCAATTGTTGCGGGTATTGCCAAAAGCCTACTATTGGAAAAGTTTCGCAATAAGTCCCTTTTGAGTATGGTTGGATTTTCGAAGGTGCTAATGGTGGAATAAACGACATTTGGGCGTTTGGACATTGAAGAGCATAAAAAAAATTAACAAACCGATATTAATGTGGATTACAAGATAGTTTCAGAGAATATCGAACTTCAAATAGAAGTTCTATTTGAAGAACTTTGGTCAGGAATTTCAGCAAGAGAGGATAGTAGAGCCTTTGGTGCAATGATTGAGAAACGTATCACAAATAATTGGTTCGACTTATGTTCCAAATTAGGTTACGAAGCTATTGATATACCAGGGAGAAGGACAATTTTCGATTTTGCTTGCTACATTGAAGGGACACTCTGTGGATTTGATGTAAAAACTAAAGATTTAGATTCGACAAGATATTCAGATGGTGGCGTATGTGCAGTTGGAAATCTATTAAAATTCCTTGCGAATGATAAGGGTGTTTTTATGATTGTAGAATTTGGACATGGAAAATCGACTTCAAAAAATGATAGCAGAGATATAGAATATATCCGTGTTGCACCATTTCACAGTCTTCCGGAAAACACATATCGTATCGAGAATTTAGGAACAGGACAAATACGGTTAAATTATACCATAAACCAAGTGTGGGACGAAATTGATTGGAATAGATCCTATAATGACTTTTTCGATATTTTTTGCGAACTTGCAATAACTCACTATAGGCGAGTTAAGGCTGATGCTGAAAAACGAATTAAATCAATCAAACAATTCAAAGATGGCGGATATCAAAACTTTCGATTTATCAGATAAGGACTTACAAATTGGCGATATATTTACTCCTATAAAATGGGGTAAGTTTGCCGTAGAGAAATTTGGAATTTTTCAAAAATGGATAGAAGGAGCCTCAATATTTGACCCAACAATGGGAGATGGCAACCTTCTTGAAGCCTTAATATCTTATGGCTTATCAAAAGGCTACTCCTTAAATTCCCTTCCTGTTAAGAATCTTTATGGTAACGAATTAAACACTCATTATTATAGCCAAGCCTTATCAAAGTTTAGTAAAAAATATGACATAGATATGACATCAAATTTTACAAATGATGATATTTTGATATTGCAACCTAAAAAGTATGATATCATCTTCGGCAATCCTCCGTGGCAAAATTTTGTAGATTTACCTGAAAGCTATAAAGAGCAAATAAAAAGTTACTTTTTTAAATTTGATCTAATTGGAAAGAGTAGCCAACAGCTACTTTTAGGTGGCAGCAGAATAGATATTGCAGCCCTTATTATTCAAATAGTGATTAAAGATTTCTTGAAGCAAAATGGAGAAGCAATTATATTTACGCCTTTGTCTCTTTTCTTAAATGATGGAGCTAATAAAAATTTCAGAAACTATAGAATAGGCGATGTAAAATACTCCGCAGAATCAATATTTGACTTTAATGACGAAGATGTATTTGATGGAATTTATACCCGGTATTGTTTAAGTCATTTTATTCGTAACAAAAGCACTAAATTCCCAATTCCATACTTTCGAAGTGAGAATGGAACATGGGTTGAGTATATTGCCAAGCCGCTGTTTGGAGACACTGACCCTTTGAGTATTCTGCCTAAAGGAGAAGATAGTGACCTTAAAAATATAAAATATATTGTCATAAAAAAAGAGTCGACACCGAGACAAGGAGTAAATACTTGTGGAGCAAATAATATTTACTTTTTTAACACTTTAACCCGTGTAGACAATAACCTCGTAAGGGTATCAAATAAATCAAAAAACAAAATACTTCTTCCGAAAAAATTTGTTTTCCCTTTGATAACTGCAAAAGAGTTTAAAGACAAGGCACCATATCCATCAAAATGGGTTTTATTGCCATACAATTCAAATGGTAAACCATTAGAGTGGAAACAAATTGAGATGTTCCCAGAACTAAAAACTTACTTAGAAGAAAACAGAGAAACTTTACAAAATAGAAAGGGAGTAATGATTAATGCAATATTCAAACGTGGATATTGGTGGGCTTTGCTTGGTGTTGGAAAATACAACTTCTTTCCATATAAAGTTGTTTGGGAAGCCTATGGTAAGAAAACATTTAGACCAACAATATTTGAAGGTTATTGGCAGGCTAACCAATCATTGCAGGCATTCATCCCTGTTAAAAATATTTCCGAAGCAGAGAGAATAAAATCAGAACTCTCAGACGGACAAATAGAAGCCTATCTCCTTTCACTTAAAATGGAGGGAACAATGAATTGGGCACAACCCGGAAAAATTAAAAAAATAATAAGGTATCAAGAAGAGCCTCCAACCTTGTTTTAAATAAAAACGCCCAACAACTTCGTGTATAAGTAATTGCGGGCAAAATACTGAAAATGAAATAAATAGGAAGAAATAAACGGTAATGCAATAATGAAAGTAAGTGCAATAACCCCCCTCCCTGCAATTGCAAAGCGCAGCGGCACTTGCAGTCCTCACTCGAGCTTTTCCA
>JALWSS010000200.1 GCA_026993525.1 Saprospiraceae bacterium
GGCTATCGGCGCTTTCCTCTTCGGCAATTGTCCTATCTTGTGCGCTGCCGGGTTCCCGGCTTTTTTCAGGCATTTCACCAAAAGCAGAGGACATGGTTTTTCTTTACAGGTTGTCGTTTTTTATCGTCGCAATGGCAGCGCTGGGCCAGACATTGGCGCAGCCGATGGACTATTTGAGGATGAAAGGCTGCCGCTATGCCATGAACGCCGTGGCACAACCCCAACTGACAGACGAAGAACGCCTGCTGGTATGCGGCAGCAATGCCCGCAGCGACAGCATTGACATTCTGAATTACGACGTGACCCTGGACCTGACCAACTTTGCCGGCCAGACCCTCAGGGCCTCGTGTGAGCTGACCCTGACCCCGAAACAGGCCAGCATTGCCGCCCTTCCGCTGGACCTGCTGGCGCTGGAAATTGACTCGGTGGTGATGGGCGGAGATACCCTGAGCTACGATTACGACGACCTGTTGCTGAACGTGCACTTCCCCACCCCATTGCCGCAAGGCGACACCGCTCAGGTTACGGTGTATTACCACGGCCACCCAACGGTGGACCCTTCCGGTTTCGGCGGTTTTGTCTTTGACCAGAACATCGGCTACAACCTGGGCATCGGGCTGGCTTCCAATCCTTACAATTTTGGCCGCAGCTGGCACCCCTGCTTCGACAATTTCGTGGAGCGGGCCACTTACGACATCACCCTCATCTCCAACGGTGGCCGCAAGGGCTACGCCACCGGCGAGCTGGTGGACAGCCAGAACCTGGGCGGCGACACGCTGATGCGCCGTTACCGCATGAGCCTGCCACTGCCCACTTACCTGGTGGGCTCGGCCACTTCCAATTACATTGAGCACCACGACACCCACAGCGGTGCCTATGGTGACTATCCGGTACTGCTGGTGGGCAAGCCGGCCGACAGCCTGGACATGGTAGAGGCCTTCAGCTACCTGGATGATGCCGTGGATGTGCTGGAAGCCTGGTACGGACCCTACATCTGGGGGCAGGTGGGCTATGTGATGACCACCCGTGGCGCCATGGAACACGCCTCGCTGATCGCATTCCCGGTGTTCAGCATTGCCAGCGGTCCGGAGATGCCCATGAACCGCCTGATGTCGCACGAGCTGGCACACCACTGGTGGGGCAACATCACCACCCTGAGCTGCCCTGACAACATGTGGATCAAAGAAGGCAATGCCGAGTACGGCGCCCACCTTTTTACGGAGTTCGCCTTCGGTAAAGAGGAGTTCATTAAACAGGTGAAAAACAACCACTACAACGTTTTGCAGAATGCCCACAAAGACGACGGCGGCAACTTCCTGCCGCTCTCGGGCATTCCCTACGAATATACTTATGGCACGCACACCTACAACAAAGGTGCTTCCGTAATGCACAACCTCAGGGGCTACCTGGGCGACTCGCTCTTTCAGCAGGGCATGCGCTCCATTCTGGATACCTACGGACTGGAGGCGGTGGATGCGGAGCAGTTCCGGGATCAGCTCACCGCCAACACCGGGGTGGACATGACCAGCTTTTTCGACGACTGGATTTATGCACCCGGATTTGCAGCTTACGAGCTGGATTCCGTCATTGTGGAACCGGCCGACATTCCCGAAGAGTTTGAGGCCACCCTTTACGTGCAACAGAAGCTGCGGGCAGCACCCCACTTCCACACCAACGTGCCGCTGGAAGTGACCTTCTACGACGAGGACTGGAATGCCTGGCACAGCACCATCATGGTTTCCGGTGAGTTTTCTTCGGCAACGGTGAATGTGCCCTTCAACCCCGTGTGGACGGTGCTGAACGACCGCAACCAACTCAACCTGGCAAGCACCCAAAACAAAACCACCGTTTACGAAGAAGGAGATATCAATTTGCAGTTCAGCGAGCTGGTGACCTTCGACGCCATCACGGTGCCGGACTCAGCCCTGATCAACATCATCCATTACTGGGTAGGGGCCGACCCCATAGAGCCCAATCCGACCGGAGCGCAGATCAGCAATACCCACTACTGGCGCTTCGACGGCATCATTCCGGCCGGGTTCAAGGCCAAAGCCACCATGCAGTACAAAGGCGCCAACCCACTGGATTTCGACTATGAACTGACCAACGGCAACGAGGACAGCCTCATCCTGGTCTGGCGACCCCGGCCGGGCATCGCCTGGAAGGAGTACCCCTGGTACAAAAAACTGACCCTGGGTGGCAACACCGACGGCAACGGCTTCATACGCATTGACAGCATGATACCCGGCGACTATGCCTTCGCCAACGGCCACCTGGAAGTGGCCACCTCCACCCTTGAGTCCACCCAATACGACGATGTGCTGGTGTATCCCAACCCCAACAATGGCACCTTCAACATCGAGGCCCGTTTGCCGAAGGAAACAAAAAAGGTGACAGCCACCCTGTACAGCCTGACCGGTGCTCCCATGTGGGAGGATGAATACTGGGTGTCAGGCGGGCAGCTATCAAGGCTGGTTTCGGTTCCGCAATTGGCACCGGGACTGTATTTTCTGAAGATTGGAAATGCCAGAGGCAAGATGCTCTATGCGGGCAAGGTGCTGTTGCGGCAGCGATGACAGGGCGCCGGAGTATGGCGGCCCCTCATCCCTCCCCCGATGCCGATCCCGAAGAATTTCGGGATGGCACGGGGCATCCCTCATCCCCCGTCTGTTCAGCCGGGCAAGCTCATCCCTTCATCCGTGAGAACCTGCGATGCTGACAATACGGGCAGCTTATTGAATCACGAGTTTCCGGCCGGTGTAAAGGTCATATTCTGAAATATAGAACAAGGCGGTGTAAATGCCGGGGGGCAGGGCTGACACGTCCAGTGTGGTCTGGTTGTTTATTTCGCTTCGCAACATTTCTTTTCCGAGGTTGTCGAAGATGCTAAGCTGACCGGAAAGTGGTTTGCCGAAGGAAATAGTGACAGCGCTGTGGGCCGGATTGGGGAAAATGTCAATGTCAATTCCCTGGCCTGCGACCTCTTTGGAAGCGAAAACCATACAGGGATTTTCCCGCAATATCTGGCGCACCGTTTTGCAGCCTTTGCCTTCGATAAAGTTGAGCCAGTTGAAAAAATAGCTCGGGTTGGCGTTGAAATCGAAAACGTGGGTGACCACTCCCACTACTGAATAATCGTTGGAAAATCCGTTGTCGAGGTACAGGTTCTTGACGGCATTCACTTTGCCGATGTTATCTATAAAAAAGTAGTTGATCTGGCAGGTTAGGTAAGGGCCGTACGTCTGGCCGGCCATTTCTGTGGGTCCATGCACCACGGGATACGGATTGGAAAAAGCCTGTGCCGGATCGGTGCGGCCACCATCCGTGCGATAAGGCACATCGGGGTACATATCAACGGCCGGGTTGTTGTCGCTGGAGCCCCAGGTGAGCAGGAGGGAATCGCCGCAGAGTACATCCAGGCTGTCCCAGAATGGTTGCATGTTGCTGATGAGTACGCCGCTGTCGCATGCCGGCGCTTGTGGCTGGTAGAGCATGATGGAATCGGCCACATAATTGGTCAGGCTGTCCCAGAAGCAATGAAAAATGCTGTGATGATGTGCGGCAATCTCATGTCCCCATTCCTGCCATTCCCGCACTTGCTGAAGTTTGGCATCGTCTTCCAGAATGCTGTACACCCATTGGGGCGACAATTCCAGGGTGAGGGGTACGTTGTGTACCGTTGCACTGTCCACCATTTGCCTGAGCTTGGGGAACAGGTGGGAAAAACCCGGATCACAGTGAATGACGAAAAAGGAATTCTCAGGCTGGGACCAAAGAGAAAGAGAAAAAGCAATGGAAATCAACAAAAGTGAGATGTGTTTCATGGAGCAAAAGGTTTAATTTGTGAAAAACGGCTCCTGAGACCGCGAAGCTGCCAAATGGTTTATTGAGCCATAAGTATGCCTGTTTGGCTGGGCTGAAGGGGCACCCGACATCCCGGATCGCCAGAGCGCGGGTTACCAATCGCCGGGGAATGAGCTTGCCCGGCCCGCCCGACGAACAGGGTGACCCAGGGTCATCACCTCACTTTCCAATTTTTGTTTACACCCGACACGTAGTGGTTTGCTAAAATCCGTAATCATCATCCGATGTGGAGGGGGAGTTTGGGTTCCGGAGCCCAAACCACTTCGTTTTGCGTGTATTCCAACAAAACTTGCCGGGGAAAGCAATCTGCACCGGAACCGTGTGATACAGGTTGTTTTCTTTACCAAATATTTGATTTTCAGTCCAATATACCTTATATTGCAGCACTTTACACTCCTGTCAACAAGTGCCCCACCTCCGCATTGGTAACCCATCCTGATTTCTACTCATCCATAAATGATTTGTTATGAGAAACCTACTCTACCTGTTATTCATAGGATTATTCATTGCCGGTTGTAATCTCATCAAAAGCGAGGATGATCCTTGTGGACCTCAACACGACGAATTTTTCAGATTTAACAACGGAGGCACCTTGTTTGGAATTGACTTTCCAACTAACACCTATGTAGAAAGCAACAACCGGGTATTTCAATGGTCCACCCCACTGTTTGAAAATGTATGTCCAAAGAAACACGTTGGGGTATCAGCTACCTTTCAGTTGGATATCAATCAACAACTCCCTGTGAACACAAGAGTTTTTTCAGCATTTGCTTTCTTTTTCGAGCAAAGCATACCATTCCAGGATTTGAACCAAGTTGGCGAATCTGAATTCAGGGATTACAACGGAGATTTTGGTTTGAAACAAGCCTTTGATCCGGATCCGGGATGGTTCAATGTATATGTAGAAATTGAATTCCCAACTACCGGAGTTTACAGCCAGGATTCTTTGTACCTGCTCACCGTATGGAAGAATGTTGATTTATTTGTATCCTACAAAGAGTTCAAAGAGTAAGGGCCAATGCAAACCACCTCGCCCCCGATCAGGACATACTCAACAGGGTATGTACCAGGTGGATGTCCTGCATTCCTCATTCTTTGTCCGTAATGGCCAAAGGAATTGATCCTAATTCTGCTTGCAACCGGCAATGCAACCCGGCATCAATCCACCTCCACACCAAAAATGGCTTTTACTGCTGAGCCGATTCCGAAGGAAATTACTGCTACGCTGAGCGAGATGATGGCCATTTCCAGAAAGCGGCGCCTGAAAGAAAGGTCTTTGGCCACCGAGATGTAATAGGTGTAAGCGGCAATGATGAGCACCGTAACCACCAGCATGATGGCCAGGGCCAGTTTGGCGTTTGCGAAGAGAAAATAAGGAAAGACCAGGAAGAATACGGTGGCGATATAGGCCACACCGGTGTATATGGCGGAAGTGGTAGGGTTGACATCAGCCTGGTCTTCTTCACGGGAAGCCAGGTAACCCGATGCGGCCATGGAAAGTGCCGCAGCTACACCCATCACCAGGCCTGTTGTTGCGACGATCAAACTGTTATTGAATGCGAAGGTGAGCCCGGCGAGGGTGCCGGTAAATTCCACCAGCGCATCATTCAGGCCAAGTACGATGGCGCCGGCATAGTTGAGGCGCTGATCATCCAGCAAGCCGATGAGCTTTTGCTCGTGTTCTTCTTCTTCGGCTTTCAGTTTGAGGGCTTCGGGGTATTCTTCAGCTGCGGCATCGTAAAAAGCGGAGGCCTCCTGTTCGTTCTTTTCCAGGTGCCGCAGGGCAAAGGCCAGCCCGAAAAGGCGTGCCAGCCAGATGTACTTGCGAACTTTTCCTTTTTCAGCTTTGAATTGCTTGCCACTGACCTTTTTCCAGAAGTTGTAGTGCCCGAGCTCTTGCTTTGCAATTTCCTTTAAAATCCTGGCATTTTCGGGCTCTTCGGCCATGTCTGCCAGTCTGGAGTATATTTCATGTTCCGTGATTTCGTTTTGCTGTTGTTGAAAAATACTGTGCTTCATGGCATTGTTGTTTTCTATGAAAAAGCTCCCTCGAGCAAGGCTGCCTGTTGTTCGTCGTGCTTTTTCTTGTAGCCGGTGGCAGGGTTTGAGTTTGCCGGGCGGGCCACCACCTCCATGTTGTAGGTGCGCCAGAAGTGAAACAGTATGTGCGGCCAGGCGCCCATGTTGGCGGGTTCTTCCTGCACCCAGCGCATTTTGGCCTTATTGTATTTCTTCGCAATGACGGCCAGTTGCTTTTCCGGGAGCGGATACAGTTGTTCCAGACGAACGATGGCCACGTCTTCCCGCTTGTCTTCCAGTTGTTTGGCCCTGAGCTCGTAGTACAATTTTCCGTTGCAGAGCAAGAGGTGTTTCACCCTGGCCGGATCGGCCGTGGGGTCGTCGAGGATTTCCTGAAAGCGGGTGCCGGGGCCCAGCTCTCTGACATCGCTGATGAAATTCGGATTTCGCAATCCGCTCTTCGGCGTGAAGAGGATCAGGGGTTTGCGGAAGTCCCGCACCATTTGCCTGCGGAGCAGGTGAAAGAGGTTGGCCGGGGTGGTCACATTGGCAACGGTCATGTTGTTGTGGGCACAAAGCTGCAGGAAGCGCTCCATGCGGGCACTCGAGTGTTCGGGGCCCTGGCCTTCAAAACCGTGCGGCAGAAACATGCACAACCCGCTCATGCGCTGCCATTTGCGCTCGGCAGCGGCGATGAACTGGTCTATGACCACCTGGGCGCCGTTCACGAAATCACCGAATTGCGCCTCCCAGACCACCAGGGCATCGGGCCGTGCCAGGGAGTAACCGTACTCAAATCCGAGCACCCCGTATTCCGACAAGAGGGAGTTGTAAATACGGAACTGGCCCTGGCCATCTTTCATGCCGTGCAGGCGGTTGTGTTCCTGTTCATTTTTTTCGTCAAAAAGGATGGCG
Organism: Saprospiraceae bacterium; assembly: GCA_026993525.1. GTDB lineage: Bacteria > Bacteroidota > Bacteroidia > Chitinophagales > Saprospiraceae > UBA6168. The sequence goes on from JALWSS010000200.1 coordinate 6,799, forward strand.
TGGCGGTGGCTGAAGGTGCCGCGCTGCACATCCTGGCCGCTCATGCGCACGTCGTTGCCGTCCAGCAGGATGGTGCCGTAGGCCAGCAACTCGGCCAGGGCCCAGTCGAGCTTGCCGGCATCCACCAGCTTTTGGGAGGACTTGAGCACCCGCTTGATCTTGCTGACGGGGTTGAAGCCCCCGGGTATGGTGTGGATGTGCTTCAGAATGGCCTGGAGGGTCTTCACCTCCACGCCGGTTTTCGGGGAACTCTCAAAGTCCTTGTCCGTGGTCTGTTTGCGCAGCGAGCGCCAGGCCTGCTCGCTCTCCTGGTACTCGTAGGGCAATTTCTTTTGCTTCACCTCGTCCAGCCGGGCCTGTAGTTCGTTCCAGAACTCTTTTTCCATGTCTTCGGCCAGCTTGCGTTCCACATCGCCCCTTTCCACGAGGGTTTTCACATACACCTCACGGGGGTCGGCGTGCTTGCTGATGAGGTCGTAAAGGATGGGCTGGGTGAATTTGGGATCGTCGCCTTCGTTGTGGCCGTGTTTGCGGTAGCAGACCATGTCAATGAACACGTCGTTGTTGAATTTTTGCCGGTAGGCGACGGCCAGTTTTGAGACAAAAGCCACTGCTTCGGGGTCGTCGCCATTGACGTGGAATACGGGAGCCTGCACCACACTCGCAACACCGGTGCTGTAAGTGGACGACCGCGCATCGCCCCAGTCGGTGGTGAATCCGATCTGGTTGTTGATGACGAAATGGATGGTTCCGCCGGTGTAGTAGCCATCCAGCTGGCTCATCTGCACCACTTCGTACACCACGCCCTGCCCTGCCACTGCGGCATCACCGTGGATGAGGATGGGCAGGATCTTATCGTAGTCGCTGCCGTAAAGGGTATCGGCTTTTGCCCGGGCGAATCCTTCCACCACCGGGTCAACGGCCTCGAGGTGGCTGGGGTTGGGCACCATTTTCAGGTACACGGTTTTGCCTTCGGCATTTTTCACCATGGAAGAGAAGCCAAGGTGGTATTTCACATCGCCGTCGCCCCAGGCGGCATCTTCGGGCATGTCACCCTCAAATTCTGAGAATATCTGCTCGTAGGTTTTGCCCATGATGTTGGCCAGCACGTTGAGGCGGCCGCGGTGGGCCATCCCGATGACCACTTCGTCCACCCCGTCTTTGGTGGCCTTGTTGATGATGGTGTCCAGGGCCGGGATGGTGGTTTCGCCCCCTTCCAAGGAAAAGCGCTTCTGACCGATGAACTTCGTGTGCAGGAAGCGCTCAAAAACAGTGGCACCGTTGAGTTTTTGCAGAATGCGTTTTTTCTCATCCAGGGTCAGGCCGTACTGGGTTTCGGGGGTCAGTTGTTCGATGAGGTTGCGAAGCCAACGGCGCCTTTCACGGTCGTTGATGTGATGGAACTCAAAACCGATGTTTCCGCAGTAGATGGTGCGCACCCGCTGGAAAATTTCCCGGAGGGTGGCATTCTCCATTCCGATCTCGATGCCGGCAACGAAGCGGGTGTCGAGGTCGGCCTCAGACAAGCCAAAGTCTTCCACTTCCAGAAAGGGCATGCGGTTTTTCCGGGGCTTCAGCGGGTTGGTGGTGGAAAGGAGGTGCCCCCTGTTGCGGTGGGCAATGATGAGCCAGTGCACCCGCAGTTCTTTGCGCATGTGCGCTATGCCCATGCCCGTGGCGCTGCCGTTGGCGGCGGCCGCACCGTTCACCTTCATGTTGAAGTCGAAACCTTTGAAGAAAAGGCGCCAGCTCTCCTCCACGGAGTCGGGGTCTTTCAGGTATTGCTCATACAGCGATTCGATGTAGCCCGGATGAGCATTGGCGATGAACGAGAAATCAGTCATGGTTTTTTTCAAGCTTTACCCGGGGGTGCCGGATACCGGTAACAACCCCGGGATTTTGATGGTTTTGACCATAGAGAAAAAGCCCTGTAAAAGGGCCTTCTTTCCGTGCGCGGCAAATATCGGAATATCTCCATGCCCCGGCAGTTTTTTCATCGAAACTGTACGCCCGGCAAGCGCTTTTGATCCCTACGCCAGCGGCCACCAGCTTGTTACGCTGGTGCCTTTGCCGGGTTGACTTTCCAACAATACTCTTCCGCCGTGTGCCTGGACGATCTGCCGGACGTAGCTGAGGCCCAGCCCGAAGCCCTTCACCTTGTGGCCGCCGGATTGCGGAACCCGGTAAAATTTATCGAAGACAGCCTTTTGATGGGCCGGGGGGATGCCGGGGCCGTTGTCCCTGACGATCAGTTTCGCAAAGCGCTTGTCCTGCCGTGCCCCGATGTGTATTTCCACGCTCCCCCCTCCGTATTTGATGGCGTTGTCGAGCAGGTTGCGCAGCGCGTTTTTGAAATGCGCTTCGTCAACATCCATTTTCAGGGTTTCGTCAAGTTGTGTTTTGAATGTTGCCTTCGGAAAACCCGAATGGTACTCGGCCACCACCTCTGCAAGGCATTTGCCCAGGTCCACCACAGACTTGTTTAGCTGGTATTTGCCGCTTTGCAGGCTGGCCAGTTCCAGCACCTTCTCCACCTGCACTTTCATTTTCTCATTTTCCTGTTGGATGAGCTGAAGGTATTTTTTTGCCTGCTCCACATTGCCGGAACCTGTCCCGACATCTCGGGAGGCGAGTTGCTCCAGAGCCATTTTTGATGAAAGAGAAATGGAAAATGCCGGCGTTTTGAGTTCATGCGTGAGGTTGTTGATGAACTCGTTTTTGATTTCATTCAGTCGCTCCTCACGTCGCAATGTGCTGATGAGCAGGAACAAACCCAGCAGGATGACCAGCAGACAGGCCACCGACGGCCACAGCAGGTAATCCAGTTCGCCCAGCAAATAGGAGAACAGGGAGGGCACATCCAGGTGCAGGGCCCTGTTGCAACTGAGCTCCGGTTGCAGGGCTGCCTGGCTGCACTGCTCCACCACCGCCGGCCCCAGCCGCATGGTGTAACGGCCGAAATTGAAGGCCTCCCGTTCAAAACCGGGGCTGCTGAGGTACACCCTCCGGGCAAAGTAATCGGTGATTGCAAAGGTCACTTTCGCACTGATGCCCTCGTTTTTCAGCGCTGCGGCAATGGTGGTGTCAATGTCAGCCACAAGCGTGGCAGGTGCATCGGCGCTGCCGGTGGCCAGCCAGTGGCCAAGTTCTCCGGCCAGCACCCCATCTTCGTCAATGGCCAGTACCGCTTTCTGCAAAGCACTCTCGATGCGGTGGTCAAAGCGCTGCTTTTCCAGCCGTACCCCCACCATCAGCAACCTGAACTGGATAAAGATCAGTCCGCCCAGTGCCAGCAGGATCAGTATTGCAAGGATGCTTCTTTTCATAAAGCCCGAAAGTAGGGATTTGGGGCCATAGCAAACACTTATTGGCCATCACCTGATCAACCTAACTTGCGCGTCGTTACGCCTTGACCCAACCCCTTTCTTATCTTTCTCGTCTGAAACGGTAAAATGATCCAACATGAAAAATATTCTTCTCTTCGCCCTTTTCCTATTGATCAGCATCGCAGCTTGCAAAAAAGAAACAGACTGCTGTGCAGGACCTGAAGACCTTCCGGTTTGCATTCAGGAAATGATTGCTGACACCAGCATCACCAACCACCTCTTGAGCATCCGAAGAACCACCGTCGGCAACGAGCAGCACTTCTGGCTCAACTCCGGCGCTTCTATGTTTGACGGCGCCGAATTTATCGTGAACGAGCAGTGCGACACCGTATGCTACTGGCTGTGTTTCTGCTTTCCTCCTGCCTGCGCAGATGATTATGACATGAATGATTTTGAAGTGGTGTGGGAGAATTGAGGTTGGGAGGGTTATGGGGGTTGTCGGTTATCAGTTGGCAGTTGGCAGTTGGCAGTTATCAGTTGGCAGTTATCAGTTGGCAGTTGGCAGTTGGCAGTTATCAGTTGGCAGTTATCAGTTGGCAGTTGGCAGCCACAGCCCGCCCCGATGCCGATCCCGAAAAATTTCGGGAAAGTCAGGGAGTCACGTGTCACCCGTCACGAGTCACGAGTCACCCGCCACGTGTCACGTGTCACGTGTCACGAGTCACGCATCACGCATCACGAGTCACCGTCTTCTTCTCTTCAAAGAGCCGGGTAGCCTGGCCTACCCAGTCGTCGCGATGGATGCGGTTTTTGAAGCTACCCAGCGCCACGGAAATCCGTTCGATGTCTTCTTCGTCAAAATGGCTGATTTGCTCATAATTGTAAATGCCGAGGGCGTTCAGCTTCTCTTCGATGCCGGGGCCAATGCCTTTGATTCTGGTCAGGTCGTCTTTTTCGGGGGTTTTTGGTTGGGCTGATTTTTTCTGAGTCTTTCCTTTTCCTTCCACTGCTTTTTGCACGGCTGCGCCCATCACCTCGCTGAGCGATTCGCTGACGGGCCTTTTTTCTTCCTTCGGCAAATCCATGCCCTTTGCTTGGGCCAGTTCTTTGCGAAGGGCCTCGTTTTCTTCCATCAGGGCGGAGAAGCGCTTTTCGAGGGCTGCCAGCCGCATCCGGGTTTCTCTGAATTCGGCCGGATTGGGTGCTCCTTTCAGGCTGCTGTTTTCGGCCAGCAGGCGTGTGATCTTTTCTTCCAGGGCTGCCAGCCTGGCTGCGGTAGAATCGGTGCCGCCGTTTACGGGGGCGGCATTGCCCATGCGGGTTTTCAGGCCCAGGAGCTGGTTGTTGAGGTCTTCGATGGTACTGGCATAAGAGCGGGCGTCTTCCTCTGCCTGTGCTGCCCGGTGCTGTGCCTGTTTCAGTTCCTGTTGCCATTGGCTGCGCTCTTCTTCCAGTTTTCGGATGTAGGCAGCCAGTTCTTCCGACTCCCGCTCCAGGCGTACCAGATCGGCTTTGCCCAGATCGGCTTCTTCCCGAAGTTGATCCCGCTCTGCTGTGGCCTGCCCGAGGTCGGTTTTGGCAGCCTTCAGTTTCTTTTTCAGCCTGGAGGCACGGGAGCCGTAAAGGATCCAGGCAGTGACATAACCGATGAGAAAAGCAACGAAAACAGAGATCAGAAAAGCGATGCTGTCTTCGTGGGTCAGGGAGGCAAAGAGATTATTCATGGTTGCATGTTTTGGGTTGGCGGATCAGCCGCCTTCTTTTTTCAGGATTTTAAAATTCACCCGCCGGTTTTTCTGGCGGCCGGCCGGGTTGTCGCTACCGTCCGGTTTGGAGTTGGGGGCCATCGGGGCAACTTCCCCCTTTGAGGCCACAGAGATGGTGGATTTTACTCCCAATTTCCGGAAATACTCAGCCGCTTTCTTCGCCCGGCGCAGGCCCAGTTCGTAATTGTAGGACTCAGCGCCGATACTGTCGGTGTGTCCTATGATCTCCAGCATCATATCCGGGTGCTGGTCCAGGTAGCTCTTCACCGAATCGGCATACAACCTGCACTGCTCACCGGGGTTGAATTCATCGGAGTTGTATTCAAAATTGGCATCCGAAAAAGTGTTGTCTTCAAAACTGAATTGCAGCTTCTCAAGGCTGCCCGATTCTTCCGTTTGAGGTGTGTACAAGGTAAAAGAAACCGGTTCCGTCAGCGTTCCCCCGTCCACCATCTCGTAGTCAATGGTGATGCGGTCGGCATCCACGCCGGCTTTGATCAGCAGGTTTTCCACCGCCGAAGCCCTGGCAATGCCGAGGTTCTCAAAAATGCCGCTGCGGGCATTGGCCTCGGTGTCGAGGAACCTGCCGGTGAGGGTGATGTTCTTGCCGGGATTTTGCCGTAGCCATCCGGCGGTTTTTTCGATGAATTCGGAATTGGATGCCGAAAGGGAAGGACGGAAGGAGCGGTAGGAAAAACTGAACTGCTCAAAGCCCTGAAGGATGGGGTTTTCACCGTCGTACAAACTCAGCGTTTGAGAATTCACCGCCACCGCAGGCTTTTCTTCACAACGGTGGCGCAGTTCACAAACGAAATACCACCTTGCAAAGACGGTGAAGATGAGAAAGACCGAAAAACCTGTCAGAAATATCCTCATGGTTCGTGTTCCGAAGTTTCCCGAAGGAAATCCCGATGGTGTTTGTTCGTTGGGCAATGGCAAAGATAACCAGCATTCGTGCTTCGATTCCCCTGCCTTTTGCCCCTTCGTTCAAAAGTATGGAATTCAGCTTATTGGCCAAAATGCGTGAGGCGTGACGGGTGACTCGTGACGCGTAACTCGTGACGCGTGACTCGTGACGGGTTGACTCCCCGAGGGATCGGGGCAGGCTGTGGATCGTAGTTGATCATGCTAAATATTTACCACAGAGTTAAACAGAGTATTTACACAGAGTTTAGCAGAGTGTTCCTGCTAACCGGCAACCGACCTTCATAATCCTTTATAAACCACAGAGTAAACAGAGTGGAGAACAGAGTTGAACAGTGTATTCCTGCGTCAACTTACAACCTACAACCACCTTAAACTTCATAATCCTTCATAATCCTTCATAATCCCCATAATCCTCATAATCCCCGCTGGCACCCTTCCGGAAATTATTCAGGATGCCCGGAAAACCGGCGCAGCAAAATCTTCCCCCCCTGACAGTTTTGCTGTTAGGAGCTGCCGGAAGTACAATAATTCCCCCGGGCCTTTGTTCTTTTGTCGCTGCCAAAACCCCGCATACAGAATAATTCAGGATATGCTCAATAAATACCTTACCCTCACTTGCCTTTTTTGCTTTTCATTTTTCTTTTCCTTCGGTCAAAACAAGCTCGTCATCGGGCAATGGAAGGAGCATCTGCCCTTCAAGAGCGGCATCAGTGTGACCCAGAGCGACACGAAGGTGTATTACGGAACGCCGTATGCCCTGCTCATCATTGACAAGGCAGATCACAGCATTCAGAAAGTCACCAAAGTGGAAGGCCTCAGCCAGGTGGGTGTCAGCCTGGTAAAATACAACCGGCAGAGCAAGGTACTGGTCATCGTTTATGAAAACAGTGTGATTGACCTGGTTAAGGAAGACGGCATATTTACGCTCCTCAATTTGCCGGAAAGCAACATCATCCTGGGCGAAAAAAAGGTGTACGACGTTTACATGGCCAACGACAGTATAGCCTACCTGGCGGCCAACTACGGCATCAGCACCCTCAACCTGAATTCCGGCCTCTTTCCCAATACCACCAAGACCCCGGTGGAGGTACACAGCATCCACATTTACGACGGGACAGTATATGCCGCCACCGACGAAGGGCTTTACACTTTTGATTTGAACAGCGGCCTGAACATTGACGATTTCAGCAACTGGGAACTGCTGGTGGGCGAACAGGGTTTCCCGTTCGATTATTCCGCCAGAGGACTGGCCACCTACAACGGCAAACTGTACGTGGGCGTCAGCGACAGCATCTACGTTTACGACGGAAATGAGGCACAATACGTGACCCACATGGACGGGCTGGTGCTGAGCTACCTCTCTGCCGGAGGCTCCCACCTGTTGGCCGGATACGATTGCACCGACGAGGGGTGCAGCAACGGCCGTTCGCTCATCATTGACGAAGCACACAATGTCCAGACCATCGGCGGGCTGTGCACCAACCGCCCCCGCTACGCCATCGAGGACGAAAGCGGCGTGATCTGGTATGCCGACCAATTCAATGGTTACCGCTGGTTGCCGGCAGGCGAGTCAAATTGCCAGATCATCACGGTGAACAGCCCCCGGACCCACCACGTAAGGGAAATGGACGTACACAACGGCCAGCTCTGGGTGGCCACCGGCGGCCTCAACGTGCAATACAGCGCCCTGTTCCGAACCGACGGGTTCCTCTCACTCATTGACGGTCAATGGAATGAATACAACATCTGGAACAAGCCCGCCCTGGCCGAAGACCCCATCAGCGATTTTCTGGACATCATCGTGCACCCCGAAACGGGCAAGATCTACGCTGCCGCTTTTTACGACGCCCTGGTGGTTTACGACCCGGCTACCGACCAGTTTGAAATTTACCGGGAAAACAACTCCACCCTCCAGCTTGCCGAAGGCGACCCCACCAGAAGCCGGGTTTCCTCCATCGCCTTCGATGCTGACGGCAACCTCTGGGTGGCCAACAACAATGCCCCCCGGCCGCTCTCCGTCCTCAAAACCGACGGCACCTGGCAGAGCTTCGACCTGCCCTGCACCCCCGAAGACGGCGTGCTGAACCTGGCCATTGACGACTTTGGCTACAAATGGCTGACCACCACCAACAGCAGCCTGGGCCTCATCGTTTTTGACGAAGGGGAATTTGACGAAGACAGCGACGACCGCTGCACGGTGATCAACACCTCCAACAGCGTGCTGCCCACCAACGAGGTGAACACCGTTGAAAAAGACCTTGACGGCGCCATGTGGGTGGGCACCAAACTGGGCGCTGTGGTGTTCCAGTGCAACCCGCTGGACAGCGAGTGCCCCGGCACCCAGCCCTTTGTGGAAGTGGACGGGTTCGGCGCCAACCTGCTGGAAGATCAGGATGTGCGCACCATCGGGGTGGATGGCGGCAACAGAAAGTGGTTCGGCACCGGTACGGGGCTTTTCCTCATGTCGCCTGCCGGCAATGAGCAGATCGCCAAATACACTGTTGACAACAGCCCCCTCTTTGACAACAACATCACCGACGTGGCCTTTGACCATGAAAGCGGCGAAGTTTACATCGGCACCCAACAGGGACTCATCTCGTTGCGTGGCGAAGCCACCGAAGGAGAAGCCTTCCATCAAAACAAGGTACTGGTGTTCCCCAACCCCGTCCGGCCCGGTTACGAAGGCCCCATCGCCATCAAAGGCCTGGCAAAAGACTCCACCGTAAAGATCACCGACATCAACGGCCAATTGGTTTACGAAACCGAAGCCCTCGGCGGCCAGGCCATCTGGAACGGCCGTGACTACAACGACCGCAAAGTCACTTCCGGCGTGTACCTCGTCTATGCCACCAACCGCAACATCGCCAACCCCAGCGTGACCGTTGCGAAGATCATGATTGTACGGTGAGAGTAGAGACGTTGCACCGCAACGTCTTAACCGGTAGGGTGTAGCCTGTCCGGCTGGCGCCAGGCCAGACGGGGGTGTAGAGTGTAGGGTGTAGAGTTTAGGGAGTAGGGTTTGGAGGAGCTAGCCCCTTTCATCCCTCATCCCTCTCCCGACGAATGTCGGGATCATCCCTCATCCCTCATCCCTCATCCCTCATCCCTCATCCCTCATCCCTCATCCCTCATCCCTCATCCCTCACCCCTCACCCCTCATCCCTCATCCCTGAGTAGGGTGTAGGGTTTGGAGTTCGTCACGCCTGTCACGAGTCACGAGTCACGAGTCACGTGTCACGAGTTACGAACCTTACCTTTGCCCGGCCGTACAACAAACCTGGTAACCGGATGGCACAACGATCTCCCAACAAATGGCAAAGGCTGGAACAACGGCTGCTCGACCTGCCGGTTGTGAAGCAGTTGTTGGACTGGTCGAAAACGCACTCCCTGCCCGGCTTTTTTCAGGTGCCCATTTTTGACGTAGCGGTGTTTCTCTACAACGAGTCCCGGCGGGTCACCATCATCATGCGGGCCAATGCGGTGGCGTTCCGGTTTTTCCTGTCGCTCTTTCCGGCCATCATTGCCATTTTCACCTTGCTCACCATGCTTCCGGTGTACGACATTTTTCAGAATGAAATCAACAGCTACATTGATTACATCATGCCCAGCACGGCCGGAGAAGAATTGAAAATAACCATCCGGAACCTCGTAAAGCCTGACTCCAGGGTGCTTTCCCTCAGTTTTTTACTGGCGCTTTATTTCAGTTCCAATGGCATGCTGGCGTTGATGGCCGGATTTGAAAAGTCGCATTTGAAGTCTTTCAAAAAGCGGCCGGGCTGGGAGAAGCGCCTGCTGGCCATCGGGCTGACGCTCTTGCTGGCATTGCTGCTCCTGGTGTCGGTGGTGATGATCGTATTGGGAAAAATGATTTTGAATTACGCTGTTGAATACTTCCACCTCGATATAGAAACGAAAGTTTACATCAACATTTTTCGCTGGCTGGTCATTGTGGCGCTGTTTTACTTCGGCATTGCATTCATTTATCGCTACGGGGTCGCCCTGAAACGCAAACTGCCCTGGCTGACCCCCGGGGCCACCCTGGCCACCATCCTCTCCATCATCAGCTCGCTGCTCTTTTCTTTTTACGTGAATGCCTTCAACACCTACAACCAGATTTACGGCTCCATCGGAACCATCATCGTGCTCATGTTGTGGATTCAGATCAACTGCATGGTACTCATGGTCGGCTTTGAACTCAACGCCAGCATCGCCGTGAACAGGGACCTAAAAATGGCGCGGGAAGATGAGGAGGAGGAGAATACTTGCTGATGCTTTGCGAAGCGAAGAAGTGAATGAATTGGTTAGGTCGTCAATACCCGCTCGGGCTTCACCTATACCTGACCCAATGGTAATCAAACAATTACACCGCATTTAGTGTAATTTTGTGAGAAATGCCCCGGTCCGGGTGTTTCTTAAACGCAATCAATTGCAATGAGCACTTCAGCATTAAAAAAATCATTCAAAATGGCATTCGTGACCTGCCCGAGGAAGGCTTGAAGATGGTGGCCGACTTTGTGCTGTTCATCCGTGTCCGGCTGGCTCATGAAAAAGACCTCGATGAGGAAAAAATGATGGAATTTCTTTCCAAAGAATTAGAGAATCTCAGTGCCTCTGAAACCGCGCATTTGGAAGAAGAATTTGAGAACTACGAAAAAGACTTTCCAATTGAGCAAATACGCAAGTGATACAATGGCACTCGTCCTTTACCTGGAAGGTCGTCGAATGCCGTCCAGTGTAAGAAACTGTTTTACCTCGGCTGAGTCTGGAAAATCCAAGATAATTATTCCAGCCATCGTTTTGGCTGAAATTGGTTACCTGGCTGAAAAGAGCAGAATTTCTGCCACTTTGGAGGATGTAAACAAGCTCATCGATGAAAAAGAGAATTCTTCCGTCGTAAACCTCGACCTTGAAGTTATAAGACAAGCTTTCCAGATCAAAGACATTCCGGAACTCCACGACAGGCTGATTGCTGCAACCGCTGCCATCCACGGCATTCCACTCCTATCCAATGATCCTGCGATAGAAAAGTCAGTATCCACTAAAACAATTTGGAAATAATCTCGAATTGGCCGAAATAAGGCTAAAATAAGGGTTTTGCGAAGCGAGAAAATGAATGTATTTGCGTGAATTTGTTAACTTGATTTAATGAATTTGCGTGAATTTGTTTAGTTTAGTGAACAAATTAGCGTGAATTTGTTTACTTACTCACTTCGCAATCCCTGGCAAAATGGAATCATTTATTCCCCGAACGATTGAAAATGAGTTATTTAAAAGCCTGACCGGTCCTATCCGGAAGGTCAATATACTTTATGGCCCCCGGCAGGTGGGTAAAACTTCATTGTCAGAAAGAATTCTTGATCGACTTGACACCAGCAAGATCATACGACTCAATGCGGATTCCGGTCCGGACAGTGCCCTGTTTTCATCACGAGACCCTGCCCAATTCCGCCTGCTGATTGGTAACAACAGATTTCTTTTCATCGATGAAGCACAACGCATCCCCGATATTGGCATCAATCTTAAAATACTGCACGATCAATTTCCCAATCTGAGGATTCTGGTTACCGGCTCTTCCTCCCTCGATCTGGCAAATAAAATCCTGGAGCCGCTGACAGGTCGCACCAGAACATGGTGGCTGTACCCAATGTCTGCGCAGGAGTTGAGTGCAGTTTTCGGAAACCTGAACTACCACCGGCGCCTGGAAGAGTGGCTGCTGTTTGGCACTTACCCTGAAGTGGTAACCACACCCGGGCGTGATGACAAGATTACCTATCTGACCGAGCTGACCAATTCCTACCTGTTCAAGGATATTCTGGAACTGGCAAACATCAGGAACAGTTCGGTATTGAGGCACCTTCTCAAAATGATTGCGCTTCAGATTGGTGGAGAAGTTTCCTACAACAAATTGGGAAGAAAACTCGGAATAGCGACCCTGACCGTTCAACGATATGTGGATTTGCTGGAGAAGGCTTTCGTGGTTAAAACAATTGGGGGCTTCAGTAGAAATATGCGCAAAGAAATTACCAAAAGCAAAAAGATCTACTTTCTGGACCTGGGTATCCGCAATTCCCTCATAGACCGTTTTAACCCGTTGGCCCTTCGGGACGATACCGGTGCCCTCTGGGAAAACTTCCTATTTATCGAAAGGATGAAACTGTTCCGCAACAACCGACTCAGGGGCAACCACTTTTTCTGGCGCCTTCACACGGGGGCGGAACTGGACATGGTAGAAGAAACCGAACAGGGAATAACCGGCTACGAATTCAAATTCAGCAATAAAAAAGCCAGGGCACCGGCCAGTTGGGTGCAGAATTACCCGGGAGCGGGTTTTCAATTGGTCAATGTTGACAACTATTTGCCATTTGTGCTGGAATTGCCCGGTGGCTGAGGGTCCGGATCAATTGACTCCCGCAAGTTTCTTCCGCAACACCTCCCGCACGATCACCTCCCCGTGGTGGCGGGTGTTTTCGATGAACAGCTTGCTGGTGTTGAGGCCGGCCTGCACCACCCCGGCCAGGTACACATTGGGCAGGTTCGACTCAAAGGTATCGGGGGTCATCACCGGGGTTCGTTCCTCGTCGTCGTTGATGGCGATGCCCATTTTCCGAAGGAAACCGTAGTTGGGCTGGTAGCCGGTCATGGCCAGCACAAAGTCGTTTGGCAGCTCTACTTCCCCATCGGGTGTGTTGAGCACCGCAGTGTCCGGTTTGATTTCCTTTACCGTGGTATTGAAATACGCCTTGATGCTTCCTTCGGCAATTCGGTTTTCGATGTTGGGTTTGATCCAGTATTTCACTTTCTCATAAATGCCGTTTTCACGGATGGCCATGGTCACTTCGGCCCCTTTGTAATAGGTCTCCAGGGCCACATCGCAGGCGCTGTTGGCAGCGCCCACTACCAGCACCTTCTGCCCGATGTAGGGATGCGCCTCGTCGTAGAAATGTTTCACCTTCGGCAAATCCTCGCCCGGCACGCCCATCATCCGGGCGGTGTCGTAAAAACCGGTGGCAATGACCACAGTGCGGGTCTGGTACTCACTTTTGCCGGTTTTTACTTTGTATAGCCCTTCGGGCAATGCCTCCAGGCCCTGCACCGCCTCGTACAGGTGTATGGGCAGCTTCCAGAACTCCGCCACCCGGCGGTAATATTCCAAAGCCTCCCTGCGGGTGGGTTTGTCGCTGTGGGAAATAAAAGGGGTGTTGCCAATCTCCAGTTTCAACGAAGTGGAAAAAAAGGTCATGTTGGTGGGGAAATTAAAAATGGAATTGACCAATACACCCTTTTCCAGAATGAGGCAATTGAGCTTGTGCCTCCGGGCCTCGATGCCACACGCCAGCCCGGACGGACCCGCACCCACTATCAGCAAGTCGTAAATATTCCCAGCGTTTTTCCGATTCATGTTCATTGTTATCGCATTTCAAATCGCAGTAAACCTCTTCCTCTTTTCAAAACCCCAAACTACCCGCTTTCCTACTCATCCCTCATCCCTGAGTAGGGAGTAGAGAGTAGGAGGTAGTTAGCGCTTTCATCCCTCATCCCCCGTCTGTTCAGCCGGGCAAGCTCATCCCTCATCCCTCATCCCTCATCCCTCATCCCTACTCAAAATAATTATCTTGTGGCCCGCAAAAATAGGCCTTCATGGAAAACCTGTCCAATTGCCTCAACTGTGGTCATCCGCTGCCTTCAGACGACCGTTTTTGCCCTTCATGCGGGCAGAAGAACAAATCCAGTTTCATTTCGGTTCGGGAGTTTCTGGGTGACTTTTTTGACCAGCTTTTCAACCTCGACAACCGCATCTTTCGCACCCTGGCAGCGCTGCTGGTGCCCGGCAAGCTGACCCTGGCATGGTTTGCCGGCAGGCGGAAACCCTTTTACCATCCCTTGCGGATTTTCATCGTGGCTGCTGCGGTGATGCTCACGGTAGCCACCTTGCTGCTCAGGAACTCAGACCTGGACGAAATGGATCGTTTTTGGGAGCGGCAAAAGATCACTTTTTTCGAAAAACGATCTTACGATCAAATCGACAGCCTGAGCCAATCCTTAAAAGAGGAATTCCCGCAAGCACCGGTAGCGGAAGCCCTCGACAGCCTCAAAGCCCGGTTTGCCGTCGGCAAAAAAATCCACATCCCTGATAGCATAGACCTGACGACGAGTCTTATCATTGAAAAAACCAAAGTACTCAATGGCAAACAAGCGGTTAAAGTGGCCGCAAAAGACGCCCTGGAAATGCGGGAAAAAGACCTGGCCGACAAATATGGCGTGACCGGCTTTTGGGAACGACTCACCCTGATCCAAACTTTGCGCATCCTCAAAGCCGGTGACCAGATCGTTTATTACGCCCTCGGCAACGTCATCTGGATGATGCTGCTCATGATGCCCCTGCTGGCACTGGCCCTCAAATTCCTTTACATCCGCCGGGGGCATTACATGGTGGAACACCTGGTATTTGCCCTGCACACCCACTCCTTTACCTTCGTCCTTATCACACTCGCCTTTCTGACCGGACGCTGGTGGGAACCCGGTACCGTTGCGCTCCTGGCCGTAGGAATCACTGCCCTGTACATCCTGCTGGCCATGAAGCGCTACTACCGGCAAGGCTGGATCAAAACCCTGATCAAATACGCCCTCGTCAATTTCATGTATTTCTTCCTCCTCTCAATAGCCATGCTGCTCACGACGGTGGTGAGCATGCTGTTGTTTTGATCAAGGCACCTTCGGTGCGTTTAGTCCGCCTGGAGGCGGAGTTTAGCCTCCTTCGTCGGGTTTATCCCGCCTGGCGCCGGAGTTTAGATGGCTTCGCCATGTTTATGGAGGGCTACCTCGATTCTTCGATTCCTCGATTCCTCGATTCCTCGATTCCTCTCCCGACGAATGTCGGGATCAATTCCTCGATTCAGACAATTACTGACCCCACCCCTTATTTTTGCCTTTCAATTCTCCCTCATGCGGATACAGGACCAACATTATCGGACCATTTGGGAAAAAGCCGGTTCAACCGGCACCGTGCAGGTCATTGACCAGCGGGTGTTGCCGTTTGAGCTGCGCATTGCCGAATGGAAGCAATTGGAAGACGCTGCCACCGGCATCCGGGACATGCAGGTGGGGGGGGCGCCGCTCATTGGCAGTGCGGCTGCCTACGGCATGTGGTTGGGCATCCGGGAGCTGAACCAGGCGTCCAACTGGCCAAAAGCCCTGGACGGGATCGCTAAAACGCTGCTCGGAACCAGGCCCACTGCGGTGAACCTCCGCCATGCCGTTGAAGCGGTGCTAAATGCCTGCTCCCGTCTTGCGACGAAAAAAGAATTGGCAACAGCAGCCTTGAATGTGGCCCGCCGTATCACAGAAGAAAGCGTGGAACATTGCCGGGCCATCGGCGAACACGGGCTTGAACGCATCTGCGACATTTACCGAAGGAAACAAAAACCTGTAAACATACTGACCCACTGCAATGCCGGCTGGCTGGCCTGCATAGACTTCGGCACGGCCACCGCACCCATGTACCTGGCCCACGACGAGGGCATCCCGGTTCACGTCTGGGTGGACGAAACCCGGCCGCGCAACCAGGGCGCCAGACTCACAGCCTTCGAGCTGGGGCAGCACGGCGTGCCGCACACCGTCATTGCCGACAACACGGGCGGACACCTGATGCAACTCGGAATGGTGGACCTGGTGCTGGTGGGAAGCGACCGCACCACCCGCAACGGCGATGTGGCCAACAAAACAGGCACCTACCTGAAAGCCCTGGCAGCACATGACAACGGGGTGCCATTCTATGTGGCATTGCCCTCCAGTTCCATTGACTGGTCGCTGCGCAATGGCGCCGATATTGAAATTGAACAGCGAAACCCGGACGAGGTGCAGTTCATCACCGGCCACGACGGACAGGCCTTGCGCAAGGTTCGCCTGACCCCGGAAGCCAGCCCCGCCGCCAACTTCGCTTTTGATGTCACTCCCGCCAGGCTCGTCACCGGACTGATCACAGAACGGGGCATCTGCGAGGCGTCGGAAAAGGCGTTGACAGGGCTGTTTCCGGAGTGGTCGTAGATTGTGGCTCCCCGAGGGATCGGGGCAGGCTGTGGCTCCCCGAGGGATCGGGGCAGGCTGTGGCTCCCCGAGGGATCGGGGCAGGCTGTGGCTCCCCGTGCCGTCCCCGATTAAACCGATTAATCCGATTTCACCGATTTCACCACTCCCAACCATGCCCGAAGGAATCATCAAATTCAAAGCTCACTGGCGGGAGACGGCCCTGCCCTATCCGGAGCTGTTGCCGGAACTCATCCATTGGCGGCAGGTGCTGTACCAGGCGGGATTGATCGGGGTCTGCCCCGACGGCATCGGGTACGGCAACATCAGCCGGCGGGTGCCGGGCACCGGCCAGTTTCTCATCACCGGTTCCGGAACGGGCGGCTTGCCCGAGCTGACCGAAACCCATTTTTCACTGGTAAAAAAGGTGATCACCGACAACAATGAACTCTGGTGCGAAGGCCCGGTCATCGCCTCCTCCGAGAGCATGAGCCACGCAGCAGTGTACGAAACCTGGCCGCAAGCCGGTGCCGTACTTCACATCCACCAGGCGGAGTGGTGGAAAAAATGGCTGCACAAACTACCCACCACCGACCCCTCAGCGGAATACGGCACCGTGGCCATGGCACACAGCATCGCCGGGCTGACCCGCACCATCGTTGCCCAACGGCAACAACCGAAGGTCATCATCATGGCCGGACACCCGGAAGGGATCATTGCCTTTGGTGAGAATCTTGAAAATGCAGTTGGGGAAACTGAGGAACTGAAGAATTGAGGAACTGAAGAATCGAGCCTGTCCAGCCTGTCTAGCCGACAGGCAGGCAGGCCAGACGGGGAACTGAGGAACTGAACGTTTACTAAACCTTTGGAGGTTTAGTAAACGTGAGTTACTCTCGATTCCTCAAATCCTCGATTCCTCAAATCCTCAAATCCTGAGTCCACTGCAAAAAGTGGTATTTCCAATTACGACGGAAAGCTGATGAACAGTTGACTAATAATTAAATGTTTAACATTCTAAAGTTCAATCAACGACGCATCTCAAAAACCTCAAAAATCCATTCAATCCCGAAGGCTTTCGGGACCAAAAACATGGGTTCCTTCGAAAATGGGGGTTTTTGCAGTGCTCTCAATCCTCAAATCCTCAAATCCTCAAATCCTCAAATCCTCAAATCCTCAAATCCTCGATTCCTCAAACCCCACCCTGATCGCCTTCCTGAACCGCAACACATCCTGCATATCGGCGATGGCGGCGGCGAGGTCAGCATTTCTGTATTCCACTTCGTCCCAATCTTCGTTGAGAACATTCTCCATGCCCGGAGGGGCGTGGCAGCCCATCAGCCGGAGCAGTTCGGGCAGGTGCGGGGCTTCCCAAAGCTGCCAGTTGCGACTGAGGGCAAACCGGCGGAAATTGCGAAGGAGCAGGTACACGAGGTCTTCCGGCCAGGTGCCCCTTACTGCCTGCAGGAGGGGCAAGATTTGGCGGGACGCCGAAAGAAAATCCCGTTTTTTTCCGAAGAGCGATGTTGCGAAGCGAAGCAAAAAATCCGGGCTGAGCAGTGGGGCCAGCTCTGCCAGGCCCTTTTCCCGGACGGGCGGGTCAGGGTACTCAGGCAATGCCAAAAGCAGGGCCTCCGCCCATGCCGTTGATTTGAACCTGACAGCGGCTTGTTTCAGGGCTTCGGCAAGGGTCTCCGCCCAATCGGAATCGAGGAACAGCTCCACCACCTCGCCAGCCGCCATGCCCAGGTGATGTGGCCAGTGCCCCGGCGGCACCCGTGAAACCACCTGCCCCAGCCAACCCGCCTTGCGCCCGCCGGGCCACTCCGGTGCGACGGGCCTGATGCCGTCTCTTCGGGCCTCTTTATCCACCTCTTCAGGGATGTGAACGATGAGCCGGCGGCCGTCGAAACCAAGGCTGTCCATGGCACGGCGGTACATGCGCTGGCCGAGCGCTGAGGTGGGCAATTGCGCCAGCAGACCGGATGCCACTTTTCGCACTTCTGCCCGTTTGTCATCCAGGCAGCGCTCCAGAAAGGGCTCATCTGCCAGGCTGAGGCCTTCGGAAAATGCAGCCAGAAAGGCAGCCCGGTCGGCCGGATTTTCTTGTGGCCAGGTGCCCTCCAAAAGGATTCTGGCCCGGTCCGGTTTTTCCCCTCGCAACTGCCGCAGCAGGGCAAGGCGCTTCATGCTGCTGCCGGTCTCCCACAGTTGTCCGGTTTCTTTTCCTTCGGCAAACGGGGCGGCGGCCCATTGCTGACAGTCCGGGTTCTGACGCAAGAGCCATTGGCCGGAACGGCCGATGAATGGCTCAATCTGTGGCCATAGGGTTTTCAGGTCTTTGGCCTCCATGATCTGCGGTATCAGCCGGGTGGGGATTCGTTGCTTTTTTTTCTGAAGCAGAGAGAGAAACTCCGGCAAAACATCGGCGTATCTGCCTTCCAGAATGAGCTGCAGGTGATGTGCGGAAACACGCGACAACGCAGGCAACTCGTCCTTCCCGATGGCTCCGGGCAGCACACCCTGAAATTCTTCAAAAGGTATTTTCGCCTTGCGCAACTGGCCAAAAGCCGCCGCCGCATTGGCCAGCACCTCAGCCGGATCGCCGCCGGTGCTGATGCCCAGCTTTTTCAGGGCCGCTATGGTCTGCTCGTCCAGCGGGTGTCGCCCGGTGCCCAAAAGGGCGGATTTGATGAGTTGTTGCCAATGCATTCGGTGATGTATTTTACAAACCTGCCTCAGGCAAACCTGAAGAACTCCCTCCCTTCCTGCCATCCGTTTTGCCGAAGGAAAGAAAGAATACTGTTCTGGTCAGCGGGAGCGGCCACAGCGATGATGATCCGGGGCCTGGCCAGTTCCCCAATTGCCGTTGTCGGCTCAAAAGTAACGCCATACATCCTGTGGCCCCATTTGGTCGGGGTGTTGCACACCCAACGGAAGGGGATGTTTACAGCGTTCAGCCGTCGGGCGATCTCTTTGCCTTTCTTTCCGGCACCCCAGATCACAAGCTGATTTTCCGGCCGGTAGTCGGTTTTGAGGAACCAATCCATCTTCAGGTCCAAGAAGCGGTTGTCCCGGTACAATTCGCTGTTGCGGGAAGTTCGCCGGGGGTGGTCACGCCATTGGTGCAGCGGCTCGGCGGTGCTCACCACTTGCAATCCACCGTGGTACATTCTGAAGCAGAGGTCGTAATCTTCGGGATAGGTGTCAGTTTGAAAGGCCCCGATCCGGTTCAGGTCTTCCCGCTGTGCCATCCAACAGGGCGACGGGATGACACACTCCCTGTAAACCTCCCGGAAATGCCCGCCGGTGGCAGCCAGGCCGTTCAGCCAGTTGGCGTAGTGGCGGTAGCCGGCGCCCAGTTTTTTTCCTTCGGCAAAATAGCGGACACCGCCTGTGGCCACATACCCGGGGCCCTTTGCTTCCAGCAAACCTGCCAGCCTACCCAGTTTTGCAGGCAGCATCATGTCGTCGGCATCCATGCGGGTGACGAATGGCCCGGTGCTGTTTTCAAATGCCAGCCGGAGTGCCGGGGCGATGCCTTTGTGTTCGTTGCGGAGCACGGTGATGCGCCGGTCCGTTTTTGCGAAGCGAAGCAAAATGTCCAGACTGTCATCTTCGGAAAAATCATCCACGGCCAGCAGTTCCCAGTCCCGCCGGCTTTGCGACAGAATGCTCTCCAGGCAGGCCCCGAGGTAGGGCCCGGCGTTGAAGACGGGCATCAGGATGGCTATTTTTTTTGGCTCGTGGCTCATGGTTTTGATTTGCTCGTGGCTGGTAGCGCGTAGCTGGTGGCTGGTGGCTCGTAGCTGGTAGCTCCCCAAGGGATCGGGGCAGGCCGTGGCTGGTAGCTCCCCGAAGGATCGGGGCAGGCTGGTAGCTCGTAGCCATTGGTCCCAATCGGGCCCCCTTCAACAATTTCAACAATTCAACAATTTCAACTCCCGAAAGCCGATAGCTATCGGCTTCGGGATCAACAATTCAACAATCCCGAAGGGTAACCAACAGTGGCATCACCCCCCTGTCCCCCCTCGAGGGGGATTTCGCCAGTCGCCCTCCACATGGACCCTTTCAACAGTTCAACAATTCAACAATTTCAACACCTCCACCGTCCTGTCCAGCATGTCGTCGTCGAAGTGGAGGTGGGTGACGAAGCGGATGGTGGCCGGGCCGAAGGGTGCAGCGAAGATGCCCTGCTTTTCCATTTCTTTGAGGAACTGATCGGCTTTCAGCGGCGGGGCCAGGTCGAAGATGACGATGTTGGTTTGCACGGGCCTGACGGCGGCCACCCAGGGCAGGGCCTCCAGGGTATTGCCCAGCACTTTGGCGCGGCGGTGGTCTTCTTTGAGCCGCTCAATGTGGTGGTCGAGGGCGTAGATGCCGGCGGCGGCCAGGTAACCGGCCTGCCGCATGCCGCCACCCATCACTTTGCGGATGCGACGGGCTTTGGCGATGAATTCCTGATCGCCGATGAGCAGGGAGCCCACCGGTGCGCCCAGTCCTTTTGACAGGCAGATGGAGATGCTGTCGAATTGTTCGCCGACGGCTTTGGTGGTTTCCCCGGTTTCGATGAGGGCGTTGAAGATGCGGGCCCCGTCGAGGTGGAGTTTGAGGCCCCGTTGCCGGCAGAGCCGGCGAATGGGTTTGATTTCGTGGAGGGTATAGATGCTGCCACCACCTTTGTTGGCGGTGTTTTCCAGAACCACCAGTCGGCTGAGGGGCAGCCAGTCGTGCACGGGTTTGATGGCTGCTTGCACCTGTTCTGCGGTGATCTTTCCGTTGGTTCCGTCAATGAGGTTCACCGCCACGCCGGAGTTAAAGGCATAACCCCCCGTTTCGTACTGATAGACGTGGCTGTCCTTGTCGCAGATCAGCTCATCCAGGGGTTGCGTGTGCACCTTGACGGCGATCTGGTTGGTCATGGTGCCGGAGGGGCAAAACAAGGCCGCTTCTTTGCCGAACAGAACGGCGGCTTTTTCCTGAAGGGCATTGACGGAGGGGTCCTGTCCGAACACATCGTCGCCCACCTCGGCGGTCAGCATGGCTTCCAGCATGGCGGGGGTGGGTTTGGTGATGGTGTCGGAGATCAGATTGATGGTCATGTTGGCTTAACTTTTGACGAAGTGGAAAAATACCAGCGCTGCGAAGTTAGCGCTGTGCGTCAATTATCCCTGACAAACTTTTATCACAATTCTTCAGCACCTTTTCGTCTTTCCTTCGTACACCTCCCTCAGAGACGGAATTCTGACCTTATCAGTCGCAGTGAACATTTGGAATGCTTTGCCATTCCCCAATTCCGGAACAAAAAAACCACCTATTATGAAGTTGAAATTTTTCGCAATTGGCATCGGAGCCGCACTCGCTTTCGGAGCCTGTAAAAAGGACGACAACAGCAGCAATGTCCGCATTGACCAGCAACTGCAGGAAGCCATTCTGGAAGCCTCCGGCGGAGTTGGGCCCACCTTTTACACGCTGCCTTTGAGCAACGACTACAACAAAATACCGCAGGACCCCCGCAATCCGCTGACGGCAGAGAAAGTGGAGTTGGGGGCTTTGTTGTATCACGAAACCGGACTTGCATTGAACCCGAAGCAGCCCAGCCACATGGGAACTTACGTTTGTGCCACCTGCCACTTTGCAAGTGCGGGTTTTCAGGCTGGCCGGTGGCAGGCTATTTCTGACGGAGGCCTGGGTTTCGGGGTAAATGGCGAGGGCCGTATGCCCGACCCTGCCTATGACCCATCCGAACTGGATGTGCAACCCATCCGCACACCCAGTGCCATGAACCTGGCCTACCAGGAAGCCACATTGTGGAACGGCCAGTTTGGAGCTACCGGGGTGAATGCCGGCACCGAAGCCCTTTGGACACCCGGCACGCCGAAAGAAACCAACAACCTGGGGTATGAAGGATTGGAAACCCAGGCCATTGCAGCACTGAATGTGCACCGGATGAAAATTGATGAAACGGTTTGCCAGTCGCTGAATTACGACATCCTCTTTGATGCCGCCTTCCCCAACGTTGACCCCAGTGTCCGGTACACCCGTGAGTACGCCGGCCTGGCCATCGGGGCATACGAGCGCACCTTGCTGGCCAACCAGGCTCCTTTCCAGCTCTGGTTGCGTGGCAATGCCAACGCCATGAGCGAGCAGGAAAAGCGCGGTGCGGTTCTTTTCTTCGGAAAAGCCGGATGTACCTCCTGCCACAACGGCCCCTCGCTGGCCAACATGGAGTTTTACGCCCTCGGCATGAAAGACCTCTACGAGAACCCGAATCCGGTCTTCGGAGCTGATGCTTCTTCCGACGCCAACCTCGGCCGCTTCAGCTTTACAGGTAATGAGGAGGACAAGTACAAGTTCAAGGTGCCGCAACTGTACAACCTCGCCGATTCACCATTCTATGGCCACGGTGCCAGCTTCACCAGCATCCGGGAGGTCGTGGAGTACAAAAACAAAGCACAAAAGGAAAACGCCGCCGTGCCCGACAGCTACCTGGCAGAGGAATTCAAACCCCTCAACCTCAGCCAGGAGGAAATTGACGACCTCACCGCTTTCCTCACCAATGCACTGCGAGACCCCAACCTGATGCGCTACCAACCCCTGTCGGTGCGCTCCGGCCATTGCATCCCCAACAACGACGAGCAATCGAAACTGGATTTGGGATGTAATTGAGGGTTGATCCCTCTGAACCTCAAAATCGGCTGCCCGCATGGGCAGCCGATTTTTTTTTGTGCCTTTTCGTCAGAACAGCAGGCTCAATTGAGAAGAAGATATAATTTAAAAGAAAAAAAATGTAAAAAATTTTTCACTCCGAAAGCACTTCACAGTATTTCCCAACAATACTTCTTCAAAACCGGAATTGGCATTTTACGAAGAAAGAATACCCTGTCACAAACGGCCGGATTTTGAACCGGAATTCGTCTCGGGCGCAATAGTGACAAGTATTTTGGCAGTTTCTGGCACAAGCATTGCAACCTGAAGGGCATAACACATTCCCCCCTCTGACAAGATTCCACATTTACTGCGCTTGCCCCCCACGATCACGGTTCACCACTACAAACAAGCAAGCTATGAGCAAGCAAACAATCATCACACTCGGAATCATCCTGTCAGTTCAGTCTTTCATCTTCGGCGCCACCACTTTTGTTCTTCCGGAATGCACCTACACCGGCGGATCAGTTATCAACTTCCTCGTCAGCAAGACCGGAACTGCCGACAACGGTGCTCCCTACACCATCATCATCCCGGAAGATGTTGAGTTTGAAATCAAGTGGGAAGCTTTTGACCTGACCACCTTGAGTGGCGATGTAACCGTGATCATCGAAGGCGACGATGAAGATGGCGGAGAAATGAAATTCGACAAGAACGGAGCAAAGATCGTGATCAACACCGGTGACCAGATCATCGTTGATCCGGATAACGAGGAAGGACTCGAAAGCGAAAATGCCAACGGCCAGGTAAAAGTTGACACCGACGGCACCGACTACACCGGCCACGGACTCGATGACATCGTTGAAGCCGGCGGTGTACAGGGCGACGGCACACTGGGCGCTGCTCCTGCCAACCTGCCGGTAGAGTGGGTTCGCTTCAGCGCCATTGCCAACGGCGAAGAGGTGCTCATCAGCTGGACCACCGCCACCGAAGAAAACAACGATTTCTACCAGGTGGAGCACAGCACCGACGGTGTGAACTTCGAAGTAATCACCGAGATCACCGGTGCCGGCACTTCTGACACCGAGAACAGCTACCGCTACACCCACTACACCCCGGCAAACGGCATGAACTACTACCGCATCCGCCAGGTGGACTTCAACGGCAAATTCTCTTACACCAGCATCATGGCCGTTGAAATGAGCAACGATGAGCAGCAGGTGATCCACTTCAGCCCCGCCACTGCCCAACTGGACGTGGCTGTTTCAGAAGAAGAAACGGTTCAGGTACTTGTGTTCGACATGAATGGCCGGGTGGTAGCACAACAAAGCAACAATGGCCACAGCCTCGTTAGCATCAGCCTCAGCAATCTGCAAAGCGGCATCTACGTATGCAGCGCTAAGAATACAAAGGGTTTCGTTAGCACACAGAAATTCTTCCTGCCCTGATATCCACACAAAGAGAAGCGAACAAACACTGCTTTTTTTGATCATTCGTTTCTGACACAGAAAAGCCCGGACAATGAGCGATTCGTCCGGGCTCTTTCTTTTGGCGTGACGGGTGACTCGTGACGCGTGACTCGTGACTCGTGACGGGTGACTCGTGACTCGTGACTCGTGACGGGTGACTCGTGACTCGTGACGGGTGACAGAGTGAATCGTAACTATCAAGTACCCATCCTAAACTCTATAATCCTTCATCCCCGATGAATATCGGGGTCATAATCCTTCATAATCCTTCATCCCCGATAACGAAGCCGATAGCTATCGGCTTCGTTATCGGGGACAACCGCCAACCGCCAACCGACAACCGCCAACCGCCAACCGACAACCGACAACCGCCAACCGCCAACCGACAACCGACAACCGCCAACCGACAACCGCCAACCGCCAACCGACAACCGACAACCGCCTCACTCCTCAATCAACCCCTTAAACCACTCGATGAACTCATCAACGGGTTTGGCGCCGAGGTCGCCTTCACCTTGTTTGCGGATGCCCACCGTGCCGGCGCCGGCTTCTTTTTCACCGACGATGAGCATGTAGGGTATCTTTTTCAACTCTGCATCCCGGATTTTGCGTCCGATGCTTTCGGTGCGGTCGTCAATGGAGCCCCGGATGTCGTTGAGGGCCAGTTTCGACTGCACCTCATTGGCGTAGTCGAGGTATTTGTCACTGATGGGCAGCAGGATGTACTGCTCCGGTGTCAGCCACAGCGGAAACTTACCGGCGCAGTGCTCCGTCAGCACACCGATGAAGCGCTCCATGGAGCCAAAAGGTGCCCGGTGGATCATCACCGGTCGGTGCGGCTGGTTGTCGGAGCCGATGTATTCCAGCTCGAATCTTTCGGGCAGGTTGTAGTCCACCTGGATGGTGCCCAGCTGCCAGGAGCGGCCGAGGGCATCTTTGACCATGAAGTCCAGTTTCGGACCGTAAAATGCCGCCTCGCCCAGCTCGGTAACGGTTTCGAGGCCTGTCTCTTCGGTAGCTTCGATGATGGCTCTTTCGGCCTTTTCCCAGTTTTCTTCAGAACCGATGTATTTCTCTTTGTCCTCCGGATCCCGGAGGCTGATTTGCGCCGTATAATTGTCGAAGCCGAGTTTTCGAAGCACATAGCGGGTCAGGTCCAGCACCGAAAGAAACTCGTCTTTCAACTGGTCAGGGGTACAGAAGATGTGTGCATCGTCCTGGGTGAACCCGCGCACCCGGGTCAGGCCGTGCAGTTCTCCGCTTTGCTCGTAGCGATACACTGTGCCGAACTCGGCGATGCGCAGCGGCAGCTCGCGGTAAGAGCGGGGTTTGTGGCCGAAAATCTCGCAGTGGTGTGGGCAGTTCATCGGCTTCAGCAAAAACTCCTCGCCCTCTTTCGGCGTGTGGATGGGCTGGAAGCTGTCTTTGCCGTATTTCTCGTAGTGACCGCTGGTCACATAGAGGTCCTTTTTGCCCAGGTGCGGCGTGATCACGGGTTGGTAGCCCCGTTTGATCTGCTCCTGTTTCAGGAACTCCTCCAGCCGGGTGCGCAGGGCCGTACCCTTCGGCAACCAGATGGGCAGGCCGGCGCCCACCTTGTCGGAGAACATGAAGAGTTCCAGTTCGGCGCCCAGCTTGCGGTGGTCGCGTTTTTTGGCTTCTTCGAGCAATTCCAGGTATTCGGTCAGCTCTTTTTGCTTCGGAAAAGTGATGCCGTAGATGCGGGTCAGTTGCTGGCGCTTTTCGTCGCCCCGCCAATAGGCACCGGCCACGGCCATCAGCTTGATGGCTTTGATCTTTCCGGTGTCGGGGATGTGGGGCCCACGGCACAGGTCGGTAAAATTGCCCTGGTTGTAAAAAGTGATGGTACCGTCTTCCAGTTCGGAGATCAGCTCCTGCTTGTACTCATCACCCTTTTCTTCGAAATACTTCAGGGCATCGGCCTTGCTCACTTCCTTGCGAATGTAGGGGTTACGCTGCTTCGCCAGTTCCTTCATCTTCTGCTCTATCTGTGGCAAGTCATCAATGGAGATCTGCCGTCCGCCCGGATCCACGTCGTAATAAAAGCCATTTTCGATGGGCGGTCCGATGCCGAATTTGATACCCGGATAGAGCGCCTCCAGTGCCTCTGCCATCAGGTGCGCCGAAGAGTGCCAGAACGTGCTCTTGCCTTCCTGGTCTCTCCAGGTAAGAAGCTGCACCGTAGCATCCTCGTTGATGGGCCGGGTGGCATCCCACACCTCGCCGTTGATCTTTGCAGAAAGCACGTTTCTCGCCAGCCCTTCGCTGATAGATTTGGCGATGTCCAGCGCCGTGCTCCCTTTCGGGTATTGCCTGACACTGCCATCCGGCAGCGTGATGTTGATCATTTGAGATTCCATTTTAGTATTCTTTTTCTTCGCCCTTCGGGCAACCTGACGGCAAATTTTACGAAGCAGGGCAGTTTTCGTTCATCCAACAGCCCTTTTTCAATAGCCGGCAAAAATACACTTTTGCCCCACAAGGCGGGTTGTGAATTCCCCGGCAAAAAACCGGTTGTTTCTGATTGAGTCTGGTCACGCCCTGTTCCCCAAGAAATTCAACCCGTAGCCTTTGGCCGGGGCCCTTTCAACAATTCCAACAAATCAACAAATCAACCTGCCGAAGGCAGCTAAACTTTGCCGCCAGGCAAACTAAACCCGCCAAAGGCGGCTAAACTCACCAAAGGTGACTAAACTCACCGAAGGTGACTAAACCCGCCGAAGGCGGCTATCTTTGCCCCACGTCTCATTTGGGGTGCCCTGCCCGTTGGCGGGGCTGAGATCATACCCATCGAACCTGCCCGGGTAATTCCGGGAAGGGAAATGAGTGCTCACCAATTATTGCAGCCACTCATTTAAGATAGGTAACCCATCGTGTTCCGTGCCTGACAGTCAGACCGGCGTCTGGCGGCACCCTATTTAACCAACCAAATTTTACACGATGAAAAAGTTACAACTGGCGGCATTGCTGCTCTTCCTGGCCGGACCCGGCCACGCTCAGATCAAAATCCTTGGCAACGTTACCGACACCCGGGGAGTGCCGCTGCCCGGTGCTACCGTTCAGGTGCCGGGCACCACCCTCGGCGCCTCCAGCGACCTGGAAGGCACCTTTGAGCTGTACCTGAAAGAACCCGGAACCTACGACCTGCAAGCGAGCTACGTCGGCTACAAACCCGCCACTGCCAGGCTCGTCATTGCCGCAGGCGAGGAGGTGAAAGAGGTCACTTTGATATTGCAGGAAGAAGCCACCGTGCTGCAAACCCTGACCCTGAAAGCCACCCGGCTGGGCGCTTCAACACCGTTTACCACCCAGGTGATCACAAAAGAAGAATTGCAAAACAAAAACCTGGGGCAGGATGTGCCCTTCCTTTTGGAAGATGCCCCCTCGGTGGTGGTCACTTCCGACGCCGGCACCGGCATTGGCTACACCGGCATCCGCATCCGGGGCACCGATGCCACCCGCATCAACGTGACCATCAACGGGGTGCCCCTCAACGATTCCGAATCGCAGGGGGTGTTCTGGGTTGACCTGCCGGACTTTGCCTCCTCCGCCGCCGATATTCAGATCGAACGGGGGGTGGGCTCCTCCACCAACGGCCCCGGCGCCTTCGGGGCCACCATCAACCTGAACACCAGCCTGCTGGAACCCGTCGAATACGCCGAAGCCAACCTCGGCACCGGGTCTTTCGGAACCAAAAAACGGAACTTCCGGTTCGGCAGCGGACTGATGCCCTGGAAGGGCAACCAGGATGTCGGCTTCACCCTTGACGGCCGCCTTTCCAACATCACTTCCGACGGCTACATTGACCGGGCCCGCGCCGACCTGGAGTCCTTCTTTGTGTCGGGTGCTTTCATCGGCAACAAGTCGGCCCTTCGGGTAAATGTCTTCTCCGGCCACGAAGAAACCTACCAGGCCTGGAACGGTGTGCCCGCCCAATGGGTTAACGACGAAAAATTGCGACGCTACAACTCCGCCGGCACCGAAAAACCGGGCCTGCCTTACGAAGACGAAGTGGACGACTACACCCAAACCCACTACCAGCTCCATTTCGACCACAAGCTGAACGAGCGGATGGACCTGGGCCTCTCGACTTTTGCGACGACGGGAAAAGGCTTTTTTGAACAGTACAAAGCCGATGAGGAGCGCTCCCGCTACCTGCTCAATGACACCCTGCCCGACTGCTGTTACGACTTCGTGCGTCGCCGCTGGCTCGACAACACCTTTTTCGGAACCTTGTGGACCCTTAACTACCGCACTGACGACAACAGGCTCAACCTCACCCTGGGCGGCATCGTCAGCAAATACTCCGGCGACCACTTCGGGGAACTGATCGACGGGGAACTGCTGTTGCCGGAGCAGTTCGGCCACCGCTACTATTTCTCCAACGGAGAAAAAAAAGACTTCACCACCTACCTGAAGTCCCGGTACGAACATTCCGACAAGCTGTCGCTATTTGCTGAGTTGCAATTGCGAAAAGTGGATTACCAGACCCAGGGCACCAACAACGACCTGCTGGGGTTTGCCGTCAGCGCCAACCACAGCTTCTTCAATCCCAAATTCGGCTTTGTTTACGAGCCCTTCCTCGACTGGGTCGTCAACGGCTCTTTTGCCGTGGGCCAGCGCGAGCCCAACCGCGACGACTACATCAACGCCCTGAACGGGCAACCGGTGCGCCCGGAAAAGGTGTACGATTTTGAACTGGGCCTGCGCCACGTCAGCCCGCAACATTCCTATTCGCTGAACGCCTTTTACATGAATTACAAAGACCAACTGGTGCTCACCGGCAACATCAACGACGTGGGCGAGGCCATCCGCCAGAACGTGGACAAAAGCTACCGCTACGGCGTGGAACTCAGCGCCAGCCTGGCCCCCACCAGCCGCCTCACCCTGGCGGGCAATGCCACCCTCAGCCAGAACAAGATCGAGGGCTTCACGGAGTACATTGACAACTGGGACACCGGCGAACAGGAGGTCGTCTTCCACGGCACCACCGACATCGCCTTCTCACCCAACTTCATTGCCTTCGGTAAAATCGGCTACAACCTCTTCGCCAGCCGCCGGGTGGACGCCAACCTGGCATTCACCCTGAAACACGTCGGCAAACAGTTCATTGACAACACCTCCAATGAAAACACCACCCTGGACGCCTACACGACAGGCGGTCTGCAACTCCGGCTCGGCATCGTCACCTCCCGCTTCGACGAGGTGCTGCTCAACCTCAGGGTGAACAACCTCTTCGACACCCGCTACAGCGCCAACGCCTGGACCTACCGCTACATCTCCCCCTCCTACGACGCACGCCCCGACGACCCCTACGCCCGACTGGAATCCGGCAACACCTACAACCTGACGGGATTCTACCCCCAGGCCGGTCGCAACTTCCTCCTCGGCCTGACGATCAGGATCTGACCGTAACGGCGAGCTCCAGATCGCCGAAAAAGTACCGGTGATCTCCAGATCGCCGAAAAAGTACCGGTGATCTCCAGATCGCCGGCCTGGCATTGAAAAGGAGCAGCAGGAACTGGGGAATCAGGGATGAGGGATGCCCCGTGCCGATACCGAATCCCGAAGAATTTCGGGACGGTACCGGCATCGGGGGAAGAATTGAGGGGGTCGGGCTGGCCCGCCATAAACATGGCGAAGCCATCTAAACTCCGCCGCCAGGCGGACTAAACCCGACGAAGGAGGCTAAACTTCGCCGCCAGGCGGGGGACTGGCTGATGCAAATTTCCGCTCGTTTATACGATTCTTGCAACTATTGCTGAACCTACAATTATTAAAAACAAAAGAATGTTTAGAATTGCTCCGACCCATTTGAACCATGTTGACGGCTCTTTCTTTACAAAACTCAAAGCTGTAAGTATTATTCCGATCACACAGAGAATTTGAGTGGCAACTACAATGATTGCCGAGGGCTCTGGTATGCCTTCACCTGCCTTTATCGTTGTCGGAATTGTTGACAGGAGATAAAAAAACAATCCCATTGTAATCAACGATACTATCATTGAGAGTTTTGAAAACCTCTTTTGAGTGTTTTGCCTTTCGATTTTGTCCAGGATTTCTTCCATAGGTTGATGGTTTTTCTGATTGATGGAAACAGTTCATTGGAGGAAGATTGCAAATGCCGCTTCGCTCAAGACTTGCGGGGACTGGGGGCTAAACTCCGTCGCCAAGCGGGGTAATTCAGGAGCTGACCGGAAGTCAGCGCCTGACCAGGGGATTGCAAATGCCGTTTCGCTCAAGACTTGCGGGGACTGGGGCCCCACCAGGACTCAAAATGGCTGAACGTCAGGCGCTACAAATCCTTTCCTGGCTTCTTCGGAAGAAAAAATATCAAAACTGTAATGGCTGCTGATCAGGGTCTTGAAATCATCCTTTAGCTTTGGATGCTCCCGGATAAACTCATCAAAACGCTGAGCGGATGACTTCTGCATGAAGTGGTTCACCGCTTCGATTGCCGCCACGGTAAGTGTGGTGTGGTATTTATCCCTGGCTCCGGCATACTCAACAAATTTTTGCAATTGAGCCTGGATGTTTGCTTTGGCCTTTTCCAGCCCATACTTCCGAATGTGCACCCACGCCAGTCGCAAATGCGCTTCATGGTCAAATGCGGCTGGGTCTATTTTACACTCCCGAAATTGTTCGAGAAATTCTTCATCGGTCAGTTTGGTAAGTTCGCTCATTGGACTTTTTTTCATCATACTCATTAAAACAGGCAGCAAAGTAAGTGAAACTGAGATTGATGGAGAAGGGAACTGGTTTTGGTTGGAGCTGAGATTGCAAATGCCACTCCCCTCAAGACTTGCAAGGACTGGTAAATCCTCCATCCAAACATCCCTCATCCCTCACCCCTCATCCCTCACCCCTCACCCCTTCACCCCTCTCCTCACC
>JALWSS010000201.1 GCA_026993525.1 Saprospiraceae bacterium
GAGAGAAAAAGGTGAAGAACATGGCAAATAAAATCTTTGCGCCACTTGTTCATCCCGGGTATTTTTCCCAGTATTGCATTGATGAGTCTTGTACTCATTGGGTGATTGTTTTTTGTTTGGTTGCAAACCTCAAACTTAAAACATTCACCCTTTTATGCATTAAAAACTTTCACGGACTATTGTTATTAATAATTATGGAGGTAATGCACAGGTGACCAATACTCTTCAGGAGTTTGTTGATTACTCTGAAGTTCTTGCTAAGCTTAAATCAGCATCCCCTATCAACCTTGTTCCCTGTAATTAATTTGACATGAAGTACATTAAAGGCCTTTTGTTGCAGATGTTTATTTATTTACTGTTGGTCTATTTGTCACTGGTTACGGTAAATGCCATAATAGATGGTAGAGGCTTTATGGGGTGGTTTGAGATATTAAAGGTGGGTGCAAGTAACTTCTTTCACGATCCATTTACTTCTCTTGCTACCGCGTTCTTGTATTCATTTTTCATTCCGACAATATTGTTTTTACACATTGCAATTTTTTGGCTCTGCCATAAGATGAGGTATCATAGAAAAATGTCTATATTTCAAAGTGTTTTGCTTAGTGTTTTTTTGTTGTTCATGGTCGGTCTTTTTTTATGTCTAATAACTTATTTGGGTGTTCAAGGCTTTTCAACTTACTATAAAATCCCCTTAGGTTCTGATGAAACAGATGGGTTGAACTATGTTTGGTTCATTTTTTCACCAAAAGTGTTAGTTGGCATATTGATCCCGCAATTGCTGTTGATGCCTGTCTATTTGTGGGGCATTGACCTTGTAAGGGAAAATGTAAAGCAGAGTAGGGGTAGTTCGGAGTTAGAGGAATGATGTGTGTGTCTGTTTAATAGGAAACATCAACAATAGAAATTTGAATCATCAAAGTCATGCGATCAATTTTTAATATTGGTTTTATTTTGTGCTTATTTATCGGTTTGTTATTTTTTAATGCATGCAAGCCGGATGATGAAACAATGAGAATTGAGCGGTTTGAATTTCTGGATAGGTATTCCGGGAATGGAGTGAAAAGCGAAACCAATGACTTGATAGATTGGGCTTACATAGTCCACGGGTACAATGAAAAGAAGGAGAAGGAAATAGTTGAGCTAATTGATAGTATGTTTTGCAGCCAAATATTACCTGGCCTACCAATTAGAATAGGTCAAACTTATGTTACCTTCTATAAGGCTTCTTCCAATACCAATCGGGAAAACTTTAATAAGGGACGAATAAAGCATTAAATCATACGTTCGAAATCAAATGATAAACTGGCGTTTTATTTGATCACGAGATCTGACTCAAAGTTGCTTCTCCTTAGGCAGAATTTGAACAAAAGTGGAATGCTTCCCAATCCTCCACCTGTGAGGATAAATTGTGACTGAGAGGGTCAAATCAAATTCTCAAAGATTTGATTAAAAAAAGTGAAGTCTTTTTTCTAACTGTACCCAATGAAAATGATTCCTTCAATCCTCCTACCACTTGCACTACTTGCAATTTGTCAGCCTGCCAGGTCACAGGGCCCCTGCCAATTGGTAGTCATCAACCATGTGTACACCGTCCGGAATGGCGATTGGTCTCAAAAGCTGCCTTACCACAAACGTCTGTTGTGCGAAGGAGCGCTCAAATTGTTGGACAATCCAGGTCTTTTGAACCAGCTGGAAATTAAAGACACTGTGTATGAGGACATAACGATTGACCTGACAAGAGTTGATGTCGAGGTTGAATCTCAGAAAGTGATCATTGACTTGCTGGTCAATTACATGGAATACCTTTCTTTGAAGAGTAAAGAGAATGGTCAAACCGGTATTGCTTATTTTCCATGGAAGGGCATGTTCAAGGATTTCGGATTGTTGGAAGGGCGCAGCATCATGGGCCTGCACCCAAAAGATCAATCGGTGCCGGTAGTGATTTCTTTTCAGAATATCAGTCGGATGGATGTAGTTGGGCGTTCAGCAGAAATATTGGATTTGGCCGGCAAACTTTGTGGAGAGATCTTTTTCGACGAGCAAGACAACGAATTGTTCAGGTACTACTTTGTTGCAGGTGGGCAAGTTGACCGTAGAAAGCTTAAACTGACTTATTTGCCCTGGTTTTTAACTGATCAATGAATAATTATTATTCTTCTGGCGAGCAGAGGATTTGCTTTATTGGAAAGAGAGGTGATGACCTGGAGTCACCACCTCTCTTTTTCCGTGGACATGTGGATTCATTCAGGGCCTGTTCAGGTCACGCTGGACGAATACCACACCACCCAAACCACTTCGTTTTGAGTATATATTTGGGTTATCTGTCGTTTTTCTCAGTTTTTGACAAATCTCGTTGAACTCACGCCGTCTTCCGATTTTAAGACCAACCAGTATAAACCACCGGGAAGAGGAGAGGTATCCAATTCGAAGTTGTGCATGCCGGCCGGAATTGTACCGGCTTCTTCGACCAGCACTTTTTGACCGAAGGAGTTGACAATTTCGAAGGTGGTAAAAACAGATTTGTCCATAAATAGGCTGAGGTTGATGCGGTTGGAAGCTGGATTCGGATACAATTTGTATTGCCCGGGGAAGGGGTTTACAGAATTTGTTCCTGTGGTTATATCTCCGACAATAAACATCCAGAAAACACCGGGCAGTTGTGTGGTGAGCCGGGTTGTTACCCTCAGCAGGTAAACGGTGGGTTCTTCCGGAAAACCTTTCACGACTGTTGATACGATTTGCTGATCCGGAGAGGCAAACAGACAGGAACCCGAAATAACATTCGTATCCACCATCATGTTGCAGGCATCGAACAGGTCCACGTAGAACGAACCGATGGGATTGTCGGGGTCCACAAAGAAGCGAATCTCCAGGCTGTCGTTGCCATAAGTATTGAACCAATACCATACGTCGGCGAACTCTCCGCTGGTGGTGCTTCCTCCAAAGCATTGTGTGTTTGGAAAGATGAAATTGTCTTCGTCAAAGTAGGCATTCACCGTGGTACCAATGATAGCGCCTTCGAAGTCATCTGCCATGGCACTGGTCACTATCCAGGCGGAGTCCGGATTCTGGCACAGGTCGTTTGCCGGCGGTTCGGGGGGCTCAATCTCCAGGAGGCTAAAAGTGCCGGTGCCCTGATCTCCGCCATAGCCTCCCAATCTCATCATGTAGGTTTCGCCTTCCTGCACCTCAAAGATGAGCCTCGATGTGAAGCCTGAACAACCGGCCCCGTCGTCGTTGCAGACGTAAAGATCATCGTCGGAAAGCGGGCACGTGGCCCCGGGATTGTACACAGCCAATCGCGAATCAAAATTGATCTGATCGCAGGTGCTCCATTCTACGGTGGTGGTGCTGGGGGCGGTAAATTTGTACCAGATATCCGCCTGGATGGTTTCGTCGTTGAAGCCGAAACAAGCGCTGTTGCCAGGATGAGAAGGCCCATCGGTGGTGGCGCCCACATTTGTCACCGGCTGGTCAGCGCCGAGAAAGACTTCCTGGGCAGTTGCGCAAAAGTCGTTGGGAACGGCAGCCTGGAACTCGTCTATTGTAAAACTGCCTTCACCGCTTTCACCCGGAGCTGTGGCTCCCCAGCCCCCCAGACGAAGTAAATATGTCTGACCTTCTTCGACTTGAAAAATCAAACGGGAAGTGCTCAAATCGCAGCCTCCGAAATCATCATTGCAGGTCAGCAGGTCACTGTCAGAAAGCGGGCAGGTGGCCCCGCCGTTGTACACAGCAATTTTGGTATCGAAATTTGCAGTGCCGCACAAAGACCAGTCGGCAAGTCCGGTAAAATCCGGTGTGAAGACATACCAGATGTCATTCCAGATGGTATCATTCTGAGCAGAAGGACAGGGTGAATCCGGATGAAACGGCCCATCGGTGGTTGCGTTCAGCGTGCTGAACATGACTTCATCACCCGTTGAAACAGTTATGGCATCGGCACAATTGTCATTGGGAGGTGCCTGCCCGCTCAGCACGAGCCCGTAACACAGAAAAAAAGTGAGGAGGAGTAAATTTTTCATCATAAAGGAAATTTGTGAAAGTGAAGAATCCCCCTTTCAAAAAATGGGGGTGTGTGACAGGTCTTTCGGCGCAGGCCTTAAGAAAATAAATTGGCGCCGATTGACCAAATCCAGCCAACGGTAAACGCCAACTTCCGGCAGAAGGGTTTTCCTCATCAGATCGTGCATTTGTCCAAACGCTGTGGGTAATCAGAAGCGCTGCCTCCTCAATCCAGGCACCCCGCCAGCACGCACCCCAATTTTTCGGTAATGGTTCGGCCTTCCGTCGGGTGGAAGAGTTGCAGCCAGATGATGTAAACACCGACAGGGGCTTTGCTGCCGTTGTCGGTGTCGCCGTCCCAGCGGAAGAAACCGTTGGTGCCGAGCAGTTCGTTGTTGACGAGGCGCTTGACCAGGCGGCCCTCGGCGTCGTAAATGTGGGCTTTGGCGCTGTAGCCGGGTTGGTCTGTTTGGTAGTTGATGAGCAGGAAATCTTCAAAGCCATCGCCGTCGGGGGAAAAGGTCTTGGCCGGCAGGCTGAAGACGGTGTTGGTGGCGGGCTGGCCGGGGTCCACGTATTGCGAATTGCGGTAGGTGGGCGTGGCAAAACCGGCGGCCTGCGCTGCCGAGTGCCAGCTCGACGAAAGGCCGGAGGGTGCATCGGGGTGGATGCGTTCCAGCGACACGCCGTCCAGGTCGTCGAGGAGGGGCTGGTGCATGGATTCGTCGTAGTCAAAAGCATCAACCACCACGGGCTGGCCGGCTTCCAGGCGGTAGAGGGTCACGTTGCCGGCATCGTCGTTGAAAGGGGGCAGGCTGTGTTGGATTAGCGCCGGGTGCTTCAGCACCAGGTAGCGGGCGCTGATGTCGGCCGTGTCGGGACTGAGTGCCACATAGGTGCCGGGCAGCAGCAGGTGTTGGGCACCGATGGCCACCACCACCGTGTCGTCCACCGGGTTCAGGTTGCCGATGAGCAGGGTGCTCAGGTCAATGGCCCGCTGGCTGCGGTTGTACAGTTCCACAAAATCGCTGCCCCCGCTCTGCGGATTGAAGAGCAGCTCGTTGATGACCACATCGCCGGGTTGGGCGGCTTGCGGTATTGCGAAGGAAAGCAACTGCGCAGCAGTACTCAACCGGCCGTTGCAATCGCTCAGTCCGGGGCTTATTTCCAACTCATAGACTTCGCCGGGCAGCAGTGGTTCTGCCAATATCAGGATCACCGAGGCGGGGCCGTTGCTCAGCACTTCGAGCACCAGCGGGCCACTGCCGATGCTGTACAGGCCGGGATCAGTGGCTTGCACTTCGTCAATGGCTTTGTCGAAAAAAAGAGACACTGCTCCGGGGTCGTCAGCAGTGGCGAAAACCCGGACGGCAACGGGGCCGGTGAGGTCGGGCTGTTCGTTTAGCACGGAATTGGGCTGGCCGGGGGTGCCGCCGGAGAGGTGGGTACTGGCGTGCCAGATGCCCTGCAGGCGGCAGGGTGCGGCGGGGTTGACGAGCTCCAGGCTCCAGCCGCCGTCGGCTTTGGCGGGGTCGGTGTAATCGGCCGTGGAGTAGCTGATGCTGTGGATGACGTTGCCCGAAGGGCTAAAGAGAAAAAGCTCATCGCCGCTGTTGGTGAGGGCGGGCAGGCTGGCCAGCGGCAGCACCGGTGCAATGCCCGCAAAGGCGGGTGCGTCGTCCTCGTCGCAAAGGGTGATGTATTCGCCCGGAAGGAGCAGGTGTGCCGGCAAGGGCTGCGGGCTGCCGCCGTTGCTGAAGCTGAAACCCTCCAACTGGATGATCTTCTGGCTGCGGTTGTACAGCTCCACGTATTCGGCATTCGGCAGGCCGACGGGCGGACTGGGGTCGGCCATGAGCTCGTTGATGAGTACATCGAAAGGGGCCGCCGGTTCTATTTTGACGAAGGTAAAAACAGCACTCTGCGGGCCGCCTGTATTGCCGGCCGGATCGGCCACGTTACTGGTGGTGACGGTGTAGGTGGTCAGCGACTGCAGGGGCGTGGCCAGTTGCAATACCACCGAAGTGTTGCCGGGCAGCAGGCTTACGGAGAGCGGCTGCCCTATTCCATTGTCGAGCTGGTAGTTGGCGGGGTTTTCAGCGCTGGTTTTTTCCATTTCTTCGTCAAAATGAAGCTGTACCATGAGGCTGTCCACGGGTTCGGCCGTCAGCAATTTTGGCGCTGCGGTGTCCGGAACGATGGGGCTGACGAGAATGTCGTCGAAAAAGAACTTGTCGCTGCGGGTGGCGGTGTAGCTGCACAGGAAGCCGAAGAAATAATTGCCCGAAGGAAAAGAGCCATCCGCAACAGTGAACTCCGTCTGAAAAGTCTGACCGCCACTGTAATCAACTTCCAATTGCCAGTTTTGGGCGTCGAGGCGCTGCATGCGGAGGCGCACATCCGGGTTGTTGGCTACCGCACCGGCACTGGCAGCGGCCAGCAGGGTAGTGGTGCCGGCGTCCTGCCGGTAGAATTCGATGGCGTCGTCGCTGCCGTCTTTTCCGACGAGGAGAAAATAGCCGCTGGCGGAGCCGAAGTCGGCATCGTCGGCCAGCAGGTAAATGCGCAGGCGGTTGCTGTTGGAGGGGTTGAACGCCATGCGGAATCGGCACTCCCAAAGGTTGCTGTCGGCAATTTCAACGGGGAGCCAGAGCGTGGAGCTGCCGGCCCCCGGCGCATCGAGTTGCAGCTCCAGGTTGCCGTTGACGGTGAAGTGGTCCACATCGCCCTGCCAGGCGGGGTTGGCGCTGAGGTTTCCGTCGGAAAAATCGTCCTGCACCTGGGCAGCAGCCCATTGCGCAGCGAGGAGAAAAAGAAAAGTGAAAAGGCGGAGCATGGTTCGTCTGGTTTGGAGGTCAAGCGGTAAGGCAAGCCCGGCCAGCCCAAAGTAATGCTTCCACCCAAAATATCCGAACCCGGCCGCCGGATCAATGCGCTTCCCGCCAGTTCCTGCCCACGCCCATTTCCACCAGGATGGGTTTTTTGAGGATGGGGAGGTGGTGTGGTTGGTGAAAAATGAGCTGGTTACAAATTGCGTCCGATTTAATGAAGCGGCAACTGTTCGGAAATGCCGAACGGTTGGAGTCAGGAGAGAGTGAATGAGTGAAGTGCTGCTGGAAGAAGTTCAGTGAATGTTGTACGAGTTGGTGGAAGGAGGCGAACTTGTTATTTGAGGTGGCAAGCGCAACTGTTGATGTGGGGTGCAAAAAAAATAAGTCGAAAATAAAAATGGTAACAAAGCCATCTAAAGTGTTGTTAATCAATACTTCCATTTGTTTTTGGTGCATTTTATTTCTGAAATATATAGCGCCCCGAATTTTACCTGATCCGGGCAATGCCCCGCTAGGGGCAGCATATTTGTAGAATTTATCAAAAATGTTGCGTCTGCGGGCCGTAGGCTCGCAATGAGATTTCCCAGGTAGCGTACCTACGGCACGCAAATACAGAAATTTGGCTGTTTGCTACAAAGATTTCGTCCCTACGGGACGGGAAAGAAAAAACTCGAGATGACTCATGTTTTGTTTCATTTTATAATCTGAAAAGCGGCCCCACCCTGCCAGCCTGGGGCTTCCACCCAAAATATCCGAACCGTTTAGGAAGATCAATGCGCTTCCCGCCAGTTCCTGCCCACGCCCATTTCCACCAGGATGGGCACTTTGAGGTTGGGGATGGCGGTGCGCATCAGCTTTTCGATGATGGGTTTGACGGTTTCCAGCTCGTCCAGGGGCACGTCGAAGACCAGTTCGTCGTGCACCTGCATGATCATTTTGGTTTGCAGGGCCTTTTTATCCAGGGCTTTTTGAATGTTGATCATGGCCACTTTGATGAGGTCGGCGGCGGTGCCCTGGATGGGGGTGTTGATGGCGATGCGCTCGGCATTGCTGCGGGCCAGGCCGTTTCGGCTGTCAATGTCCCTCAGGTAGCGGCGGCGCCCCAACAGTGTTTTTACATAGCCGTTGGTTCGGGCAAACTCCACGGTTTCTTCCATGTATCTTTTGAGGCCGTGGTACTGTTTGAAATAGTTGTCAATGAGGGTTTTGGCTTCGCTGCGCTTGATGCCCAACTGCTGGCTGACGTTGGTGGCACCGGCCCCGTAGATGATGGAGAAATTGACGGTTTTTGCGTGGCGGCGCTGTTCGGCAGTTACCTCCTCGTAGGGCACCCCGAAAACCCTGGCGGCGGTGGCCCGGTGGATGTCCTGCCCTTTTTGGAAGGCCTCCAGCATGGCCTCGTCGCCACTGATCTCGGCAATGATGCGCAGCTCGATCTGGGAGTAGTCGGCGCTGAGCAGGCGGTAGTTTTCATTTTTCGGAACGAAGGCCTCCCGGATGCGGGCACCCTCGGGGGTTTTGATGGGGATGTTCTGCAGATTGGGGTTGTTGGAGCTGAGTCGGCCGGTGGCGGCCAGCGCCTGGTTGTAGGAGGTGTGCACCCGGCCGGTTTTGGGGTTCACCTGTGTTTGCAGGGCATCCACATAGGTTGACTTCAGCTTGGACAGGCTGCGGTGGCGCAGGATGTCGGCAACGAAGGGGTATTCCCCTGCCAGTTCCTGCAATTTGGCTTCGTCGGTGGAGTATTTTCCGGTTTTGGTTTTGCGCCAGCGATAGGGGATCTGCATTCGGCCGAACAGCACTTCACCCACCTGGCTGGGTGAGGCCACGTTGAAACGCACGCCGGCTTCTCGCTGGATTTTTTCGTCCAGTTCTGCAATTTCCTTTTCGAGTTCTTTGGCGTATTTCTTCAGAAAATCCACATCCACCTTCACGCCTTCGCACTCCATCACCACCAGCACTTTGGCCAGCGGTTCCTCAATTTTCCGGTACAGTTCCTCCAGTCCCTCTTCTTTCAGTTTGGGGGCGAAGTAGTCGTGCAGTTGCAGGGTGATGTCGGCGTCTTCGGCGGCGTAGATGGCTGCTTTTTCCACCGGCACATCCCGCATGCTCAGTTGGTTGGCGCCCTTCTTCCCAATGAGGCTGGTGATGGACACCGGCTTGTACTTGAGGTAGGTTTCGGCCAGGTAGTCCATGTTGTGGCGCAGTTCCGGCTCCAGCAGGTAATGAGCCAGCATGGTGTCGAACCAGTAGCCTTTCACTTTTACGCCGTACCAGTGCATGATCTCGGCGTCGTATTTGAGGTTTTGGCCTATTTTCAGAATGGCCTCGTTTTCCAGCACCGGTTTGAAGGCATCCACCAGTTCTTGGGCCTGATCCCTGTTTTCCGGAACGGGAACATACCAGGCCTCATGGGCTTTGAGAGCAAATGACATTCCCACCAGTTCGGCCAGGTGGGGGTCCACATTGGTGGTTTCTGTGTCAAAGGCGAATGCCTTGCTTTTGCTTAGCTGCGCAATGAGGTCCTGCTGCTTTTCGGGCGTATCGGCCAGGTGGTATTCGTGCGGGGTGTTTTCGATGTGTTTTTCCGCAAGGGAGTGGGAGGGGATGGGCGGTGCGGCGCTGGCCCGGGGCGCTATTTTGCCTACTTCGTCGCCGAAGAGTGTGCCCTGGGTGCCGGGTTTCTGCACCGAAGAAAAAGAAGTGGGCGACTCCTGCTCACCCAGTATCTGGTTGGCCAGGGTGCGGAATTCCAACTCTTTGAACAGCGCCGCCAGTTCCTCCCGGTCGAATGGTTCCAGTTCGAACATTTTGGGGTCGAAGTCAATGGGCACTTCGGTGTCAATCCGTGCCAGTTTTTTCGACAGCCGGGCCTGCCCGGCAAATTCCCGGAGGCGTTCCTGGTTCTTGCCTTTGATCTTGTCGGTGTTTTCCAGCACGGCTTCCAGCGAGCCGAATTCCCGGATGAGCTTGGCGGCAGTTTTGGGGCCGATGCCGGGCACACCGGGAATGTTGTCCACGCTGTCGCCCATGAGGCCCAGCATGTCCACCACTTGTTCAGTTTTTTCGATGTCCCAGTTTTCACAGACCTCCTTTTCTCCCCATATTTCGGCGCCGTTGCCTTTTTTGGAAGGCTTGTACATAAATATCTTGGGGCTGACCAGTTGTCCGTAATCCTTGTCGGGGGTCACCATGTAGGTCACATAACATTCCTTTTCCGCCTTCTTCGCAATGGTGCCGATCACGTCGTCGGCTTCGTAATTCTCCACCGTCAGAATGGGAATGCGCCAGGCTTTGAGTATCTTCATGATCCACGGAATGGCGAAGGTGATGTCTTCGGGCTGGGCCTCCCGGTTGGCTTTGTATTCCGGAAACCACTCGTTGCGGAAAGTGCCACCCGGCAGGTCGAAAGCCACCGCCAGGTGGGTGGGCTTTTCGTTTTTGATCAGGTCAACCAGCGTGCGCACAAAACCGGTAATGGCACTGGTGTTCCAGCCCTTTGAGTTGATGAGCGGCCGGGCAATGAAGGCGTAGTGCGCCCGGTAAATCAGCGCATGACCGTCGAGGAGGAATAGTCTTTTATCTTCTGCCATTGTCGTGATGATTCAGTGTTGAAAAGGGCCATTGCCCGAAGGGCGACCAAGATAGGGAAAAGGCCGTATTGGCATTGCCATTTGGACAAAGTGTCGCTAAACCCCTGTCTGAAGCCAGCCCGTCTGGCCGCCGCCCGTCTGGCCGCCGCCCGTCTGGCCGCCGCCCGTCTGGCCGCCGGACAGGGACAGGGACAGGGACAGGGACAGGGACAGGGCAGGCCTCTTAACTTTTATTGCCTCACACGGTGACCTCTGAGCCTACGGAGGTTTTTTCTCTGTGTTTTTGGGCGCCCAACGCTGGCAGTGGTTCCGAACCCTGCCAGCGTTCGCAATGGACGCCGCAACTGAAAGTTGCAACCTGAGACTACGGCGTTTTTTCTCTGTGTTCGCTGTGGCTCTGAGAGAGGAATAAACTGTGGGATAATTCAGGCCGCAACTGGAAGTTGCAACCTGAGGCCACGGCGTTTTTTCTCTGTGTTCGCTGTGGCTCTGAGAGAGGAAATCCCGAGACTCCCGAATCCCGAATCCCGAAAGCTTTCGGGATCGGGAGTGGGATAATTCAGGCCGCAACTGAAAGTTGCAACCTGAGACTACGGCGCCCACGGCGTTTTTTCTTTGTGTTTTTGGGCGCCCAACGCTGGCAGGGTTCGGAACTACTGCCAGCGTTCGCAATGGAGGCCGCAACAGGAAGTTGGAAGCCATCCCTCATCCCTCCCCCGATGCCGATGCCGAAAGCCTTCGGCATCGGCACGGGGCATCCCTTCACCTCTCCACCACAAACCTTTCCGTCTTCACCGGCAGGCCGTTTTGGAGCAGTTGGAGGAAGTACACGCCCGGGGGCCAGTGCCAGAGGGGCAGGATGTAGGTGGCCTCGCCGGCTTGGGCTTCGAAGCGGTGCAGCTCATGGCCGGAGGCGTCG
>JALWSS010000202.1 GCA_026993525.1 Saprospiraceae bacterium
GCCCTGTGGGTGGGTTGGGCCGGGCTCAGGATTTTGAGCAAGAAACCCTATCGCAGCATGTCTGAGGCTGCGTACAGGTCTGCCAGGTCTTTTATTTTACGAAGGAAAAAGAATGGATAAAAACAACGGCCTGCCAGAAATTCCCGGCAGGCCGATTGATTATTTATATGGCTGTTAGATTTCAATCAATCCTCATCCCCGGATTGCTCTTTGTACTCCTGAATGAGCTTTTGCTGAATGTCAGCCGGCACTGCAGCATATTCGACAAACTTCCTGGAGAACTTTGCCCTTCCCTGGGAAATGGACCGAAGGGTAGATGAATAGAGGTACATCTCTGCCAGTGGTACCCTTGCCGTAATTTTCTGGTAATGCCCTTCCG
The DNA here is from genome assembly GCA_026993525.1 of Saprospiraceae bacterium. Lineage (GTDB taxonomy): Bacteria > Bacteroidota > Bacteroidia > Chitinophagales > Saprospiraceae > UBA6168. The sequence goes on from JALWSS010000202.1 coordinate 380, forward strand.
TGCCCATTCCCATGATAATGGCTCTTCGGGTTTGAAGGTCGCCCATTACATCTCCCATCACATCACCTGAGCAGAGAATTTCCACTTCGTAAATGGGCTCCAGCAGTTGTGGGGCGGCTTTGCTGAAGCAAAGTTTAAAGGCCTGCTGACTGGCCAGCATAAAGGCCATATCGTTGGAGTCAACCGGGTGCATTTTGCCATCGTAAATGCAAACCCTGATGTCCTGACAATTGGAACCCGTCAGGGGGCCTTCCTCCATTTTCATCAGAACGCCTTTTTTGATGGCATTGGAAAACCTGGAGTCAATGGAGCCGCCGACAATGCACCAGTAGTAAGCCAATTTACCTCCCCAGGGCAGGTCTTCAATTTCGGTGTTTCTGACCGACAGCCCCGCCGGTTCCGGCATGCCTTCATAATAAGGTTCTATGCGCATGTGTACCTCAGCGAATTGACCTGCACCACCAGTCTGTTTTTTGTGGCGGTACATTTCATTGGCCTCACGGGTGATGGTTTCACGGTAAGGTATGCGGGGTTTTTCAAAGGTCATGCTGACCCCGAATTCGTTCTCAACGCGATGTTTTACGAGGTCGAGCTGCAATTGTCCTTGTCCGTAAAGGATGGTCTGTTTAAGTGTTTTTGATTGTTCGATGATCAAAGTCGGATCTTCTTCAGCAATGGAGTGCAGGGCCTTCATCAGCTTCTCCATTTCATTTTTGCTCGGAGGCACCACCGCCACTTCAATTCTTGAACTGGGATATTCAATTGGTTCTATCTCCCTGTCAGTTCCTTTTTTGGTGAGGGTTTGATTGGTGTGGCTGTTTTTCAACTTCACTGTGCAGCCCAGGTCTCCGGCTCTGAGTTCGTCAACCGATTCGCGGTTTTTGCCGTTGGCGATGTAAAGCTGACCAAAACGCTCGGTGGTCCTGTTGGAGGCATTCACCAGTTCATCGCCCCCTTTCAGCACCCCGGAGAATACTTTGAAATAGGAGATGTTGCCTACGCGGGGTTCATTGTGGGTTTTGAAGATAAAAATGGTGGTATCATCCTCCGGATTGCATTCAAGCTCGCCACCGCCTACCAATGGTGCTGCTGAGCGCTGGTTGGGTGCCGGACAAACGTCGTTGATGAAACCCATGATGCGGCCACTGCCCATGTTGTTGATTGCAGATGCACAAAACAGGGGATAGATGGCCCTGTTGCCAATGGCCACCCTAAGCCCGTAAGCCAGATCTTCTTCTGACAGGGTGCCGTGCTCAAAATACCTTTCCATCAGTTCCTCGTCGTTCTCGGCTGCGGCTTCCACGATGGCGTTGTGCATGGCCAACACCCGGTCTTTCTCTGACCCGGGAATCTCTTGCTTTTCCGGTTTGCCACCTTCCGGAGGGAAGACGTACATGGTCATCCGCAAAGCATCTACAATGGTGTTGAAACCCGCGCCCTGGTTCAATGGGTACTGGATCGGCAAAACCTTGCTGCCGAAGCGGGCCGTTGCCTGCTCCACTGCTGCGTCGTAGTCTGACTTCTCGTGATCAACCTGATTGACGATGAACAAGGATGGAGTTTTGAACTTTTCAACATATTCCCAAAGAAGTTCGGTGCCCACCTCAACCCCACTTTTGGCATTGATGAGCATCAGGGCGGTATCGGCCACTTTTAGAGAAGAAACAACCTCTCCGATGAAATCATCAAAGCCCGGGGTATCCAGTACATTGATTTTGTTCCCGCGCCAGTCGTCGTGCATCAGTGTTGCAAAGATGGAGTTTCCGCGCTCGTGCTCAATTTCCGTGTAGTCAGAAATGGTGTTCTGATCTTCCACATTACCCCGGCGAGAGATAGAACCCGATTCAAAAAGCATTGTTTCTGCAAGGGTTGTTTTTCCACTGCCGGGGTGGCCTAAGAGTACTGCGTTGCGGATGTTGCTGGTGTCGTAGCTCATATCGTTTTGTATTGTTGGTTAAGAATGCTCCCCGAGGGATTCTCATCCCTTCCCTTCCGGGGTGCCTGGATTAGTGGCTTCCAGCCTTTTGTTCCGTAAAATAATCCTTCAGGGGAGTTCCGAAGAATCAGGTTTCGAAAAACGGAGCCGTGAACTTATTAAATTTCGAACACTCCAAGAATTTTTCTCCAACGAAAACAATTGCTGATTTTTAGCATTTCCGGTCTGATCTTTTTTGCTTTGGGGTTTTAGTTACTCACCCTGTGCGTTTGCCATTATCTTCGCAGTAGATATTGACAATCACCCACTTGCGCAATCAACTCAGAATCGAAAACCCAATTCAAATCGTTCAACCATGACACACCTAAAAGAAGGAGACAATGCACCCGATTTCACAGGCGTTGACCAAAACGGCAATCCGGTATCACTTTCCGACTTCAAAGGCAAAAAGCTGATCCTCTATTTTTACCCGAAGGACAGCACACCCGGCTGTACAAAAGAGGCCTGCAACCTCAGAGACAACTACGAATTGCTCAAAGAGAAGGGATTTGAGATACTGGGTGTGAGCCCTGACAGCGCCAAAAGACACCAAAACTTTATCAACAAATACAACTTGCCATTCCCATTGCTGGTAGATGAAGACCTGAAGACCATCAAAGCCTATGGGGTCTGGGGAGAAAAGAACTTCATGGGCCGGAAGTACATGGGCGTTTTCAGGACTACCTTTGTAATTGATGAAAACGGCGTCATCGAAAAGGTCATTACCAAGGTCAAAGTGGGCGACCACGCCAAACAAATTCTGGAAGAACCCGGCATGTAATTTCCAAAATCAGCTACACCTGTAAAACAAACTTCATGAAACCAACTTTGCTGATACTGGCTGCCGGCATGGGCAGCCGTTACGGAGGCCTCAAACAACTCGACACAGCAGGCCCTTCCGGTGAGACCATCATGGACTACTCCATTTATGACGCCCTGCAGGCAGGCTTCAAAAAGGTAGTCTTCATCATCAGAACCGATTTCGAAAAGGAGTTCAAAGAAAAGATCGCCTCCAGATGGACAGGACAGGCAGAAGTGGATTTTGCCTTTCAGGGCATGGATACTTTCGTTCCGGAAATTGCCGGGCAGGTTGAGCGCCAAAAACCCTGGGGAACCGGACATGCCGTACTGGTGGCCAAAGAAGTTGTCAGCGACCCCTTTGTGGTGATCAATGCGGATGACTATTACGGTCGCTCAGGTTTTGAAAAAATGCACGCATTTCTAACTTCAGAATGTTCTGACCTGCATTACGCCATGGTCGGTTATATTTTGAAAAATACACTGTCTGACCACGGAGCCGTATCCCGCGGCGTTTGCGAAATGGACGAAAACTTCATTCTGAAAAAAGTTACGGAATGCACCGGAATTGCCAAAGGCGAAGAGCCGTTGAAGGGCAAAAATGAAAAAGGAGAAGAGATTGACATACGGTCGGAGTCCCTCGTTTCCATGAACCTATGGGGCTTTCATCCATACCTGTTCAGCTTGCTGCAAAAAGGTTTTGATGAATTTGTTCAAAATAATTACCAAAATCCCAAAGCAGAATTTTACATCTCCTCTTTCGCCAACGAACTGATAGCGCGCGGCACGGCCAAATTCAGTGTATTGCCCAGCGATGAAAAATGGTACGGGGTAACCTATAAGGAGGACAAAGCCGTGGTGCAGGAAGCCTTCAAAAACATGACCGCAGCAGGGAAGTACCCAACGCCTTTGTGGAACGGCTGAACATCCGAACCGGAATCAAGACAAATATTTTCCGACGATCGGCATTCTGCGCCCAACGCCAAACGCCTTGGGTGACACCCTCAACACCGGAGCAGCCTGGTAGCGCTTGAACTCGTTGGTGTTCACCAGGCGCAGTGCACGCTTCACAATGGCCTCATCAAAACCCATGGCTATGATCTCATAAGGGCCCTGGTGCTTCTCAATGTATTGGTACAAAACGGGGTCCAGGATATCGTAAGGTGGCAAGCTGTCAGCGTCCTTCTGGTCCGGCCTTAGTTCGGCACTTGGCGGTTTGGTTATGGTATTTTCCGGAATTATCTCGCCGTCTTTATTGATGTACCTGGCCAGTTCATACACTTCGGTTTTGTAAACGTCCGCCAATACGGAAAGTCCCCCGCACAAGTCTCCATAGAGGGTGCCGTAGCCAACGGCCATTTCACTTTTATTGGTAGTATTGAGCAAAATATTCCCAAATTTATTTGAAACGGCCATCAGCAAGGTGCCCCTGATCCGGGCCTGTATATTTTCTTCCGTAACGTCAAAACCATGGCCCCAGAAATGAGGCCGCAGGGCCTCTGAAAAGCTGTTGAAGATGGGCTCAATCGGAATAATATCGTATTGCATGCCCAGGTTCACGGCCAATTCACGGGCGTCGTTTACAGAATGGGCTGAAGAAAACTGGCTTGGCATCAGCAATGCCCTCACGTCATCCTCACCCAGCGCTCTTGCTGCCAACACCGCCACCACCGCCGAATCAATCCCGCCCGACAAGCCGAGAATTGCCCGCCGGAAGCCGAGCTTGTCAAAATAATCTTTGATGCCCAAAACCAGCGCATCGTGAATGAGGGGTATTTTCTCTTTTGGGCGCTCGTTGGTTCTGCCATTGCTGATCACCTCATCCAGGTCAAAGGTTTTCACATTTTCTTCGAAATATGGCATTTCGTCAAAAACATGGCCATTGGGAGAAATGGCAAATGACCCTCCATCGAAAATAATTTCAGTTTGGGCACCTACCTGATTGACATAAAAAAGTGGCAACTTGTAACGGTCCACATTTGCTTTACTGACGCGGATGCGCTCTTCGGCGTGTTCATACGAAAACGGAGAGGCCGACAAATTGATAATGACATCCGGCTTTTGCGGCATCATTTCGTCCAACGGAACGATGGTGTAAAGCGGGTTTTCATTGCCCAGGTTCCAGAGGTCTTCACAAATGGTGAGTGCAATTCTCTTACCCTTAAACTCTACGACCCTGAATTCATTGGCCGGTTCGAAATAGCGATATTCGTCAAAAATATCGTACGTGGGCAGAAGCGCCTTGTGATGGATGTGTTTGATACGGCCATCCTCCAGAAAATAGGCTGAATTAAACAGGTCCTTGCCTTCGACAACCGGATTTCGGCTGGGCGACCCCACCGCAATGGCTATTCCCTGCGCGGCTTTTGCCAGTTCATTCACGGAGTTTTCTGCCCTTCGGATAAAATCGTCAAATTCCAAAAAATCACGGGGCGGATAACCACAAGTGGCCAATTCGGGAAAACAGACGAGATCAGCTCCCTGTTTTTTTGCTTCCCCGACGGCAACCAGCATTTTTTGAAGGTTGCCATCAAAATCACCGACAAAGAAGTTCAACTGGCCAAGTGCTATTTTCATAAATCAGCGGTTTGGTTGGGCATGCTAAAGGGCTACAAAGGAAACACAAAATCCCGTTACCGGTTGCTCCGTATCCGGGCACGGGGCGGAGCTTTGGAAAGTTCTTTGGAACATCCGGATTTATCCGAAGGAAATTCTGGAAAAGCGGCCAGAACTTACTGCCTGCCCCATTTCCCGGAGGGGAATTTACCGTAGTTCAAGACCCCGCCCATGCCGGTAAGCCTTGTACCGGCCCCTGGAAAAGTGCGTTCCGTTGAACTCCAGGGTTTTGCGAAGCTTCTTTTGCTCCTCTTCGGGCAGTTGGATGAACGCCGCACATTTGCCGGAGCAACAATTGTGGTACTTCCCGGCGCACTCCTCACACTGGATGAAAAGCAGGTGGCAGGCATCGTTGGCACAATTGACATGGGTGTCGCAGGGCTTGCCGCACTGGTGGCAACCCGAAATGATCTGCCCGCCGATGCGTTCCCCGAGCCGCTCATCGAAGACGAAATTTTTGCCGATGAATTTATTGGGCAGGTTCTGCTCTTTGCACTGCCGGGCATATTCGATAATGCCTCCATCCACCATGAAAACATTTTTGAAACCTTTGTGAAGAAAATAGGCACTGGCCTTTTCACAGCGGATGCCCCCGGTACAGTACATGATCAGATTTTTATCCTTTTTACCCGCAAGCATTTCTTCCACCAGTGGCAGCGCCTCCCGGAAGGTGGTCGCATCCGGGCAGATGGCACCATCAAAATGTCCCACTTCGCTCTCGTAATGGTTGCGCATATCCACCACCAAGGTTTCCGGGTCATCGGTGAGCCGGTTGAACTCGGCTGCGCCAACAGGCCTTCCCCTTTTGGTCACATCGAATTCTTCATCACTCAGACCATCGGAAACGATTTTTTTGCGACATTTTACTTTCAACTTGAAAAATGATTTGCCGTCGTCATCAATGGCGACATTCAGACGAATGCCGTTCAAAAAGGGGATGGAATAAAGCCGACTTTTTAACTCGTCAAAATTTTCCGAAGGAACAGAAATCTGCGCATTCACCCCTTCGCTTGCCACATATATTCTTCCGAAAACACCGATCTCGTTCAACAGAACGAACAGCTCGTTTCTGAAGCGTTCCGGATTTTCAATGTTGGCATATTTGTAAAACGACAAGGTGGTGCGCTGCTCGTCGGTTTCCCGCATCCGCTTTTTTAGCAGGTCGTTGTTGATGATGTTGAAGAGTCTCATTTCAATGTGAGATATAAAGAGCCCTTTTCCGGCTATTCTGACAAAAACTGATCTTTATCCAGATTCAGCCATTTAAGGGTATTTTTACAAAATATGTTGTCTTTCGTCGCCTGCGGCAAATCGGAGGTTTCTATGAACTCTCCAATTGTCAGATCACCCAACGGGAAGGGATAATCAGAACCAAGGGTTACTTTGTCAGCACCGGCCACATCCAGCACATAGCGCAGCATATTGATATCGTGGGTGATGCAATCCACCCAGAACTTACCGAGATAATTACGCGGATTCACCGGGTTGTCAATGGCCACGAGGTCTGGCCGGCAGTTGAAGCCGTGCTCAATGCGACCAATGGTGGGCAGGAAAGACCCCCCTGCATGGGCAAAACAACAACGCAACGCCGGCAGTTTTTCGAATACGCCGCTAAAGATCATGGAGCAGATGGCACGGCTCGTTTCCGCTGGCATGCCCACCAGCCAGGGCAACCAGTATTTTTCCATGCTGTGAAAGCCCATCATATTCCAGGGATGCACAAATACCGCCATGCCCATTTCCTGACAGGCTTCAAATATTGGAAAAAATTCCGGCTCGCTCAGGTTTTTGTCGTTGATGTTACTGCCGATCTGAATGCCAACGAGTCCTATTTTTTTGCAGCGTTCCAATTCTTTAATGGCCAGGTCCGTGTCCTGCATGGGAACGGTACCCAACCCGATGTAATTTTTCGGATATTTCTCAACAATTTCCGCAATGTGATCATTGAGGTATTCAGAAACTTCCAGGGTATGTTCGGGCTTAGCCCAATATGAAAACAGCACGGGAATGGTGCAGATGACCTGCACCTGTGTTCCGTTCCGGGCATATTCTTCAATCCTCAATTCAGGGTCCCAGCAATTTTGCTCCACCCTTCTGAAAAACCTGTTGCCCTTTATCATATCTGCATAGCCGGGCTCATTGTGCTCCAAATGAATAAAATCGCCATACCCGAACTTGTCCGCCCAACGGGGCAGCTTTTCAGGCATAATGTGGGTGTGCATGTCAATTTTCATAGGTCGAATTTTCGAAAGTTATTTTTGTGTTTTTGGATGGTTTCCAGGTGAGGTTTTTTTTGGAGGTTTTTGAGGGTTTTTGGAGGTTTTTGAAGTTTATTTCCGGCGCATTTTTTCATGCCTGACAACTGATTACTGATTACTGATTACTGACAACCACACTCAAAGTTCCACCGGACCTTCCCCCACCCAATCCTGCAGCCAGGTACGTTCTTCACAAAATGGCAGCAGCTCTTCTTCAATAAAAGGACGGACTTCATGGATGACATCCTCCGGATAAAGCACATGCACATTCGGCCCGGCGTCCAGGCTGAAATACACCGGATTGCCACTTTCCTTGCGGTATTCCCGGATTCGATCGAGGATGGAGATGGTTGCCGGCTGCATCAGGATGTAAGAGGGGTTGCCGCTCATCATGAGGCCGTGCAGGGTCAGGGCTTCGTTTTCGGCAATTCTGCCGAAGGTGTCCAGGTCGCCTTTGTTCATGGCCTCCAGTAAAAATTGCAGCCGGCGGCGGGCATCGGCATAGCGGACCTCAGCAAAGGGATTGTTTTCCATCAGGCCATGACCGGCACTGCTGGCCACCTTTTTAGGCTTTGAGCTTACTATCAGAATATCATCGTGAAAATGCCGGAACACATCGTGAATGTTGTCCTTCATCGGCACCGCAAAGAGGTCTGACGAACCAGGCACCCCGGCATATTCCCCCCACAAAGCTGCCGCCGGATAGATGGACCTGCAGGCACTGCCCGACCCCAGCCGGGCTACAAAAGAGGCTTTTTTGTCAAACTCCGCATCGTCGTCAAGGGTGCCGAAAAACCGGTCTTCCATCGAGCACAGGCACAGGGCCAGCGCACTCATTGCCGAAGCTGAAGAGGCAATGCCCGATGAGTGCGGAAAAGAATTGCCGGAGCGGATGGTGATATCCAACTGCCCCAGAAAAGGAAAAATGTCCTTCAGGCTTTCAAGGTAATTGACGATCCGCTTGCGGAACGGCTCGTTCTCCTCCTCGTGGAAAAAGAATTTCAGCGAAATGGCAGTGTCACCACTCTCCTTTGGCTTGTACGCCAGTTTGGTATCCGTAAACGCCGATGAAAGGGTCAAACTAATGGAGGGATTCTTTGGCAGTTGCTGCCCGTGCTTGCCCCAGTATTTAACAATGGCCAGGTTGGATGGGCTTCGCCAGGTGACCTCGCCGGGCTCAAGCCTCGAGGATTCCAGAATCAGGTTGGGGTTGACGTAGTTTGTCATGGAGTGGTTCGTTAATTGAGTTACCAGGTGACAAAAACGCCCCAAAGGTAATCATTGCGCCCCTTCCTTTCACTTATCTGATTACCTGCACTTTCCGAACAATTGAAGTATTCCCGCTATTCAGGAACAAAAAGTAAGAGCCGGAATCAAGTCCGGAAATATCCAGGTCATATTTACTGCCTCCAACCAGATTATCACTGACCACATTTTTACCGAAGGAAGATACAATTTTCAAATTTATTCTTTCGCTGAGCAACCTCGTCAGATCCAGGTTCAGATGCTCCTTCGCCGGCACAGGATAAACCCTGATCATTCCGGCCTGCTGCTCACTGGTCGGTTCTATCAGGCCAGTGGTGAATTTGAAGATATCTGAATAGGAAAAACACCCCGCATTGTCGGCGATGACACGCCAGTAATAGTTATGAAAAGAATCGAGTGTTTGCGACAGCAAGAATGAATTGCCTTGTGTAGTTTCTTCGAGAAGCAGGGCGCTGTCAAAATTTATCGAATCCTCGGAGAGCTGAAAAAGGTAGTTGACATTGGTTCCCGAATTTACCCACTCGAATGTGGGCTGAAAGTTTATGTCTGTGGCGCCATTTGCCGGTGACTGCAATTCAGGTACAGCCGGCATGGGATGCACAATAAGTTCATTGGAACCTTCGGCCATGAAAGTTCCGTCGTTTGCGAAGAAAGTCAAAGCAGCAAGGGTGTCGGCTGTCTGTGGCAGGCCGCTCAGTTCTACCACTATGGTATCACCCGGTGCCAGGTTCATGGCGGGCAAGTTCAATGGCAGCCCTGCCAGCTCGGCGCTGAGGCTTACCCCGGCGGTACTTGAAAAGCCATTTCCGACGGCAACGGGCACCAGCAGGCTTTCCCCTTCGCAAAGTTCAGATTGGGGAACAAAGGGTTGCACAGCGATGTCTGCAGGTTGCGGAAGGCCGGCCATCACAAAAAGGCCTCCCTGCATGTCAGAGGCCAGAATGGTGTTGGACGGCAACAGGGGGTAAATGCCCCAATTGCCTGCGTAAAAGGTTTCATCCTGGCCGGGATAGGTGTCGTAGTAGCCCCAGTACCTGGGCTGTGTGGGTTTGCTCACATCCCAAACCTGCACGCCGTTGTAATAGTAGGATGCATAGAGCAGGTCGCCCCTGATGATCACATTGTGAGCAATTTCCCCATTCCAGAGGCCGGGGCTGAATTGAGCCACCACAGTCAGGTTTGTAGGGTCGGTGATATCCACTACTTTGATGTCCATGCCGTGGGTTTCGTCGCACAAAAAATAATAGTGCCCGTCATCGGTGGTCCAGCCGGAGTGGTTGTAGCCCTGGTCCGGATAATCGGTGAGGGTACCGAGGGTTACGGGCGCCTGTGGATCGCTGAAATCCACCACCCATAGCCCCTGACCGGCGCAGTTCATGTAACCGATGTTGTCGTTGATATAGGCATCGTGGACATAGGGCAGGTTGTAGCCTGCATTGGGGTAGGCTGCCAGAAATACCGGCTGGATGGGGTTGCTGATGTCCATCACTTTGGTTTTGCCCTGCGCCCCAACAGCATACAAACGTTGGGCAGCCGTATCAATGAAAAGATTGTGGGCGGTGATTACAAACTCATTGGAGTTGTAAACCAGACTTACACTGTCGGGCAGGCTGTGCAGGTCAATGATCTGGAGGGTGCTGGTGCTGCCCTCATCCGCTACGCAATACAGGTAGCCGTTGAATTCTTTAATGTCCCGGTGAACGAGGTTGGATCCCATGTAAGCGCCATTTACCCTTGCCACTTCCTGTGGCTGGCCGGGGTCGGAAAGCCCGATGATGTGGACGGCCTCCGTGGAGCCGATGGCTGCGTATTCCCCGCCGTTCATTACAAAACCCCAGACATCGTTGTAGCGGCTGCCCAGCCAGGATGTGACAATGAGGTCGTCGTCGTGCCAGTTGCCCAGCAAAGGCATTTCAGCGGGTTGTGCCAATAAGAGGTTGAAGGCCAATGCGAAGAGGGCAAACAGGGTAATAGCTCTTTTCATAAAACGGGAATTTTGGTAAAGCCTGCAAGTTCTGAAAAACTGCTCTATTCTGTTGTTGCGGAGATTGCAGAAGTGGAATTGGCGGGGTACGATGAACCATGTGATACCTCAATGCTCCTGCCAGTTCCCAACCCTCCTTTGCAATGATACCCGACTCGAAATGGTTTGAGAATACCCCATCACTCTCGTCAAGTGTGGATGGGGAGTTTGGGGCCCGAATCCCGTCCCGTCCCGAAATACTTCGGGATTCGGGATCGGGATCGGGATCGCCGCCCAAACCACTTCGTATTGAGTATAACTTCTCTTCAAAATCATTGGATGGGCAAATTGTAGTAGTTTTGTTTATCAACTTCTCACCTCTCCTACAGGCAACACAAGGTGTTTGTGTGCCTCCAATCGTGCTATTACTAATCAACAATGACCTCCTGGTTTACCTTATAGAGTTCTCGTATTACCCGATTATAGCTCAAAGATGCCTGAGGATTCAACTTTAACAACCATGAACAGAATAACTCTGTTGATTACGATTGTGGCACTGGCATTATGGTTGCCGGCTTTGACTCAGACGGGGCTCCCCTCAGTAGAATCAAGGCAAAAAGAAATAATAGATTCACTGAATGATGCGTCAGCGGCTAAAATACCTGAAGCCGGACTTGAAGACGCCCGGCGTGCGCTAAAAATGGCGCAAGCCATAGAATATCAGGTTGGCATTGCAACTGCTTATGTCAACCTGGGCATCTATTACAGCTACTTTTCTGACTATAAAAACTGTGAATACTACTTAAAAGAAGCCCAGAACCTTTTTGATTCATTAAATTTGAAAAACGCTGACTATCTGGATGTGCTTGATGGATTATCGGTACTGAACGCTGATCTGCATAGATATAATGAAGCTATTGCCTATGCAATAAAATTAGAAAAAGAGGCCGGGCAACAAAAAAATCTGATCAAACAAACCAATGCTGAAGAACAACTTGCCGGTGTGTATGATGCAATACTCTACCATGAAAAAAGTACGGAACATGCACGCAAAGCCATCGAATTGGCCAGAAAAACCAGGGATACATCCCTGATAGCCGAAGCTTACGTTATGCTGGGAGAGATATTCCTGAATCAAGAAAAATATGACAGTGCAGAGATTTATTACAAGCTCTCTTTACAACTAATGGAGGACATCAACAACCCGGTAATTAATGAATATTACATTCTAAATGCCAAAGGCGCTTTGGCTGAAATTGCCAGTGGAAAAGGACAATATGATAAAGCCATTACTATGGCAAAAGAGAATTTGTCACGTTACACAGACAAGTCAGATCCACATCTGAAGGCAATGGATCATTTATCAATTGCAACTTCGTATTTTAAAACAAAAAATAATGAAGAATCATTGCAGCATGTAAAAAAGGCTTTGGCAATTGCCCATGAGCTGAACGACTATGTCCTTTTGGAAGACGCTTACCTGTTGCTAAGAGATATTTCGCTGTCCCAAAACCAAGTCAATAAATACATATTGTATGATAAAAAGTACGAAATGTACCATGATAGTACATCCAATGCAAACAGGCTTAAAGAAATTGCAGGACTGAAAGCCAGGTACGATTTTGAAAAACAGGAAGAGGAAAAGAAGGCACTTCAGCAGAGAAATGAATTTCTTCAATTCAGGAACAGGTACTATTTTATCATTGCAGCTACGCTGCTATTAACTGCAATAGGGCTCGGAATTCTGGTAAACAGACTGAGGCAGCAAAAACAAATTATTGAGGAACAAAAAGCCGAATTGCTGAAGACAATCGAGATGAAGGATAACCTCTTTGCCATAATTGGCCATGACATGCGAAACGCCGTCCATAGTTTCAGGGGCATTACTGACAAAGTCCACTATCTTATAGAATCTGGTCAATTGGAGCGAATTCCACAACTGGATGAAGCGATCAACACTTCCCTGAACAACCTTACGGGGATGCTCAACAACCTCCTTGACTGGGCACTCTCGCAAAAAAACGCGCTCCCTTTTCACCCAGAAGACATTGACCTGAATGACCTGGTTGAAGAATCCATCGAGTCTTTCAGAAACATCGCTCTCAGACGAAAAATAGATATTGAAAACCATTTGGAACCGGGGCAGTACATACACGCAGACCGAAAATCAATGCTCACTGTGTTGAGAAACCTCCTGTTCAACAGCATAAAATACACGCCACCGGGAGGAGTGATCTTTTTTGCTGCCAAAGAAGATGAAAAAAATGTCATTCTGGAAGTGTCTGATACCGGAAAAGGCATTCCTCCCGGGGTGCTTTCAAAGATATTTGAGATAGATCGAAGTAAAATCCGAAAAGGATTGAAAGGAGAGAAAGGCAGTGGCATCGGATTAACACTGGTGAAAGAACTGGTGGAACTCAACCAGGGCATCATCGCCATACAAAGTGAAACAGGAAAGGGTACCACTGTGCAAATTCGTTTTCCAAAAGACCACCGGCCAGGAAAAAGTTAAATCCGGAGATAACACATAACCAAAACTGTAGTACCTTTCCGTAGCCAGAAATGAGGCTGAAAAAACATTCATGGAATGGACAAATTGAGGATACTCATAGTGGAAGATGAGCCATCGTTTGCCCTGGAGGTAGAAATGCTGGTAAATGAACTGGGTCATTCCATTGCAGGAGTAACCGGAGATGGTGAAGAAGCACTGGCGCTGGCTAAAATAAAGGAACCCGACCTCATTCTGATGGACATCAATCTCGAAGGTGATTTGAACGGTGTTGACATAGCCGAAAAGTTGAATTACCTGGAGATTCCGGTATTGTTCATGACCAGTGAAGTTTCCCCCGACATCTATGAAAGAGCAAAGAACACCTGCATTGCCGGATACCTGGTGAAGCCCTTTGACCTTCTGAGCCTGAAAAGCAGCATTGAACTATCAGGCGACAAGATCATCCCCAGAAAAAAACAACCCGCTAACGGCAAGGTCATCAAAGACTCCCTTTTAGTAAGAAAAGCAACCTCTCTGGTGAAAGTGCCGGTGAAGGAAATCACCCACGCCCAGTCACACGGCAACCACAGCATGTTACACACCAAGTCAGGTGAGAAGCACCTGGTCACCATTTCGCTGACAAAGCTTCTTCACAAGTTGCCCGAAGGCGATTTCATGAAAGTCCACAAACAATACATCATTCAACTTGCCTGTATAGAGGAACTGTCTGCCGGTGCCCATGAAGTCCGCATTGGGAAAAAGATGATACCGGTAGGAAGAACCTTCCGGCATCAGCTTCTCAACAGGTTTGAAACCCTCTGACCTTCCTGCCCAAACTACCGGAATACTCCTTGCAGATTTTCACCCTTTTGATGCAGATTTTCACTCGAATTCTGCTGTTGCTCATTTTTTTTTCTAATAAAAATGGGGCTCTTTTTCCTTTGTACACCGAGATGACTTAACACTCACCACCTTTTAACTTCCATCAAGAGAACTGGACATCTTCTCTGCTACCTCAACCGATTTAAGCTCACCCGGAAGATTGCAATTGAATTTTCATTTTACAAAGGGCCGGTCCACTGTGACGTCAAAAACGTGTTATAATGCAACAATCTTTTTTTACTTATCTGGAGCTCGGGTACAAACACATCCTTGACCTGAATGGCTACGACCACATTCTTTTCCTGATAGCGCTTTGTGCAGTTTACACCATTGCCGAATGGAAAAAAGTGGCCTTGCTGGCTACGGCGTTCACCCTGGGTCATTCATTGACCTTGGCATTGGCTGCACTCGAAATTGTTGCTTTTCCTTCCGACGTAATTGAATTTCTCATTCCGGTAACAATTTTTCTTACCGCTGTGCACAACGTCATTAAATGGAATTCAAAGATTGAATCAAAAATCTGGAGTGGAAAGATCAACTATTTCCTCGCAGCTTTTTTTGGTCTGATCCACGGTATGGGTTTTTCCAATTTCTTCCGCTCGGCCGCCATGCCAGGCGAAGAAAACCAGATTATCAGCCAACTGCTTTCATTTAACCTCGGAGTTGAACTGGGACAGATGGTAGTAGTAATCATTTCGCTTGCCTTATCTGCAATATTTATTGGAATGTTCAAAACCCTGAAAAGGGATTGGACCACCTTCGTTTCAGGTGCTGCAGCTGGTGTAGCGCTCATGTTGATGATTGAAACAAAGTTCTGGTAATGAAGATAATGTTTCCATTCATGGTGTTTCTGCTCATCGCCTTTCAGGCAATGTCAGGCGTGCGGGTGCTGGCACCTGAGCACGCTATCCACATCAGCAAGTGCATCGTGGAAGTGAAGCCGGGTGCCATCCAGCTTCGGTTTCACATTTGGCTGGATGATTTGCACAAGGCCCTGAACTACAACAGCCAGCAAACGGTTTCTGGTTCTTCAAAAAAACATGAACTGCCAGCGAAGGACCTGGTGAGCAATTACATCAAAGCTCACTTCTCGCTAAAAATTAACGGCCACAGCACTCAGCTCAATTTAACGGAGAACAGTTATTCCGAAGACCAGCTTGCAATTTGGGCCACCGGCAAGGTGGATTTCAATGGTGATATCAACAGTATTTCCGTATTGAACAATATCCTGATGGAAATTTACGACGACCAGAAAAATATTGTTCAAATAAAACTTTCAGACGGAGCGCAGGGATATTTCATTTTCGAATCACCCTCACAAGAGGAACGGCTAAACCTTTGAATTGAATTTTTATGTGCAGGCAAAATCGCCACTGCCGGTTGGCTTGTGCAATTAATCGTTAATCAATTTACATAACCTAAAAATTTCTTGCAATGTCGAACACACATCAACACATCCATGACAAATGGAAATCTTTGCAAGGGCTGATTTTTGTTATGACGTTTGTCTTTTTAGGTGTCCAGGCAATTGGACAATCATTTACGAAGGACAACCCATATCTGACAAAAATTGAAGTTGGCCAAATGTCCAAATGGCTTCAGAACGCCCCCATGGAATTTTCCAAAGCTGCACGCAGTGCTGCCATCATTGTGGACCTTCCGCTTCCAGGCGGTGAAAAGGTGCAGGTGAAAGCCGTAAAATCACTCATTGCTCCCCAGGAAGTTTACGACCGCTTGCCGGAGTTCATGACCTATGCCCTTCAAGGCATCGAAGATCTCAGTCTGACGGGAAGAATGGCCATTTCTCCGAAGGGAGTAGAAGTTTACATGTTCACCAAAAAAGGTGATGTGTACATCGAAGCTGAAACCTACGGCAGCCCCATTCACAAGGTGTATTACGTCAAACCCGGTGATTTTCCGCACCACAACGACGTAAGAAGACTGGACGGCTCGGTGATTCACCAGCATTCACCGGATGAGCCCGTGCACGAGCACAAGTACGAAGACGAAATGATAAAGGTTCTTCCACCATCCGGCTATAATATCGGTGCCAACCGCCGGGAGTTCCGCATGCACGTAATTGCCGACAAAGAGTACTCTGTGGCCGTTTGCGGCTCCAACCCAACCAGGTCTTGTGTTGAAATGGCCATTCTAACCGCCCTGAACGGAATGAATGCCCGGTACATCCGGGACATGTCTGTAAAACTGAATTTGACCTCAAACACCACCATTTACTTAACCGGTAACCCTTCCGGATTTGCCCCGGGTGGTGGCGCCAGCAACCCCTCCTGGATTCAGGAATCTTTGGATCACCATAAATTCATGGAAACAAATACCACCAGTCACAGTGGTGGGGCAGGAACAGACAACCCCATGGTTCCGAAAAACTCTTACGACGTAGGTCATTTGTTTTCCGGTCGGGTTGGCCAGGGTTCTGGTGGTGGTGGAGTTGCTTCCCTCAGCTCCGTTTGCAATGATCAACCAGATCCGAGCGGTGCCGGTGGCCCGCTCAAAGCAGGCGGGGGTTCAGGTGTTCCCAACCCTCAAGGCTCAGGCTGGGTGGACCTGCTGGCCCATGAGTTTACCCACCAGTTCAATGCCGACCATACCTGGAGTGGCAACTCCGGGTTCTGTACACAAAGCCAGTGGGGCCAAAACTCTTCGTATGAACCGGGTGGCGGATCCACCATCGTATCCTATTCGGATATCTGTGCAGACGACAATATCCCCAACCTTGGCAATACCAGTTATTACCACACAATTTCCATCAAAGAGGTGGATGATTATATCGAGTCAACCGGTGTGGACTGTGAAACACTAGTGCCTTCAGGAAACAGTGTTCCCGTGCCAAATGCCAAGCCTTGCGGGGCCAACTACTACCTCCCCATCCGCACGCCATTTGAGCTGACAGGCTCAGCCACTGATGCCAATGATCCATTGACGCAACTTACTTATTGCTGGGAGCAGTTTGACAAAGCCGATGCAAGGCATGACCCAATCGTGGCACCAACCACGAAAAATACTTCGGGTGGTTTTTATCCGCTGTTCCGCTCACGCTTCCCCTCCAGCAGTCCTACCCGGACCTTCCCCCAACTGGATATCATCGCCTCCGGCAACTACAATGGGGATGCCCAGAATGCGGCTACCCTGACCCAGGCCAACTGGAAAGGTGAACTGCTTCCAGAGACCGACGGAACCATCACCATGCGGCTGACTGTCAGGGATAACAACTCCAGTTCTGGCGGCGTGGAATATGATGACGTGGTCATCAACGTAGTCAACACCGGCCCGTTCAAACTGACTGTTCCAAATGGTGGAGAAACCCTCAACACCGGTGCTCAGACAACCATCACCTGGGATGTGGCAGGCACCAACAATGCCCCCATTAACTGCGCCAATGTCAACATCCTGCTTTCCATTGACGGAGGATTGACATATCCCTTCACGCTGGCCAGCAATACGCCGAACGATGGTACAGAAACCATCACGTTACCAACCAATATCCCCTCCACCTCAAACGCTCGTGTGAGGGTGGAATGTGGAACTTCCTGTTTCAAGTTCTTTGACATTTCAAATCAGAACCTGACCATCAATTCTTCTTGTCCGGCTGCCCCCAACAATATCTGCCCCACCACTGCCATGAGCTTCAACCAGGGCGATCCCGGTTTGAATCTGTCGCTCAATCACTATTATGGCAGTACAATTACCAGCCATGCATTCAACCTGAGTGCCTCCAGCCCGACAGGTCCATTAGCCAATGCCACCACTCAAAATGGCAATACCTGCCAGACCGCATGGGGAACAGAGAATTATGAAGTATTGGATTTCGCTGTATCAAAAAGTGGTGATTACTCCTTTAGCGATGCAACTAATTCCATAGCATATTCTGTATTCACGGCTGCTGGTTACAACCCTGCATCTCCATGTTCCGGAACTTTCATTGGTTCCAACGCCTGGGATGCAATTCAATGGAACGCCAACAGAACTCTTTCCCTAACTGAATGCACCTTATACAAACTAGTTGTTTGGACTGTTAACAATAATATCGGTACAAAGAACATCAACATTTCAGGCCCCGGCACGATTTTCAAAAACGAGAGTGCTCCGGCCAACACCGGTTACACTTATGTAGCCGTTAACACTGCCAACAATCAGATTGCAGCACAGTCCGCAACAGCTAATTTCACATCCCTGGCTGCAGGCACGTACAAAGTGTTTGGCGTCTCTTACAAAAATGGCGGTCCCACTCCGCCCAACAACGCCAACCCGGCAAGCTGGGTCGGCCAGACCATGTCGCAGGTACTCGCAAGCGAGTGCGTTGTATTCAGTAGCAACTATAAGATGCTGACTGTTACCTCAACCTGTACTCCTCCGACCATCTCTTCCGTCAACGTAACACAGCCCACCTGCAGCACGCCAACCGGTACCATCGTCGTCAATGCTACAGGCAGCGGTACCCTCGAGTACAGCGTGGACAACGGCAGCAACTGGCAGACTTCCAACACCTTCGCCGGACTCAACCCCGGCAACTACAACATCAAGGTGCGCTTGCAAAGCAATACCTCTTGCATGGCCAGCTATGCCAGCAATCCGGTAACGATCAATGCAGCTCCTTCCGCACCTACCGTGAACGCACCTACTGTAACACAGCCCACCTGCAGCACGCCAACCGGTACCATCGTCGTCAATGCTACGGGCAGCGGTACCCTTGAGTACAGCGTGGACAACGGCAGCAACTGGCAGACTTCCAGCACCTTCGCCGGACTCAACCCCGGCAACTACAACATCAAGGTGCGCCTGCAAAGCGACCCCACTTGCATGACTGCCTATGCCAGCAACCCGGTAACCCTGAATACGCCAACCGGCTGTTGCACGCCACCAACCGTGAACGCACCTACTGTAACACAGCCCACCTGCAGCACACCGACCGGTACCATCGTCGTCAATGCTACGGGCAGCGGTACCCTCGAGTACAGCGTGGACAACGGCAGCAACTGGCAGACTTCCAGCACCTTCGCCGGACTCAACCCCGGCAACTACAACATCAAGGTGCGCCTGCAAAGCGACCCCACTTGCATGACTGCCTATGCCAGCAACCCCGTCGTCATCAATACAGCACCTAATCCACCTACGGTCAATGCACCAACCGTAACTCAACCCACCTGCAGCACACCGACCGGTACCATCGTCGTCAATGCTACGGGCAGTGGTACCCTCGAGTACAGTGTGGACAACGGCAGCACCTGGCAGACATCCAACACCTTCTCCGGGCTCAACCCCGGCAACTACAACATCAAGGTGCGCCTGCAAAGCGACCCCACTTGCATGACTGCCTATGCCAGCAACCCGGTAACGATCAATTCAGGAGGGCTGTCAATAAGCAACATCATGGTCACCCCTGAATCTTGCCAGGGTTATGGCAATGGAACCATAACCATAATGGCCAGCTATTCAGGAAGCGGCTCTTTGATTTACTCCATTGACGGAGGAGCCACCTACCAGGGTGTCAACACCTTCAACAGCCTGAGCCCGGCAGTTTACAATGTTGTGGTGAAAGTACAGGGTGAAAATTGTCAGACCACTGGCACGGCCACTGTTACCGCTGGTGCCGCACCTACTACCTGGTACAAAGACCTCGACGGAGACGGTTACACGGATGGGATAACTGCCACGGCGTGTTCAGCACCCACCGGCTATGTGGCCAGCGCCCAGCCCGGTGATTGCAACGACAACAATGCCTCCATCCATCCTGGTGCAACCGAAATCTGCGACGGTATTGACAACAACTGCGATGGTACCATTCCGCCAAACGAAGCCGACAACGATGCCGATGGATTCCGGGTTTGCGATGGTGATTGCAACGACAACAACCCCGCTATCAACCCGGGGGCCACTGAAATCTGCAACGGCATCGATGACGATTGCGACGGCCAGATTGACGAAGGAACCAGCGGCAACCAGGTTTACGTTGGTAATGCTTTCCTGACCAGTCAGACTGCCGTGAACAACTGGTCTTCCTGTTACTACAAGATCCAGGGCAACCTGACCATTCAGGGAACCTCCATCAACTCCCTGGCTCCGTTGATGAACATTCAGGAAGTAACCGGAAACGTCACCATCAAAATCACGGGGCTGCCCAACCTGGTTGGACTGAACAACCTCACCACCATTGGAGGAACCTTGAATATCAGCCTGAACAACTACGGAGCCAAGCTCTCCAGCTTGTCAGGCCTCGACAACCTCAACTCCATTGGTGCCAACCTGCTCATCTACTTCAACTTCAGCCTCAGCGATTGCTGCAGTATAGACAATCTGCTCAGCAACGCAGGTGTGGGTGGCGCTACCAGTATCCACCACAACGCCGCCGGCTGTAACAGTGTGGGTGACATTGGCAACTCCTGTGGTGGCAACAGCATCATCGTTCCGGATCTGCCCGGCATCCACCAGGCTGAGGCTTCGGAAACGCCAAGGCTGTGGTTGTTCCCTAACCCGGCAACCACCGACGTCACCATCTACCTGGAAGGTTTCGGAACCGATGAAGCTGAACTTACCGTGTTTGACCAGTTGGGACGCAAAGTGCTGATGCAACCCGTTGCACCAGAGCAAAATGTTATAGAGCTCAACCTGGACCCGGCCAAGTTCAAAGGAGGTGTTTACCTCATCACCGTAAATGCAGGTAAACAACACGTCCAGCAAAGGCTGGTCATTAGAAACTGATGTTTGCGAATAAGCTCGATTCACACGGTCAGGGGGCTTATGGAATTCCGGCCCCCTGCCATTTCCCTCAACTTCGGAACCCCAAATCGGACACGCTGCAGACAACTTGTGAATGTGTGATCAGAGACTCAAAGAAGGCTATTATGCTTCAAGTTTGATTATAGCACGTTAGTCATCTTTTCAGAGGCCCGGCGCTAAGTTCTGCCGGGCCATCTTTTCCCCGATAAAACGCTTATGGCACTATCAAATAGTCTTTCCCGGATTACCAATTAATTCAAAGACTGAGACAGTTGACCAGTTGGGAAAGAAGTGGGAAAAGTCCCATTTCGTTACCAATGATCGTGGCCGGAGCTGATATGGCACCCGGCCTTTTTTTATTGTCGGAATGACAGAGTTGAAATATGGTATCTCCAAAGGGATAGACAATTGATCAACGTATACTCAAAATGAGGTGGCTTGGACGGTGATTCCAGAGTAAGTCCTGGCCCCAAACTCCTCATCCACACTGGACAGGAGTGATGCATTATTCAGAAACCACTTCAATTCGGGTATATAAAGCAAAGAAATTTGCTAAAAACTGACACTTCCAAACATTTCCCAATAATAGTGACTGGAAATTGAATACATTTGAAAGACAACAAATCCATTATCGCATGAGAGTCTGCAACTTCATCACCATTTTCTTAGCATTAGCCCTTATACCTGGCCTGCTACCTGCCCAATCATTCAACCACCTTTATCCAGCAGGGAATAAGCAACCTGGTGTATCTGCCAAAGACAATGGAGAGGGATTTGAATTGCTCTCGCGCAATGATCCTCAGGCAGATACTGTCTTCTTTATCAACATATTAACGGACACGCTGGGGGTTTTAACCGGCTCTGACACCGTTAAACTCTTCGGACCATCTTCTACTGTCAATCGTTTCCAAAAGCTTTCGGATGGTAACTACATTGAGTCGAGGATAGTTTTTCCATTCAACACCTTACTACTGACAAAATATTCTGCCAATGGAGATACGATCTGGTCTGAAGAGTATTTCGTTGCTAATTACGCCAACCTGGCATCAAGCAGAATACTTGAAGGGCCTGATGGCGATCTTTTCATTTATGGATCATACAATATACTTACTTCACTAGAGGGCATGTTCTATGTAATTAAAGCAAATGAAGAAGGTGAAGAAATATGGACAAAAACATATTCCGCAGTACCCAATAACACATCTTTTCAACCATCCACAGCCGCTGGCACTGCCCTTTCAGATGGAGGGTTTATTTTGGTGGGAGCCACTTCCCAGGCTAAAAAATTCATTTTTCATTTGGATGCAAACGGTAACAGCTCAATATTGAATTCTGTTTTCACTGACATAACCCATCTTCCTTTGGTAATTCAAAGCGTAAACAACAAAATAGGCTTTGCCTATACCTATTACACCGGCAGTTCCAATTTCGTAGCACGCATTGAGCAATATGACCTGATTACCGGAGCAATGGATTGGCAGTTACAAATAGATCCCTTTACTTACCCAGGGTTCCCTCAAAAAACATACATAACTGCGGTTACAAATGCCAAAAACGGAGATTACCTGTTGGCAGGTTACGGAAGTACCAATATCCAACCTGAGCGGTTTTTTATGGCCAGGGTGGACACAGCAGGGCAATTACTCTGGAAACAATATGATTACGGTTTCACTGCCAATCCTTCATTCATCACGGGAATAGATGATGGATGCATATTGGTCGCTGGACTGAGAGATGAACACACCTGGTTGTTGCATACCGACAGCCTTGGCAACGTGAATTGTTCACCATCAGTCAACAACATCACTGCAGAAATTTGCCAAGATGAGGCTTATAATTACGAAGGACAGTTATTAAGCGATGCGGGGCACTATACGTTTTACTACCAACCAAATACTGCATGTGACAGTCTGGTCAATTTGTATTTGCTTGTAAACCCGCATGACACTATTGAAACCCATGATCATTTGTGTCTTGGAGAATATAGCTCCCTCACAGGAAAACAATTTCTTGAAACAGGTATATTTACAGAAGATAGTACCTACTACAATCAATATGGCTGTGAAAGTTCCATTATTAACACCGTTGAGGTAGTTTCCACCATATTCATTGAAGGATGGGCATGGGTCCCTTACGGTACAGAATTTTTAGGGCAGATCATTTATGAATCAGGATTGTACTGGTCAACAGACACCTCAGAGTTTGGCTGTATTACCATTGCCTCATTTGAGGTCACCGTTATCAACACTGCCTCTGCAGAACAGCTTGCAAAAGAAATAAACCTTATAACTGCACCCAACCCCTTCTGCAACGAGGTTCGAATCAGTTTTGAACTCCCTGCACAAACAAAGATTTCAGCATCTGTTTACAACGGCTTGGGTCAGGAGATATCTTCCCCCGTTCAATCACAAGTGTTAACAGCCGGAGAGCACATCCTGCATATCAAAACAGATGACTGGCCACCGGGCATATATTTTCTTCAATTATCTCTCAACAATGAAATAACTTCGAAAAGAATGCTAAAGATTTGTCAGGAATAATTCGCCCACTCAACCCAAGATGACCAGTCTGCCGAATTTCAGGGAATGAATGGTTGCTTCAAATGCTTCCAATATACTGAATTGCTCATTGGCAGTTTGAC
This sequence comes from Saprospiraceae bacterium, assembly GCA_026993525.1. Classification (GTDB taxonomy): domain Bacteria; phylum Bacteroidota; class Bacteroidia; order Chitinophagales; family Saprospiraceae; genus UBA6168. The sequence continues at coordinate 24,005 of JALWSS010000202.1, forward strand.
AAGCATAGTGGTTATTCCGGAGAACCGGCTCCCATTCTATTTTAAAAATTTCCTGTTGCCTGTTGTAGATGTGAATTATCTCTGCTAATAGTTTGAATTCCTTTGAGTATGCAAGACTTTTAAGCAAAGGAAGAATTGAATCAAAATCCGGTTGAACGCTTCTGACATAATAAACGGAATCATGCACCTGCCTTTCATTTCCGAAAAAAGCAGTTATTTCAACGCTATCATCATTTGAAAAAAGGATTTGCTCCAATGAATCCACCAATTCATTGAATCCACCAGTTTGAGCATCCCCAGGAAAAGAAAATTCAAAGATTGATACAAGCAGTAGGAAGAATTTAGTTTTCATCAAGGGTTCTTTTAATTCGATTTAGCTGGGAGCCTGAAATGTAGGCTCTTTTTGAAATGACTCCCAAAACCCGTTTCAGATATTTCTCCTCATCCTCCGACAGTAGATCAGTCTCAAAAAGATCGATTAAAACATCAGTAAAGTCAGGGTTGCATATATAGGAAGAGGCCAGCAGAGCATTCATTTTGTAAGCACCTCTTGCTGCGAAAAGTTGTTCGGTTACTCTTTGCATAAAAAGTCCATTTGGCCCAGAGTTTTTTACCATGAGAATAGAATTTCTGGAAACCTCTGTTGGACTCATGCTTTTACTTGACAGCAATAGATTTACAAGCTCGTTATACAATGCAGAATTTTCATCTTCCCGAACCACATTGAGCACACGGTACAGGATAAATCCGGGGACTTCCATTCCCACAACGGTTCTATACTCCGAATAATAATTCTTGAGGTAAGCCAAAAGCGGCACTCTCAGTGTATCAATGTAAGGGCCAATAAAATTGAAACTTGAAACCGGATTTGCCACTCTTTCACTCAACAATTTCCGATAGTATGCAGAAAACCACCGAAATCCATCAAACCCTTTGTGTCCGTATTTTTTATCATACATATATTTAAATCTTCGTGTTTCAACGGATAAATAATAATCAAACAACTCTTGAGGATCCAATATTTGGCTGGAAATATTCAATGACAGGATTGCTTCTTCAATGGATTGCAATAGTAACAGGTTTTCGACTGCAATCTGACAAGGCTTATGTTTGTTCCTGATTGAGTGCTCCCAATTTTTCTGAAAGAAGGATTCATATTCATCAAGGATAATTTTTAGCCCTGGAATAAAGTCAGGCTTCTTTGTCGATATTATAATGCCTAACAGATTCATCGCAGCTTCAAAGTCAGGTTGCCTTTCAAAAGTCTGAACATCATCGCCAATATTTCCTCCCTTACAAATTGATGAAATTTTGACAAGGCTAGTATCCTCTTTGAACGGAAATAGCTCTTTATGTAGCTCATCCAATAAAGTATCACTGTTAACCTGAGAGAAGGTATACTGCCCGGCCAGGATTAAAAAAAACAAAAACAATCTTAAAATCTTCATTCAATCGGCATTTTGATATTTTCGAATAACCCTCTGCGCATTAATACCCACATTGGTATAATCCATGACGTTAAAAGAATCATAGCCCTGGGAGTTCCCACTAAACTGCCCGAAAGGATGTATAGGGCCTAAAGCGTATCCCAACTCATGAGCAATGGTGTGGTAAACATCGCCTGAGGACACCTGATCGACTGCAATCTAAACAACCTCTTTTTAAGTTTACCATTGCTAATCCCAATTCATGCCTACACCCTTTTTGGTATCCGGCAATAAAAGGATTAACATTTACCGCCATATTTCAAACGTTTTTTCCATGCGGTTTCAAACTCACCAACCAAATATAAGGCATCACCCCCCCATCCCCCCTCATTCCCCGCCAATAAAGTACCTTTGCCGACAAATTGATACAAGATGCCCGACTGGATTAAGCTGCTGTTTGCTCTGCTGTTGCCGGCAACATTGGGCGCTGGTAACCCCATCACTGCCACAAGGCTGGCTGCACCCATTGATTTCGACGGCAAGACTGACGATAAGGCCTGGCAGGGCATTCCGGAACTGAAACTGCAAATGCAGGTGCCCAACTTCGGTGTGGAACCGACCGAAAAGTCCATTGTAAAGCTGGCCTACGACGACCACTACCTCTACCTGTCCGGCAGGATGTACCTGAGCAGCGAAGAGCTATACAGGGCAACCACCTTCAAGCGGGATGCTTTTGACGGTACCACCGACTACTTCGGGATGGTCATTGATTCCTACAACGACAACGAAAACGGCCTGGCCTTTTTCACCACACCCACGGGGCTGCGCTGGGATGGCTCCGTAGCCAACGACGCCCAGGCCGACCCCGACATCAGCATCGACTGGAACACCTTCTGGGATGTGAAGAGCCATAAAACCGAAGATGGCTGGAGCGTGGAGATGCTCATACCCTGGTCGAGCCTGCGCTTTCAGGACCGCAATGGAGAGGTGACCATGGGCATTACCGTCTGGTGGTACATCGCCGCCAAAAACGAGGTGGGTATTTTCCCGCTGATCCCATTGAACTGGGGTGGCGTGAGCATGTGGAAACCCTCACAGGCTCAGCGTTTTGTGTTCAAAGGCGTTTATAGCCACAAACCGCTGTACCTCACTCCTTATGTGCTGGCCGGCTACCAGCAAAATGCCGAACTCAACGACGACGAAAGCGCTTACCTCATCGCACGGGACCCCAGGGTGGAGCTGGGTTTCGACCTCAAATACAGCCTCACCAGCAACCTCACCCTTGACCTCACCGCCAACACGGATTTCGCACAGGTGGAGGCCGACGACCAGCAGGTGAACCTGACCCGCTTTTCGCTTTTCTTTCCGGAAAAACGCCAGTTTTTTCAGGAACGGGCCAGTATCTTCGATTTCAGCTTCGAAAACTTCAACCGCCTGTTTTACAGCCGCCGAATCGGCATCAACGACGACGGCGACGCAGTCAGGATCTATGGTGGTGCCCGGCTGCAGGGTAGGGTAGGTGCCAACGACCTCGGCTTTCTGGCCCTGATGACCGAGGCTCCCCAGTCGGGGGGCCATTCGGAGAGTTTCAGTATACTGCGAACCCGCCGGCAGGTGTTCAACCAGTACTCCTACTTGGGTCTGATCGGTACCAACCGGACGGACCTCCACGGCAATTTCAACCGGAGCTACGGACTGGACGGCATCTTCAGGGTCATCGGTGATGAATACCTCACCGTAAAATGGGTGCAGACTTTTGAAAACAGTCTCGATAACGAGTTCTTCTCGCTGGACCCCGCCCGGATCTTCGTCCAATGGGAACACCGCCGTTTTGACGGCCTTGCATACAAAGCAGCGTTCTCCCGGGCGGGCAGCGACTACAACCCGGCCATGGGCTTTGAGGAACGGGGAGATTTTCACAGTGGAAGCCTGGAACTCAGTTACGGGGTTTTACCGAAGGAAAAATCACCTGTACTGCGCTGGCGGGCACTGGTGCGCTCGCAACTTCTGCAAAACAACACGACCGATACCGTTGAACTGGCCTTTGTGGAACCGGGCTTTGAACTGGAAACCCGCTCCGGCTGGAACCTCACCGCAGGCCTGCGCCACACCCACGAATACATCCCCGAAGCCTTTGGCCTGGGCGATGCGACAATTCCCGTCGGGGAATACGACTACCTGCAATTCAATGGTTTTGTCTTTACCCCTTTCGGCGGTCTGTTGGGTGCCTTCGGTAACTTTTCGGTAGGACAATTTTACGACGGGAAACTGCTCTCGATGAGCCTTTCACCACGGTACAAGGTGTCGCCGCATTTTACCCTGGAGGGCTTCTACCAGTACAACCGTGCTGATTTTGCGGAACGAAACGACAGTTTTCACAGCCACATCGGCCGCCTGAAGGCAGAGTACCAGGCCAATACCAGGTTTTCTGTCTCGGCTTTTTTGCAATACAACAGCCTGGACGAGCTGTTCCTGCCCAACGTGCGCCTGCGCTACAACCCCAAAGAGGGCAACGACCTCTACATCGTTTTCAACGACCTGCTCAACAGCAACCGAAGCCGGAAAATACCCCACCTGCCCCGAAGCGATTCCCGGACCTTTGTGGTGAAGTACACTTATACGTTTACGATGTGAAGTTACCCTTCGGGAAATGTTGAAATGTTGATGTGTTGAGTCCCCTGCAAAAAGTCATTTTCTATTAAAATTGGCGTAAGTCCCGTTGGTTATGAGAAGTTGAGTTTATCCTAAATTATTGGTTTATAAATGTTTAGAGACGACCGAGCGCAACCCCTGTCTGCCGCCCTGTCTGCTGCCAGGCAGGCAGCCCGTCTGTCAGCCGCCCGTCTGGCCGCCGGACAGGGACAGGGCAGGTCTCTAAACTTCTCTAAACCTCCCGTCCCGAACTTGATTCGGGATCGGGATCAACCACTCTCAACCACTGAGCGCACTTTTTGCAGTGCGCTCATGTGTTGAAATTGTTGAAAGGCTTTCAGCAGCAGCCGCCCCCGTCGTAAAACCAGGTAGATTCCGATATGTAAATGTCGTTGCGGCCGAGGGCCGTGAGCGCAGCGGCTGTTTTGTCGCAGACGGCAGCGGGCTGGTTGTAAAGGAGTACGTGGCCTTTTTCGTCGTCAAAAAATTCCTCATTTCCGAAGTAGATGGCAGTTTTTCCGGTGAACACGCAGGCTCCGTCGGCCGGCATGGGGTCTTTGATGGCACATACCTCCACGCTTTCGATGGGGATGATGTGGTCGGTGTCGTAGTGGCCGGGGTCCAGCAGGCGGTAAGGGCGTTTGGCCCTGATCTCGATGGTGCCGAAACCTACACTGGTGAGCATGCGGATGTAGTCCTTTAATGGGATGGCCCCCGTGAGGCATTGTGCCCGGAGGCGCTCGTCGTTTTTGAGGTGTTGCGGAATTTCCTCTTCGCAAACGGGGTCCGACAACACCAGCTTGCCGTGGGGTTTCAGCACCCGGTACATTTCACGGAGGGCTTTCTGAAGGTCGTCCACCTTGAAGATGTTGAACAGGCAATTTTGCGCAGCGACATCAATGCTGTTGTCCTCCACGGGCAAGGAAAGCGCATCGCCCTTGCGCAGGTCCACAAATTCACTTTTGAACCAGGGATTCTGCCTTTCTGCTTCGGCAAAATTTTCCCGGCAGGCACTGAGCATCTCATCCACCACATCCACACCGATGACACCGCCTTTGTAGCGGCTGAAATAGCTGAACTGCAACAGTTCCATTCCTCCGCCAACGCCCACGTACAGGATTTTGGGGTCATTCACCAGGTCGCGGGGGTGCACCGTGCTTCCGCAACCGTAGTTCATCTCCAGCATTTTCTTCGGAATCTTCAGGCCCGGCAATTGCCAAATGGGAGTGGTGGTGCAACAAAGGCCGACTTCCGGCTCCAGGGCCGCTTTTTTGTAAACGTCAATGGTGGTATTCAGGTAGGTCATTCTAAATGGGTTTAGTTAATTGGTTTAGAGGAGTTTAGAGGGGTTTAGAGGGGTTTCTACCTCTGCTTCAATCAACTTTCAATTCTTTCGGTTGCTCCTTTCAGTCCTGCATCGATCACAGGAGAAAAACGATGTGTCGCCATTGCGGCGGCAGCCGCTAAGTAAACATGTAATCTCCGAATAGCTGAAATTCTACCGGCCACGGTTTTTGAATTATCTTCGCAGCGACATTGTCTCAATCACTTGCCCGATCTGCCCGAACTTTTTAACCTCATGTACTTCAGAATTACCCTCTTAGCATTGCTCGCCTCGCTGGTTCTCGCCTGCAGCAACCACGCATCCGGAGACCCGACAGCCATCATGCCCGCCAACGGCAAGGACAGCGCCGAAAACCCGGACAGCTCAGAAACTGCCACCAGCCTCGACAGCCTGCTGACCAAATACGACCCGCCCGACAGGGTGCTGTGGCAAAAACCCGAACTGGTCATTCAGAAAATGGGCGATCTCGAAAACAAAGTGGTAGCCGATATCGGAGCGGGCTCCGGCTTTTTCTCGCGCCGCCTGGCGCAACACGCCAAAAAGGTCATCGCCGTGGAGGTGGACCCCCGATTCATTCATTTCATGGACAGCATCAAACTGGTGGAACTGGCCCCCGACTACCAAAAGCGCTTTGAAACCCGCCTGGCCACTTACAACAACTCCAAACTCAGACCCGGCGAGGCAGACATCATCCTGGTGGTGAACACCTACATCTATTTCCAAAACCGGGTGCAGTACCTGCGCCACCTGCTGGATGTGCTGCCCGAAAACGGGCAACTGGTCATCGTGGATTTTAAAAAGAAACGTTTGCCCATCAGCTACCCCCCGCAAAACATCAGGCTGGAGCTGTGGAAGGTGGAAAAAGAACTGCAGGAAGCCGGCTTCACCGGCATCGTTTCTGACGACTGCTCGCTGGACTACCAGTACATCGTCACGGCCCAAAAGGGCCGGCAGGTGCAATAGCTTAAAAATCATCCACTTTTCTGTACGCTTCGATCATTGCCATCTCACCTTCTGCACCGGGCATCGAGTTGCCGTGTTCCATTCCGAGAATACCGTCGTAGCCCTTTGAAGCAATGTGACTGAAAACGTTGAGGTAATTGATCTCGCCGGTGGTGGGCTCTTTCCTGCCGGGGTTGTCGCCAATCTGAAAATAGGCAATTTCCTCCCAGGCCAGATCAATGTTGGGAATGAGGTTGCCTTCCTGAATCTGCTGGTGGTAAATATCGAAAAGGATTTTGCACGAAGGGCTGTCCACTGCCTTGCAAATCTCATAAGCCTGAGCCGCCTTTGTCAGAAACAGTCCGGGATGGTTCCGGAAATTGAGCGGCTCCAGCACCATCACCAGTCCGTGGGGTTCCAGGATGTTGGCGGCCCGCTTCAGCGCTTCCACCACATTGGCCGTTTGGTAGCCCATGTCCAGGCGCAGGTCCAGGTGGCCGGGCACCACCGTCATCCATTTGGCATTCACTCGCTTCGCAACCTCTACACTGCTCCTGATGTCATTCAGAAACTCTTCCCGAAGATCAGGGTTGCCACTGGCCAGGTTGGGTTCCTTCCAGTATATTTTGTGGGCCACAAACACCCCCATCTCAATGCCGAGACGGCTCATGGTTTTGGCCATTTTCTCTTGCAGGGCCACTTCCCGGTCTTTCATTCCATTGTCTTCAAAAGCCCGGAACCCCTCATCGGCGATGAACTCCAGCTGGGCAATGAGGTCTTTGCCGGCACTGTGCTCAAACATGCCCGGGTGAGGGGCATACTTCAGTTTGAATGGTTGGTTTGGTTTTACTTCGCCCTGTCGGGCAATGGCCGGAGAAGCCGAGAATGCAGCGGCCGCCATCAGGCCATTTCTGACGAAAGCTCTTCTTTCCATCTTCGTGAATTGAGGGTTGATCGTGTTGCGAGGCGGAAGGTATAAAACTTTGCAAACAAAGAGGGCGGGGCTATATTTGCAAGCGCTTGATCCGAAAAGGAGAGATGCCGGAGTGGTCGAACGGGGCGGTCTCGAAAATCGCTGTTCCGGGTAACCGGAACCGGGGGTTCGAATCCCTCTCTCTCCGCTGAAAAGCAGTGCCGCAAGGCGCTGCTTTTTGTGTTTTGGGAGCACCCGATTTTGAAAGAACAGGCAGGCAAGAAAACGGCCACGACGGATATAAAAAAAGCCCTCCGGAACGGAAGGCTTTGGTGGGTGATGAAGGATTTGAACCTCCGACCCCCTGCTTGTAAGGCAGGTGCTCTGAACCAACTGAGCTAATCACCCATTTGTGGTTTATTTGAAGCTTTCTTCAAAAGCGGGTGCAAATATATAGGGTCATCCGAAATGCAACAACTTTGGATAAAAAAAAATTCAAAAACGCCACAGCGTCCGCTTACCCCGAAGTCCGCTACCTTTACGCTTACAGACGCATTTCGCCTGACAACTATGAACCGAACCAAAAAATTAGCAAAATGGGGCCTTGCCATCCTGGCATTGTTTACCCTTGCTTTGACGGGTATCAGCCTCTTGCTCGAAGAACAAATCGTCAGGCAATTGCTGGCCCAACTGAATGAGGAACTTGAACAGCCCATCAAAGTTGAAAGTGCCTCATTGTCGCTCATCAGGGACTTTCCCAACGCTTCGGTTTCACTTGTGCAAGTCCGGCTGAATGACCTTTCGGATTCTCTGCTGCTGAAAGCCGGAAGGGTTCAGTTCAGTTTCGGTGTGCTTGACCTCATCAACAATGCAGTGGTTTTTGATGCCATTCTCGTACAAGATGGGGAGCTACACCTTCACATTGACAAACACGGCGTACCGAACTACCAGATTCTGAAACCAGCAGGCTTTGAGCGTGAAAATAATTCGACAATAATTTTGCAAGAGGCGCTGTTGTCAGATGTCCAAATCACCTACACCAACAATCAGCTCTCGCAACATTTTTCGCAGAATGTGAAAAAAGCAAAATTCTCGGGGTCTTTTGCCGAGCGTGCTTTTGCCCTTCGGTCAAACGCCGTTTGTTTCTCTGATTCTATTCGTCTCAATGAAAATACCTTTCTCAAAAATCTGGAATGGGGCTATCAAGCTGATCTGTATGTGGATAAAATAAACCACAATTTTGAGCTGCGAACCGCCTCACTAAACATCGAAGAAAGCGAATTCGCCTGCAGTGGTACAGTACGGTCCAATGACAGTGGCCAGGTTTACGATCTCAACATTTCCGGCAGTGATTTTGACCCCGGCACAGTGCTGGAGGCCTTGTCAGGGGCGATACCCTACGACATCGGGGACCTTTACTGTGAGGGGAACCTACACCTCAACGCAAGGATAAAAGGAGAATATTCAAAAGATCATTTCCCGGAAATAAACGGCAACATCGAGCTGGAGCGGGGAGAATTGGATCACCCTGATCTTTACTACCCCATCGAAGACGCCACGCTGACTGCCAGCTTCACCAACTCCGCCGTAAATGCTACAGGGCCCACAGTATTTGAAATAAGCCGGCTCAAAGGATATGTTGACAAAATGCCCGTGGAAGTGTTTTTCAGAATGGAGAACATTGAGAATCCTTACCTGGACATTGTCGCAGACGGGGAGCTTCCCCTTCGTGAAATTATCCGCTTTGTCGAATATCTTCCCATCGAGGGTCCCGAAGGCCATCTCATTTTCAGAACTGTGAAGCTGAGCGGACTGGCTTCGCAAATCACTGACCCCGGAAATTGGGGCAAGGTAGTGATGAAAGGCGAATTGGAATGCAAAGACCTGGCGTTTCAATACAATGGAACACCCGTCAGCATTGCTGCCGGCTTTTTCAAATTTGACGACGCCAAAGCAGAGTTGAAAAACCTGCAAGTTACATTGGAGGATAGTGATATACAGATTTCAGGAACCGCAAATGATTTGCTGCCCGTTGTCTTTGCCGGACTGTCAAATTCTGAAAGTAATACTGCCGCCATTGAATTCAACATCCTGCTCGAAAGCGAATATATGGATGTAAAAAACGTGATGAACACCATCCTTTCCAACCACAATGCCACAGCCCGGAAGGAGGTCAACTCCAACACAACAGAAGCCCAAACAATTGTTGATATTGGCTATAATCTCAATGGCACTTTTGGCGCCAGGCTCGATAAATTCACATTCGGAAAATTTGAAGGGAAACATTTCAAAGGCTCGCTGCGGATTGGGAACAATGTACTCAAAGTCAAAGGCCGTGCTGATGCAATGAACGGGCATTGCCAGATGGAATCCACCATCAGGTTGCAGCGTGAACCCACCATCAGCGCCCAGGTTTTATTTGAAAATACAGACATCAAAAAACTGTTTGAGCAAGGAAATGACCTGGGGCAGGGTTTTGTCCGTTCCGAACACCTCGATGGCACCATGAACGCTGGAGCACTGATTTACGGCCATTGGGATTCCCTTCTCCGTTTCGACAACAACAGTTTGCACATCCTGGCAGGGGTCAAAATCGAGGATGGCTATCTCAGGAATTTTGATTTGCTGGAGTCTTTTTCGGACTATGTTGAAAATGACGATTTGAGAAAAGTCAAATTTGCCACCCTGTACAACTGGCTCGAGTACAGGGAAAATACTTTTATCCTTCCGGCTATGTTCGTCCAAAACAACGCCATGAACCTCACCGTGTGCGGAACGCAGACTTTTGACGGGAGAATTGATTACAATTTTAAAATCAACGGCAGCCAGGTTCTCGAAAAAAAATTAGCCGCCCGGAAATTCAAAGGCAAACTCATTCCGGCGAAGAAAGATGGCTTTTTCAACCTTTACATCAATTTGCACGGAACAGTGAACAACTTTGATTACAGCCTTTCCAAAGGCAAAGTCAAAACTGCACTCCGAAAAAGTGAAGACAACAGGAGAAGAATCAAGCGAATTATATTCGATGCCTTCGGGAAAGATGCATCTGCTTTCACCATTGGAGATGAAATGGCCAGTTTCGAAACACAGGATGATTTTTCGGAAGAGGATGGCACAGAGTACATCGAAGGCTTCTAATTTGCAGCCCTTTATTGACTGTTCCAAAAACCATCAGACCCTATAGGAGTGAATATGACCATGCCCAAACGACAAGTATTAACAGAGCGCTATCCACAATTTATGCGCGTTTGGATAATTGCAGTTTTGGTGGGCTTATCCTCGCATGTCGCAATTGCCCAAACAACGGTGAGTTTCAAAGCCAGGGTCTCCTCAACCACTGTCAGTTTAGAGGATAATTTTCAAATATTTTATACCCTTGAAAACGCGACAGCAGAAGATTTCAGCCCTCCCAAATTCAATGACTTTGAAGTTCTTTCCGGCCCCAACTACTCTTCCAACGTCACGTTTACCGATGGCAAAGTGTTCAAGCGTGAAGAATACAGCTTTATTCTTCGGCCTTTAAAAAAAGGAACGTTCAAGATTGGTGCAGCCACCATTAAAACATCAAACAAAAGAATTAAATCCAACACACTGACTATAAGGGTAGTTGGAGAAAAAAAGGCCCCAAAATATGAACCGGAGGAATTATTTGTAAAAATAGAACTATCGGCTGACAGCGTTTTTTTAGGGCAACAGCTGACACTCAATTACAAGGTTTACACCAAGGTCAACGTCGAAAGGTACTCTTTCGAAAAAGAACCGGCTTACGAAGGGTTCTACGCAGAAGAGCTGGACAGGTTTTTCTCCCCAACCGCCACAGAGACCATCAACGGAGATAGTTATACCACTAAAATCATCAGGCGCCTGGCGCTGTTCCCATTGAAAACCGGTGAGCATCAAATTGAAGAAGCTGAGATCAATTTCATCGTTTCGGAAAGCAGGGGATTCCTTTTTCGAAGAAACGTCAAAAATATCAGGAAGAATACGGAAGCATTGAGCGTGACAGTGCTGCCCTTGCCTGATGGAGCTCCGGCTACATTTTCCGGGGCAGTAGGAAATTTCAGTTTTGACACACGTATTTCAACTACAAGGCTAAAAGTTGGTGAAGGCACTTCACTCATTTACGTCATCACAGGAAACGGAGATCCGAAAAGAGTTCAACCCCCGATCATTCCTTCCAGTGACACCTTTGAGTTTTACAAACCGACCATCATCAATGAAAAAGTTGAAAGCAGTACGAAGGGTGAATTTTTGCAACAGATACAGGTTGAATATCTCTTGATCCCCAAATTACCCGGAAATTTTCTGATCAGACCGGAATTCAGCTATTTTGACCCGGATTCGAATAAATACATCACTGCAAAAACAGAACCGGTAAGCCTGACCGTTGCCCCATCTTCCCTTGCACTTTCACCGAATGAAAAAAATGAAAGTAAAAAGGTATTAATTCTTCCACTGAAAACCGCCGGGCAGCTTAAAACAAAAAATCACATATTTTTTAATTCACCGGCATTCTGGGCATTGTTGTGCCTCCCGCCGGTACTGCTTTTTGTACTTTATGCAAAAGAAACCATCATCCTGGCCAGACCAGGCCACACCGGTGAAAATCAGGAGAGTCTCGAGGATCTCCTGGATTTAGTTGATCGTGCCGTCAATTCCGCTGAAGAAAATATCAGTGGTAGCTTTTCTGTGATCAGCAAAGTTTTCAGGTGGTTTTTGATCTGGAAGTTTAAATTGCCCGCCGGATTTTCAAAAACCACCCTCAAAACGAGGCTGAAAAACACCTTGCCGGATAAAAAGCTGTCAGACAAAGTAGTGTCTTTGTTTGAGGAAGTTGAATACGCCGTATATTCACCGGTCAAAAAGAAAGAGCAACTTCTGAAAATTGCTTCAGAAGTTAAGCGGATCATGCGGGAAATTGCTTAGGGTTCTTTTATCGGTATTAATTCCACAATGAAAAAATTCTTCATCACCCTTTTTTTTCTTCTATGTGCTGCTCACCTGACGGGCATCGCACTTTCATTTCAGTTCCTCGCTGATCTCACCAAACCTGCGCTGGTTGCTATCCTTGCTGTATGGTACTGGTTGTGTACCACTGGGGATGGCGGAAAAATCAGGAGCTTGTTTTTATCCGGTTTGCTCTTCTCTGTTGCAGGTGATGTATTTTTGATGCTCCGGGGTTCCACTTATTTTTTATTTGGCTTGTCAAGTTTTCTCATTGCTCACATATTTTACATCCTGACTTTTTATGGATTCTCCAAATTTAAACATGGACTCGTATTCAGGAAACCCGTCAGCACTCTCCCGGTAATTGCGTTTTTGGGTCTGTTTCTGGCAATGGTTTACCCCAATGTGCCTGCCCAATTGGGGGCGCCGGTATTCATTTACAGTCTTGTTATAGCACTGATGGTCATGTCTGCAATTAACCTGTTCGGCAGGATTACTGCTACAGCAGCGAAGACCATTTTGGGCGGGGCAGTATTGTTTTTAATTTCCGACAGCATCCTCGCCTGCGAGAAGTTTCATGTTTTTTCAAACGCCAACGGAACTTTGCTGCGCATTTTCGTCATGGCCACCTACCTGTCAGGGCAATACTTTCTTGCAAAAGGAATGGTTAAAGCCCTGAGTAACAGTCAATGACAAGAACCTCAAACAGTCCCCCGGTTTCTCATTCTCCAAATTGATATGATCATCCGGAATGGCATCAGCACTGTAGCAATTATACTTCCTACGCCAAAAAAGATGATCTCACTTTCGATGTAGTTCATCATGGCATATTGTTCGCCAATTTGCATGTGACCAAAAACAGTTTCAAGGCTTCCCTGGTCAATGTAAACCTGCACAAACTGGAATGCAGAATAAAGGTAAATAGCAAGAGGTATGCATAAGAATATGACGAGCACCTTGGCCCAGAGCGAATATCCCAGAAAGGTATATTTCAATAAAAAAATATAGCGGGTCACCGTAATAAAGATAAGTATGAACAAAATATTGGTGCTGCCAAGTTCTGAAAATCCGTTTCCGTGCTGATAAGGCAGATACATGAAAGCCAGAATAATCAGGGCAGTAATTGCCCACCACAGAAATTCAATTAGTAAAAAAGATTTTGTTCTTTGACGCATGGTTAACAGGCATTGACCAACAGGTCAGAGTTAATACGACAAAAGCCCGTCAAGCGACCTGGCTCAACGGGCTTTTTGAAAAAAAGGTTGGCAGTGACCTACTCTCCCACCCATCATGGGCAGTACCATCGGCGCAGAGGGGCTTAACGACTCTGTTCGGAATGG